>JAITQD010000054.1 GCA_031289095.1 Azoarcus sp.
CGAGGGCGGGACGCCCTCGCCCCCAAGGGGATTGTCCCCACGTCTACTGAAAGGGGAAATGGCGGGCTTACGGGGCCATGGGGCGCACGGCGGGTCGTTCAAACCCACCCCGCTCATCCGTAGGGGCGCACTGCGTGCGTCCGGAACCTCCCCTGAACGGCTGCGGGCGCACGCAGTGCGCCCCTACGGGGGAGGCGTGGGGTAGAAACCTCTTCGGAGCACCCTGACCAGGAGAGCGCCGGGGAATTTGCAGCGGTTCCGCGCCGTTAAATTGTTTTTGGGAAGCGCTATAAAACGAAACCCCGGCCTGAATGCCGGGGTTTCGGCGACCGTCAGGCGAGGGTGGCTATTTGATCTGCGTCTTGAGGGTTTTGGAAACTTCCCGGTCGAAACTGTCGCCTTCTTTCCCGGCTGGTTTTTTGGCTTCTTCCGTCTTGACAAAAGCATCGCGCTGGCTGACTTTTTGCGCAAGCTCACGGGCCAGTTCGTCGCGTTTTTGCGTTTGTTCGGCGATGTAGGCCTGTTTTTCCGTGAACGTCATGCCGCGCATGTTTTCCGGCAATTCGGCGGCGGGAATCTTGTCGAGCTTGGCCTTGCCTTCATTGAAATCGGCGATCAGGTCGCCCGCGCCGGTAATCACCGCGCGGCCCTTGCCGGATTTGTTGACAAAACCCGACATGTCGGCGGCGACGGACGGCGCCGCGGCTTCGTAAGAACGTTTCTTTATGTCGACTTCGGCCTGGACTTCCCGTTTGCCGTAGGGAATGAGCGTCGTATTCAGCTTTCTCTGGATGATGATGATTTCTTCGTCATAAGGCGTTTCGATCACCACGATCCTGCCGCCGTCCTGGGGAATGGCGATATATTCGCCCGCGCCGAGCCGGGCGATTTCCTGCCAGATTTTACGGGTTTGCGACAAATCGCCCGCCTGCACGGCATTGACGATAATGCTCTTTTGCCGGGCTTCCCGGATGATTTCCGGGTATTTGCGGTCTTGCGGGTAGTCCATGTGCGGCGGCGCGTCGCCGACCAGGAAAATGACGCGGCTGACCCGGCCCGCGCCGGAGGGCGTCCAGCCCTGCTTGAGCAGGGCGGCGTCCAGCGCTTCGTTCACCGATTCCGGCGTATCGCCGCCGCCGTTGGCCCTGAAGTCCAGCAGTTTGCCGTAGATGCCCTGGATGTCCGTGGTCAGGGGATAAACGCGGGTGACATAGTCATCGCCGATGTCGCGGTAGCCGACGAGGCCGATGCGGATGGCCGCGTCGGGATTCTGGTCGACAATGGCGTTGGCGATCGACCATATCTTGCGTTTCGCGCCTTCGATCAGGCCGGTCATCGATCCGGTGGTATCGAGCACGAAGACCACCTCCACGATTTGCCCCGATACGGGCATTTGTTCCCCGGCGGCCGGTTCGGCTTGCGGGAGGGCGGAAATCGGCAAAATCAGTAAAGCCAGACAAAGGTATTTCCAGAGCGATCGTCCAGTGGTTTTCATGTCTTCTACTCCTTCCCAATGGCCTTTTTAGGGGCGGATTTGGCTTTCGGCGCGCGTTTTTCAAACTCGGAACCACTTTACCACTCTTGCCCGCCGTCAGGGATGCGAAGAATTTCCGGCAGGGGTGGGTGGAAGAGACAGGCAGCGTAAACGACGCAAGGCCGAGGAAGCCGTCGAGCCGTTGCGCGCCTGACTACGAGATACGCCGCTTCACTGAGGGTTTTCAAAACTTGTTTCTTTTTGGAATGTTTTATTTTCCGTCAATAACTTTCAGTTCTTATGTTATGCATGATGCAGACATAAGCAAATAGAAAATAATTCGTTGGGAGGCATGGCGGGAGTTACTAGACTACGGATCATTAGCTGGAAACGGGGAGTTGCTGGGCGGTTTTACATCGAGGCGGGTGTTTGACGTTTGGCGTGGCAAGCGGTGTGACGCAGGACAGTGCCGCCATGCTCGACATCTTCCGCCAACCGGCGCGCGGCTTGTCCCGGACGATCGATCGGCCGCGCGGCGGTTCGGGTAGGTCTGCGCGCGGCGTCATGGCATGAGAGAAGACCAGGATGAACTTTCAGCAACTCAAGATCGTGCGCGAAACGGTGCGTCAGGAATTCAACCTGACGACCGTGGCCAACGCCTTGTTTACTTCGCAGCCGGGGGTCTCCAAGCATATCAAGGACCTTGAGGACGAACTGGGCGTCGAGATTTTCATCCGTCGCGGTAAACGCCTGCTCGGGCTGACGGAACCGGGCAGGGAAGTTTTGAGCGTCGTTGAGCGTATCCTGCTCGACACGCAGAACATGCGCAATATCGCCGAACACTTCGCCAGCCGCGAGACCGGCAATCTGGTCATCGCCACGACCCATACCCAGGCCCGCTATGCGCTGCCGGAAGTAATCAAACAGTTCAAGGCCGAGCATCCCAAGGTGCATCTGGTGTTACACCAGGGCAGCCCCAAGGAGATTGCCGACCTGTTGACGACCGGCGAGGCGGACATCGCCATTGCCACCGAATGGCTGACCAACACTCAGGAGATTGCCGCATTTCCCTACTACACCTGGCACCACGCGATCATCGCGCCGCGCGGCCATCCGCTCACCAAGCTTGAAAACATCACTTTGGCGGACATTGCCGAGTATCCGATCGTTACCTACAACGAGGGGTTCACCGGACGTTCCAACATCGACCGCTGTTTCGCCGAGGCCGGGCTGGTTCCGGATACCGTGCTCTCGGCCATCGACGCGGACGTAATCAAGACCTACGTCGATATCGGCCTGGGCATCGGCATCATCGCGTCGATGGCCTACCATCCCGAGCGCGACAGCAGCCTGGTCCGCTTCGACGTACCCAAGCTGTTCGTCCCGAACACAACGCGCCTGGCGATACGCCGCGGCGTTTATCTGCGGAGTTATGCGTATGCGCTGATTGAAAAACTCGTGCCCGGACTGAGCGAGCACAAAATAAACGAAATCCTGCGTAACGAATCGGCCGCCGGTCTGGATTTTTCGATTTAAGGGATTGCCGATCTTCTTGTTGGCGCACGACCGGGACGCGGTGACGCGATACAGGCAAAGCACTCTCCGCCGCCGGACTACGATCCGTTTTTTTCCGCGAGGCTTCTCCTGGCGTTCTGTGACACGCGATGCTCTTCCTCTTTTCTCGTACAAAAGACCATTAACCATGTAAATGCCAAGAAGATCAACAAGCCTATGCCTGCACCCAAAAGGCCATGATCAAAAGAGAATCCCAGTAAGAGTCCTGTCAAGCCGCCGACAAAATACGGAAGAACAGACCTCCAGGTTCGATTCGGTATGGGCCCCTGATAAACCCTAAGCTTGATGCCAAGCTCGTCAAATACTTTCCGCCTTATCTGATGTTCTTGGTCTTCCAATGCTATGACGATGGAAAATTGGAACAGCATAAACCAGGCGAGAAGCAGCAAAATAACCAACAAAGATTTCATATTCACATAATCTCCTCATATTATCGACGTGGCAAACCCCTTTGGCAGGGCAAGCGCATGATTTTTTGTCATCATTCATGGAGGATTGAAATGCGGCATTGCCTGGACGCCGCTTGGCATCACCGCCCCTTTACGCCAAACGGCGCAAGGCTTGTTCAAGCAATAGGCGTGCTCTTTCCCAGTAGGGGCGCACGGCGTGCGCCCGGAACCTCCTTCTGAATCGAAGCGGACGCCTCGATATGTCCCCTTTGCCATCTACCCATTAAAATCGCGGAAGAACC
>JAITQD010000092.1 GCA_031289095.1 Azoarcus sp.
GCACACGTTCGTGCAGCCATTCGGCGCTGGCTTCGGCCAGGCGGTCAGCCAGCGCCTTGAGCATGATGGCGCGGTAGTCGTCGTGCGCGGCGGCAAATTCGGCAAGTTTTGTTTCAATCCCCAGCCCGGCGGTGACGGCGAACGCGCCGCACCAGTCCGCCACGCCGGACGAGCGGGGCGCGATGTAATCGGCCAGACACAGGTTTGGTTTGCCGGGCGCGTGCTCGTGCTGCTGGCGCAGTCCGCGCCAGACACTCAACGGCGTCGCCCGATGCTCGTCGGCGTAAAAGGCGATGTCGTCGCCCACGCTGTTGGCCGGAAACAGGCCGAATACCGCCCTGGCCCCTAGCCATTTGCCCGCGATGAGTTCGTCGAGCATCGCCTGTGCATCGTGGTAAACGGCGCGCGCCGCTTCACCGACCACGGCGTCGTCGAGGACTTGCGGAAAGCGCCCCGGCAAATCCCACGTCCAGAAAAACGGCCCCCAGTCGATGTAGTGGCGCAAGGCGGCAAGGTCGATGTCGAGCGCCTGAACCCCGATGGCCTGCGGACGCGGCGGACGATAGGCGGATGCGCCCGCCACGGGATGGGCGTGCGCACCGCAATCGCACGGCGCTGGCGCGGCGGGCTTCGTCCAGTGGGTGCGCAGCGCGTTGGCGCGCGCTGCGGCCAGCCCGATGAGGGGCCTTGTCTGCTTTTCGGCGTGACGGGCGCGTATCTGCTCGTAATCGGCGGCGAGCCGCGCCTTGAATTCTTCCGCGCCAGTACGGGAAAGCAGAGCGCTGGCGACGCCGACCGCCTTCGAGGCGTCGGGCACGTAGACGACAGGTTGCGCGTAGTGCGGTGCGATCTTGATGGCGGTGTGCGCCCGGCTGGTGGTCGCGCCGCCGATCAGGAGCGGCACCTCAAACCCCTGGCGCTGCATTTCGGCGGCGACGAAGCACATTTCTTCCAGCGAGGGCGTGATCAGCCCCGACAGGCCGACGGCGCAGGCCGAGTGCTCTCGCGCGGCAGCGAGAATCTTGTCCGCCGGGGTCATCACGCCGAGGTCGATCACCTCGAAGCCGTTGCAGGCCAGCACCACGGCGACGATGTTTTTGCCAATGTCATGTACGTCGCCCTTGACCGTGGCGAGCACAATGCACCCTTTGCTCGCGCTGCCGCCGCGCGCCTTTTCTGCTTCGATGAACGGCACCAGATGCGCCACCGCCTGCTTCATTACCCGCGCCGATTTCACCACCTGCGGCAAAAACATTTTGCCCGCGCCGAACAGGTCGCCCACTGTGTCCATTCCCGTCATCAGCGGGCCTTCGATTACCATCAGCGGTGTCTTGCCTTCGGCTTCCAGGCGGGCGCGCAGTTCCTCGGTATCGGCGACCACGAAATCGGCAATACCTTTTACCAGCGCGTGTTCGAGGCGTTTTTCCGCCGGGGCGTCGCGCCAGCCCAGATCGGGGCCTTGCGCCTTGTTGCGCGCCGTGCCCGCCACGACCGTCTGGGCGAATTCCACCAGCGCGTCGCCCGCGCCGGGATGGCGGTTGAGCACTACGTCTTCCACCTTGTCGCGCAGGATGGGATCGAGATCGTCATAAACACCGAGCATGCCGGCATTGACGATGCCCATCGTCAGCCCGGCGCGGATGGCGTGATAGAGAAACACGGTGTGGATGGCCTCCCGCACCGCGTCGTTGCCGCGAAAGCTGAACGAAACGTTCGAGACGCCGCCCGAGGTGTGCGTATGCGGCAGGTTGTCGCCAATCCAGCGCACTGCGTCGATGAAATCGACTGCGTAGTTGTCGTGCGTCTCGATGCCGGTGGCGATGGCGAAGATGTTGGGGTCGAAGATGATGTCTTCGGGCGGAAAACCCGCGCCGCCCTCGGCCACCGGCTTGACCAGCAGATCGTGGGCGCGCCGGCAGATGGCGGTTTTGCGTGCGAAGGTGTCGGCCTGTCCCGCCTCGTCGAAGGCCATTACCACCGCCGCCGCGCCGTAGCGCCGCGCCAGCCGCGCCTGGCGCAGGAATTCTTCCTCGCCCGATTTGAGCGAGATCGAATTGACGATGCCCTTGCCCTGGATGCAGCGCAGTCCGGCTTCGATGACGTCCCAGCGCGAGGAATCGACCATCACCGGCACGCGCGCCACATCCGGCTCGGCGGCGACGAGCTTGAGAAAGCGCGCCATCGCTGCGGGGGAATCGAGCATCGCTTCGTCCATATTCACGTCGATGACCTGTGCGCCGTTGTCGACCTGTTGCCGGGCGACTGTCAGCGCGTCATCGAAACGCCCTTCCACGATCATGCGTGCGAACGCCCGCGATCCCGTGACGTTGGTGCGCTCGCCGACATTGACGAACAGGCTTTGCGCGTCGACCTCGAACGGCTCCAGCCCCGACAGGCGCAAGCGGGGTTCGGGCATGGGCGCGCGGCGCGGCGCGAGACCGGCGACGGCATGGGCGATGGCCGCGATGTGCGCTGGCGTGGTGCCGCAGCAGCCGCCGACGATGTTCACCAGCCCGGCGCGCGCCCAGTCGCCTATCTCCAGGGCCAGTTGTTCCGGCGTCTCGTCGTAGCCGGTTGGCGCGAGCGGATTGGGCAATCCGGCGTTGGGGTGGGCGGACACAAAGGTATTGCAGCGCGCGGCGAGTTCGGCGACGTAGGGCCGCAGTTCCTTCGCGCCCAGGGCGCAGTTGAAGCCGAAGGAAACCGGGCGCGCATGCGCGAGCGAATACCAGAACGCCGCCGCCGTCTGCCCCGAAAGCGTGCGGCCCGACGCATCGGTGATCGTGCCGGAAATCATCACCGGCAGCCGCTGTCCGCGTTCCTCGAACAAGCGCTCGATGGCGAAGATCGCCGCCTTGGCGTTCAGGGTGTCGAACACGGTTTCGACGAGCAGCAAATCTGCGCCACCGTCTGCGAGGCCGCGCGCGGCCTCGAAATAATCGTCGGCGAGTTCGTCGAATTCAATATTGCGATAACCGGGATCGTTCACATCGGGCGAAATCGACAACGTGCGCGAAGTCGGCCCCAGCACGCCGGCGCAAAAGCGCGGCTTCTCCGGCGTGCGCGCCGTGTATTCGTCGCACAGGGCGCGCGCCAGCCGGGCGCTCGCCACATTCAGCTCGTAGGCGAGTGCGGAGAGTCCGTAATCGGCCTGCGACACCCGCGTGGCGTTGAACGAGCAGGTCTCGACGATATCCGCCCCGGCATCCAGGTAAGCGCGGTGGATGCCGCCGACGACATCGGGCCGCGTGAGTACCAGCAGGTCGTTATCGCCCTTGAGTTCCCTGGGATGATCCTGGAAGCGCGCACCGCGATAGTCGGCCTCGGAGAGTGCGTGTTGCTGGATCATCGTGCCCATCGCGCCGTCGAGCACCAGAATGCGGCGGGCGAGGTGTTGGCGGAATTCTTCGCTGCGGTCGGCTTGCATGTTTCGGGTCTCGTCTGGATTGCCGTTCGCGCGCCAAAAAAGAAACGGCGCGACAAACCGGCATGGGTTTGCGAGCGCCGTTGCTTCATGTGGCTGCCGAGCCTGGCCTTCGGTGAGGTCGCAACGCTCCTCGGCAGGGAGGAGGGTATTTTAGGGATGGAAGCAAAAGCTGTCGAGGCAGTCCGCACGCGCTACAATTCCGGCATCGCGCTTTCGTCATGTCACATTTTGCACAAAGGGAGATTCACGATGAAGAAAATACTCGCGCCCGCGATTTTCGCAGTTCTGTCTTCCGCCGCCGTTGCCGCCGATTCGACGGGAAGCGTATATCTGGATTTCCAGAACGCCGTCGAGGCGGCCGTCTCTGACGGAAAACTCGATGGTTCAATCAAGTATTATCTGCGCGGCCAGACGCTACCCGGTGAGGTCAAGGAGACCTTCCCGGAAACCGCCGACAAGAAGCAGCCCCGCACCCAGGGTCTCATCGCGGGCGACTGCCGCGACGCCCTGCTCAGGGTGCTGGCCTCGTTCGAGGAAGAAGCAAAGAAATTCGGCGCCAACGCCGTGATCGACATCGTGAGCTTCTACGGCCAGAACCACTACGCAAGTCCCACCAAGGTCTGGTGCAACGACAGCAACCGGGACTCCATTATGCAGTTGCGAGGTAAACCGGTCATCGTCAAGTAGCTGGCCGCTCGCGCGTCGATCGCCCTGCTGTGACTATGCGCAGCACCCCGCCGCGCCTTGTGCGCCACAGGCGGGGTTGCCTTCCGGGAGCGCGCCGGTTTCGGTATCGAAGTTGATTTCCTTGAGGTAGAAAGCCAGCGCCGCATCCATGGTGTCGACGTGGTTGTCGAACCAGGGTTGCAGTTCTTCGAGCAGGCGGCGGCCCAGGAAGGCGTCGCCTTTGCCGGCCCGCTGCCGCACTTCGCGCATCACGCCCAGCACGCGGTCGTGTTCGGCGCGGTGGCAGGCGGGAAAGTTCACCGCTTCCATCCAGCGGTTTTCCTGGTCGAAATGTGCTGCGGTATGGTCGATGAAGGCATCGAAGTGCGCGAAGAAGTTTTCTGGCGCGGCGGCGTTCAGTTCGTTGTAAAAGTCGACGAATTCCCGGTGCGTTTCGTCCATACGGGCGATGCCCAGTTCGTAACGTTTTCCCCACTCCATGACGCGGCTCTCCCTGTTCCGGTTGCGTTCTACTTGATGACTTTCAGGTGCGAACCGCGCGGCGGCGGTGGCGGCGGCTCGTCGTCGGGCGGACGATCTTCCGGCTGGCCGCCCGGCGGCGTGCTCGTCGGCTCGAACGCCATGCCTTGCCCGTTTTCGCGCGCGTAAATCGCCGCGATGTTGTCGATTGGCGCCACGATGTGATGCGCCACGCCGTTGAAGCGAGCCTGGAACGTCACCTGCTCGTTGTCCATCACCAGTTGATGGGTGGCCTCGGGGCCGACGTTGAACACGATCTGGCCGTCGCGGGCATAGCCGGCAGGCACCCGCGTGCGCTCATCGACCAGTACGGCCAGGTAAGGGGTGAAACCCTGATCGAGGCACCATTCATGAATGGCGCGGATCAGATAGGGTTTGGTGGAGACCATGGCGAAGCCTCTTTTGTCGCCGTCTCAGCGTCTCATGACCTTTTCGGACGGGGTCAGCGCGTCGATGAAACCCTGGCGGCTGAAGATGCGCTCCGCGTACTTCATCAGTGCCGAGGCGGCCTTGGGCAGTTCGATGCCATAGTGTTCGAGCCGCCATAAAAGCGGTGCAATCGCCACGTCGAGCATCGAGAACTCGTCGCCCAGCATGAACTTTTGCTTGGTGAAGATCGGCGCCAACTGGATGAGATGGTCGCGCACGTGAGCGCGCGTCCGGTCGAGTTCCTTTTCTTTTTCCTTCTCTTTCTCTTTTTGGTTGGCGGTTTCGAGTATCGGGATGCGTTCGAACAGTTCGTGTTCAAAAGTGTGCAGCAACTGGCGCGCCCTGGCCCGCATGATCGGGTCGGGCGGCATCAGTTGCGGATGCGGAAAACGCTCGTCGATGTATTCGTTGATGATGTTCGACTCGTAGAGCACGAGGTCGCGGTCGACCAGCACCGGCACCCGATTGTAGGGGTTGATGATGGCGATATCTTCGGGCTTGTTGAAAAGATCGACGTCGATCACTTCGAAATCCATGCCCTTTTCGTAGAGCACGATCCGGCAACGGTGACTAAAAGGATCAGTTGTGCCGGAATAGAGATTCATCATGGCTTGGCAACTCCGGGGGTACAAAAAACGAAAGCGCACCGCGCAAGCCGTTGCGCGGTGCGTAAGGGGTCAGAGAAACAGGGCTGGTACGGTACTCCGCTCAGTGGATGTCCTTCCAGTAATTTTTTCCCAACGCATGGGCTAGCACGTAAAAACCGGCGATGAAGATGAGGACGAATATGCCGATTTTCTTGCGGGTTTCCGCGCTCGGGTCGCCCATCCACTCCAGGAAGGAGACGAGATCGGCCACATTCTGGTCGTATTCGTCCTTCGATAGCTGGCCGGGTTTGCTCAGAACGAGGGTGGCTTCCTGATGGCCGTTTTCGCCCGTTTTTTCCACCAGGGTCTGTTCGCCTTGCAGATTCCAGAGCGCGTGCGGCATGCCGACATTGGGGAAGGCCACGTTGTTCCAGCCGGTTGGGCGATTCTCATCCTTGTAGAAGCCGCGCAGGTAGGTGTAGAGGTAGTCGGCCCCCTTGGCGCGCGAGATGACCGACAGGTCGGGTGGTGCGGTGCCGAACCAGGCTTCGGCATCCTCCCGCTTCATGGCGACCGTCATCATGTCGCCAACCTTGTCGCCGGTAAAGAGCAGGTTTTCGGTGATCGTTTTTTCGTCGAGACCGATCCTCTGCAACTGGTTGTAGCGCACCAGCGAAGCACCATGGCAGTTCAGACAGTAATTGACGAACAGTTTGGCGCCGTGCTGGAGGTTTGCCTGCTCGGTACTGAGCGGCGCCTTGTCCAGATGTATGCCCTCGGAGGCGGCAACCAGGGCCGGCGTGAACAGGGCAACGATGGCAAGACGCTTGAGGAGCTTGATTACGCGCGTTTTCATTTGAACGTCACCCTTTCCGGAACCGGCTTGCATTTGTCGATCTTCGACCAGTACGGCATGGTCAGGAAGAACAGGAAGTAGTAGAAGGTGAAGATCTGCGCGATGACGGCGCCCGGCAGCCAGGCTTGGTCGAAGAAGCAGTATTCCGGCACCTGCGCGCCCAGATAGCCGAGGATCAGGAACCCGATGACGAAGACGGTGAGCAGGTTCTTGAAGATCGGGCCGCGGTAGCGGATCGACTTCACCGGGCTGCGGTCGAGCCAGGGCAGGAAGGCGAGGATCACCACGCCGCCGCCCATGGCGATGACGCCCCAGAGCTTGGCGGGAATCCAGAAGAAATTCCATACCATCGCGCGCAGCATCGAGTAGAACGGCGTGAAGTACCACACCGGGGCGATGTGGTTTGGCGTTTTCATCGGGTCGGCGGGCAGGAAGTTGTTGGCTTCCAGAAAATAGCCGCCGCCTTCTGGCCAGAAGAACACGACCGCGAAGAAGAAGAACATGAAGATGCTGATGGCGGGAAGGTCGTGCCCGATTGTGTAGTACGGGTGGAACGGAACGCCATCGAGCGGAATGCCTTTTTCGTCCTTGAACTTCTTTATTTCGACGCCATCAGGGTTGTTGGAGCCGACTTCGTGCAGCGCCAGCACGTGCGCGACAACCAGCCCGATCAGCGCCAGCGGCACGGCGATGACGTGGAAGGCGAAGAAGCGGTTCAGCGTCGTGTCCGACACCACGAAGTCGCCGCGGGCGAACACCGAGAGATCGGGGCCGACGACAGGAATGGCCGAGAACAGGTTGAGGATTACCTGCGCGCCCCAGTAGGACATTTGCCCCCACGGCAGCAGGTAGCCCATGAACGCTTCTGCCATCAGGCACAGGAAGATCAGGACGCCGAAAATCCAGATCAGCTCGCGCGGCTTGCGGTACGAACCGTAGAGCATGCCGCGGAACATGTGCAGGTACACGACGATGAAGAAGGCCGATGCCCCCGTCGAGTGCATGTTGCGGATGAACCATCCGCCCCAGACGTCGCGCATGATGTATTCGACGGCTGCAAAGGCACCCGGGATGCCTGCGGCGTTGAGATTGCCGTCGGGCTTGTAGTTCATGGTCAGGAAAATCCCGCTCACGACCTGGATGATGAGCACCACGAGGGCGATGGAACCGAAGAAGTACCAGAAGTTGAAGTTCTTCGGGGCGTAATACTCGGACAGGTGCGCTTTCCACAGGGAAGTCAGCGGAAAGCGGGCGTCGAACCACTCCATCAGGCCGCCGAGGCGGCTGCCGTCCGACTGGTATTTCGGGTAGATGCTGGCCATGTTTTATGCCTCCGAAGAAGTGCCAGCGCCGGAATCGTCGCCGATGAGGATTCGGGTGGGACTCAGGAACTTGTAGGGCGGGACTTCGAGGTTCGTCGGCGCGGGCTGACTCTTGAACACGCGCCCGGCGAGGTCGAACTGCGAACCATGGCAGGGGCACAGGAAGCCGCCATGCCAGTTTCCTTCCGCAGACTTGTCCGAAGGCGAGCAGCCAAGGTGCGTACAGATGCCGATGACGACGAGGTAGTCGTCGCCATCCTTGCCGGTGTCGGGGTTCGGATTCGGTCGCGCCCGTTGCGTGTTTCTGGCGTATTCGGGCTGTTGAGGCTCTTTGGAATCCGGATCGGCCAGGCTGTCCTTCGTCGTTTCGAGCGACGCGAGCATTTCCTTGGTGCGGCGCAGTATCCAGACCGGCTTGCCGCGCCATTTCACAACCATTTTTTCGCCTGCCTTGAGGTTGCCAATATCCGCCTCGACCGGCGCGCCGGCGGCCTTCGCGCGCTCAGACGGGGCAAGGCTGCCGACGAACGGCACTGCCGCCGCCACCACCGCCACGCTGCCGGCAGCGGTTGTCGCCAGGATGAGATTCCGGCGCTCGCTGTCCATTTTCTGGTCACTCATGATTTCTTCCCTTTGTCCCACTCGGGACGAAAAACTCCCAAAAACCGTGAAATTATATCGCCAATGCCCCCCGACAGGAGAAGCGAGACGAGAAGCATGCGGACACGGGCCGGTTCATGCAGGGTTTCACGATGGCGATTCCTCCGGATGATCCACAGCGCGCCTCAGGACAGGGTGCGTCGTTCGGCCAGCGCCTGGGCGATGGTGCCGACGTCGGTGTGTTCGAGTTCGCCGCCGACCGGCACGCCGCGCGAAAGGCGGCTGACCGTCAGACCGCGTGCGGTCAATAGCGAGGCGAGGGTGAGCGCAGTGACTTCACCTTCGTTGGTGAAATTGGTGGCGAGAATTACTTCCCGCACCTGACCGTCGTCGGCGCGGGCGATCAGGCGTTCGAGCCCCAGTTCGCGCGGGCCGATGCCGTCGAGCGGCGACAGCCGCCCCATCAGCACGTAATAGAAGCCGTCGTAGGATTGGGTCTGCTCAATCATTGCCAGGTCGGAGGGCGATTCGACCACGCACAGGCGGCTTGCGTCGCGGCGCGGACTGGCGCAGCGCGCGCAGACATCTTCTTCTGAAAACGTGTTGCAGCGCACGCAGTGGCGCAGCACCGCGAGCGCGCGCTCCATCGCCTGCGCCAACCGCGCCGCACCCGTGCGGTCGCGTTGCAGCAGGTGGTAGGCCATGCGCTGCGCCGAGCGCGGCCCCACGCCGGGCAGGCAGCGCAATGCGGCGATCAGCTCGTCGAGACTCGAAAGCGCGGCCATCAGAACGGCATCTTGAGACCCGGCGGCAGGTTGAGACCGGCGGTGAAGCCGGACATCTGTTCCTGGGTGACGCTCTCCACCTTGCGCACCACGCTGTTGACCGCCGCCGCCACCAGGTCTTCGAGCATTTCCCGGTCGTCCATCACCGAGGGGTCGATGCTGACCCGGCGCACTTCGTACTTGCCGGTCATGACCACCTTCACCATGCCGGCCCCGGATTCACCCTCGATTTCGAGCAAAGCGATCTGATCCTGCATTTTTTTCATGTTTTCCTGCATTTGCTGGGCCTGTTTCATCAGGCCGGCAAGTCCGCCTTTCATCATGCGATGACTCCGTGAGGGGTAAAAAAAGTGGGTGTTACAACAACTTTACCGTGTCTTCGTTCAGACTGGCGTCGAAACGTTCGATCAGTTCAAGCACGAAGGGGTCGCTTTTGAGCGCCGCCATGGCCTGAGCATGGCGCGCGCGGCGCTCGGATTCGTCGCGCTGCGCCGGCGTCTGTCCGGCGATGGCGCCGGTTTCGATGTGCAGCTTCAGCGGATGACCCAGGGCGCGGCCTAGTTCGCCCTCGATGCGCGCGGGCATGGCGGCGTCGAGTTCGAGCAGGTGACGATAGATGTCCGAGAGGCGCAGGCGCAAGTCGCCGTCGCCGTACCCGATCCACTCGCAATGTTGCGCCAGTTCGCGCGTCAGACCGGAGAGACCGAGCGCGCGTACGACCTCGCGCCAGTCGGCGCACGCAAAAGCCGCTGCGACCGCCGCGCCGTCTGCCGTGGCGGCGACGGGTTCGCTTTGGGCAGCGGGTTTGCGTTGTGCGCCTGCCGCCGCTTGCGCCGCACCAGGGTTTTCGGCGGACACCCGCTTTTTGGGCATGTCAGGGGGCGCATCGGAAACCTGCATCTCCGCTTCCGGTGGCAGCGCTTCCCATGGCGGCACGTCGCCGCCATGCACCGCCGTCGGCTTGGTCATCGCAGCAATCGCCTTGGGCGCTTCTGCTTTGGGTGCGGGCGCGACAGCGGCAGGTTTCCCTCCCGCCATGGGCTGGACGGGCAACACGCGCGCCTTGCCGCCCGTGCCGCCGCCGCCCGGCGCAGCGCTGGACGCCGTTGGCTGCTCGGGCCGGAAAGCCAGCAAGCGTAACAGGCTCATGGTGAAACCCGTGTATTCGTCGGGTGCGAGCGCCAGTTCGTCACGGCCATGGATGGCAATCTGGTAGGCCAGTTGCAGGTATTCGGCATCGAACCGCCCGGCCTGGGCAGACAGACGGGCACGCTCGTGCTCGTCGGCCACAGCGGCGGGCGCGAACTGCACCAGCGCCACTCGCCCCAACAGCGTTGCCAGTGCCTGCAAGGCCGCGTCAAACGACAGGCTGCGCATCTCCATGCCGTCGGCTACGGCGAGCAGGGCGTCGGCGTCGCTCGCCGCCAGCGCATCGAGAATCGCATACAGGTGATCGTCACCCACGGTGCCGAGCATGTGCGTGACCTGTTCTTCGAGCACCCGGCCCGCGCCGTGGGCGATGGCCTGATCGAGCAGCGAGAGCGCATCCCGCATCGAACCGGCGGCGGCATGCGCAAGGTGGCGCAACGCGCCCGCCTCGAACGGCGTCGCCTCGGCTTCGAGGACACGCGCGAGATGTTCGACAATCTGTCCCTGCGGCATCTGCTTGAGGTTGAACTGCAAACAGCGCGATAGCACCGTGACGGGAATCTTTTGCGGATCGGTGGTGGCGAGGATGAACTTGACGTGCTCGGGCGGTTCTTCGAGCGTCTTCAGCATGGCATTGAAGGCGTGCCCGGTGAGCATGTGCACTTCGTCGATCATGTAGACCTTGTAGCGCCCCGCGACCGGCGCATACACGGCGCGGTCGAGCAGCGCCGCCATGTCGTCGACGCCCCGGTTGGAAGCGGCGTCCATTTCGACGTAATCGGGAAAGCGGTCGGCGTCGATGGCGCGGCAGGCGTCGCACTGTCCACAGGGCGTGGCGCTCACGCCGGCCTCGCAATTGAGCGCCTTGGCGAGGATGCGCGAGATCGTGGTTTTGCCCACGCCGCGCGTGCCGGTGAAAAGCCAGGCATGGTGAAGCCGCCCGGTGGCGAGCGCATGGGTGAGCGCGCGGACGACGTGTTCTTGGCCGACCAGCGTCTCAAACGATTTTGGCCGCCACTTGCGCGCCAGAACCTGATAACTCATGGGCGCGAATTCTACAGGGAAACGCAAAGCGCCGGACTGGCCGGCGCTTTGCAAATTGCATTGGTTGCGGGGGAAGGATTCGAACCTTCGACCTTCGGGTTATGAGCCCGACGAGCTACCGGACTGCTCCACCCCGCGTCGGAGAAGCAGCGACTATATCGAGTTTGCCGCCAAATCGCAACAACCGTCCTCAAGATCGTCCGCGCGATCCGTTCCCGCCCGCCTTCGAGGCGATTGTTACGAAAATCAAGAAAAGTTGACAATTTTCCACAGGTATATATAGTCGACAAAATCGTTCGAGTATTGCCGCAGGACTGACACACAGAAAAAAACGGAGGGAAGTAATGAGACTCACGACCAAGGGACGTTTCGCGGTGACGGCGATGATCGACCTGGCTTCGCGCCAGGATGACGGCCCGGTGACGTTGAACGGAATTTCGGAACGCCAGAACATTTCACTTTCTTACCTTGAGCAGCTTTTTGGTCGTCTGCGGCGTTGCAATCTCGTCAAGAGCGTGCGCGGGCCGGGCGGCGGCTACCAGTTGGCGCGTGGCATGGACGAGATTACCGTGACCGATGTCGTGCTCGCAGTCGATGAGCTGCTCGACGCTACCCGTTGCGGCGGACGGGCGAACTGTAACAACGCCGCACAGTGCATGACGCATGACCTGTGGGCCAGCCTCAACAAACGCATGTTCGATTACCTCGACTCGGTTACGCTCGGTTCGCTGGTCGGGCAGCGCTCTTGTTCCGCTGCCAGCATGCACGGCAATGCCCCGCCAGCGCAGATGATGCGGGTGGAGAATCGTCCCTCCTGAACACGGGTGCCCACGTGGCCGATACCGTATACCTCGACTGGAATGCGACCGCGCCGCTCGATCCGGTCGTGCGCGAGACCATGCTGCCCTGGCTGGGCGAACGTTGTGGTAATGCGTCGAGCAGTCACGAGCGGGGACGGCGGGCGCGGGCGGCAGTGGAGACGGCGCGCGAGCGGGTGGCCGCCGCCGCCGGAGCGCATCCGGTTGAGGTGATTTTTACCAGTGGCGGTACGGAGGCGAACAACCTGTTCCTCAAGGGCATGGCGGCTTGCCGCAAGCCGGGGCTGCTCGCGGTGAGCGCCATCGAACACCCCAGTGTGTTGGCGCCGGCGCGTCAGCTCGCGCGGCAGGATTGGGCGCTGTTCGAGATTGGCGTGACGGACACGGGGATGGTCGATGAGGCCAGTTGGCGCGAGGCGCTGGCGCAGTGGCCTGTCATCGTTTCGGTGATGTCCGCCAACAACGAAACCGGTGTCGTGCAGGATATTGCGACATTGGCCGCCGAGGCGCGCGCGGCGGGGGCGTATTTCCACTGCGACGCGGTACAGACCTTCGGCAGGCTGGCGCTGGATTTCCACGGTCTCGGTCTGGCGGCGGCGACGCTGTCGGCGCACAAGCTCGGCGGGCCGCTCGGCGCGGGTGCGCTGTTGCTCGACAAACGGGTGGAACTGACGCCGCTGCTCGCGGGAGGGGGTCAGGAGAGAGGTTTGCGTTCGGGTACGGAGAACGTCGCCGCATTGGTTGGTTTTGGCGTTGCTGCCGAACGGGCCGTGGCGCGGCGGGTGGCGGAAGCGGCCCGGCTCGCGGCCTTGCGCGACGAATGCGAGGCGCGGCTCGTGGCGGCGGGGGCGACGGTGTTTGCCTTGGGCGCGCGGCGGCTACCCAACACGGTTTATTTTGCTTTCGACGGCATCGACGGCGGCACGCTTGTCGAACAGCTCGACCGCGCCGGTTTTGCCTGTGGCAGCGGTTCGGCCTGTTCCAGCACGCGACCGGAGACTTCGCGCGTGCTGGACGCGATGGGTGTCGCGCCAGAACGGGCGCGTGGCGCGATACGCGTGAGCATGGGGCGCGAAACCAGGGCAGGAGATGTCGAGCCGTTCGTCGCGGCGCTCGTGCGCAACGTCGCGGCGCTGAAAAACCTCGCCGCCGTTTCGGCCTGACGAAGAATAGTGTAAAAACGGGCGTTCCGCTTCGTTCGGCAAGAATTCGGCAAGAAGATAGAGAGACACAAATGAAACTTCCAATTTACCTGGATTATTCTGCCACCACGCCAGTCGACCCGAGGGTGGCGCAGGCGATGATTCCCTGGCTCACCGAGCGTTTTGGCAATCCGGCGAGCCGCTCGCATTCCTTCGGCTGGGAGGCGGAAGCGGCGGTGGAGGAGGCGCGCGAGGACGTCGCGGCGCTGGTCGGGGCCGAGCCGCGCGAAATTGTGTGGACTTCCGGCGCCACCGAGTCGGACAACCTCGCCATCAAGGGCGCGGCGCACTTTTACCGGGACAAGGGCCGCCATGTCGTCACGGTCAAGACGGAGCACAAGGCCGTGCTCGATACCGTGCGCGAACTCGAACGCGAGGGCTACGCCGCAACCTATCTCGACGTGCAGGAAAACGGCCTTGTCGATCTCGACGTTTTTCGCGCCGCGCTACGTCCGGACACCAGCGTGGCTTCGGTCATGCTGGTCAATAACGAAATCGGCGTGATCCAGCCCATCGCGGAAATGGGCGCCATCTGCCGAGAGAAAGGCGTCGTTTTCCACGTCGATGCGGCGCAGGCCACCGGCAAGGTCGACATCGACCTGAAAAAGCTGCCCGTCGACCTGATGAGTTTTTCCGCGCACAAGACCTACGGCCCCAAGGGCATCGGCGCGCTCTATGTGCGTCGCAAGCCGCGTGTCAGGCTGGAAGCGCAGATGCACGGCGGCGGTCACGAACGCGGCCTGCGCTCGGGCACCTTGCCGACGCACCAGATCGTCGGCATGGGCGAAGCCTTTCGCCTCGCACGCGCGGAAATGGCAGACGAAGTGCCGCGCATCCGCGCCCTGCGCGACCGGCTTCTCGCCGGTCTTTCCACGCTTGAAGCGACTTACGTGAATGGCGACCTGGAATACCGGGTCGCACACAACCTCAACGTTTCCTTCGCCTACGTCGAAGGTGAATCGCTGATGATGGCGATCAAGGACATCGCGGTTTCCTCAGGTTCGGCCTGCACATCGGCCAGTCTGGAACCGTCCTACGTGCTGCGTGCGCTGGGGCGCAACGACGAACTCGCCCACAGTTCGATCCGTTTCACCCTCGGGCGTTTCACTACCGAAGAAGAAATCGACTACGCCATCGAGGTGCTGAAAACCAGGGTCGGCAAGTTGCGCGATCTCTCGCCGCTGTGGGAAATGGTGCAGGCGGGGATTGATCTCGATACCGTGCAGTGGGCGGCCCGTTAAAATCCCCGGACGGGAAGCGCCGGACGGAGAGCGTCGGCGCGACAGACAGGAGAAAGACAGCATGACCTACAGCAACAAAGTTCTGGATCACTACGAAAACCCCCGCAACGTCGGTTCGTTTGCGCAGGACGAAGATGGCGTGGCCACCGGCATGGTTGGCGCGCCGGCCTGCGGCGACGTGATGAAGCTCCAGATCAAGGTTGGCAAGGATGGCGTGATTGAGGATGCGCGCTTCAAGACCTACGGCTGCGGTTCGGCGATTGCGTCGTCGTCGCTCGTGACCGAATGGGTCAAGGGCAAGACGCTCGACGAGGCGCTGACAATCAAGAATTCCCAGATCGCCGAGGAACTGGCGCTGCCGCCGGTGAAAATCCACTGCTCGGTGCTCGCCGAGGACGCCATCCGTGCTGCGGTGGCCGATTATAGGAAAAAGCAGGAGGAACGATGAAATGAGCGTGACCCTGACCGAACGCGCCGCCCGGCATGTCGCCGGTTTCATCGGCAAGCGCGGCAAAGGATTTGGTATCCGCCTGGGGGTGAAAACTTCCGGCTGCTCGGGCATGGCCTACAAGCTCGAATTCGTCGATGAAACACTCGCCGACGACGTTGTGTTCGACAGCCATGGCGTCAAGGTGGTTATTGACCGGAAAAGCCTCGTCTACCTCGATGGAACCGAACTGGACTACGTGCGCGAAGGACTCAACGAAGGCTTCAAATTCGACAACCCCAACGCTAGAAACCAGTGCGGTTGCGGCGAAAGCTTCAATGTCTGAGCACAACTTTTTTGGTTTTCCTGCGGGCTTGAAGTATCGTTCGCTTCCATGAGTGTGGATTTTTCTCTCGATTACTTCGCCTTGTTCGGTATCCCGAGCCGGTTCGGCATTGACGATGCGGAACTTGATCGCGCTTGGCACGCCTTGCAGACCGAGGTTCACCCCGACCGCCATGCCAGCCTGCCCGATGGCGAGCGCCGGCGCGCGATGCAGGGCGCGTTGCGGGTCAACGAAGCCTACACCACGCTCAAGACGCCGCTCGCCCGCGCGCAATACCTGCTCGAACTGGCTGGCATCGACGCCAACGTCATCGGTAACGCGGTAATGTCTTCCGAATTCCTGATCGAACAGATGGAATGGCGCGAAGCGGTGGAAGAAGCGCGCGCCTTCGGCGACGTCGATGCGCTCGAACAACTGGCCTTGCGTCTGCGCATGCACACGGACGAGGTGACGATGCTCCTGTCGGAACAGTTCGACGACAGCCGCGATCACGAAGCCGCCGTCGACACAGTTCGGCGGTTGATGTTTCTCGACCGGTTACGGCACGATATCGACGATGGCCTGGCGGCGCTCGACGACTGATCCTGGCAAGGCCGCGCCAATCGCCTGTTACCGACAGAAAGGAAAAAATGGCCCTGTTGCAAATTGCCGAGCCCGGCATGTTCGCCGCGCCGCACCAGCACCGGCTGGCGGTAGGCATCGACCTCGGCACCACCAATTCGCTGGTGGCGACGGTAAAAAACGGCATCGCCGTGTGTCTGGCCGACGAAGAAGGGCGCGCCCTCATGCCTTCGGTCGTGCATTACTGTGACGATGGCGACGTCGAACTGGGGTTTGACGCTCTGGGGGCGCGGGTCGCCGACCCCAAGAACACCATCGTCTCGGTCAAGCGTTTCATGGGACGCGGCTTTGCCGACGTCGCGCACGTCGAGGCCATGCCCTACGTGTTCGAGGCAACCCCCGGCATGCTGCGTCTGCGCACGGTGCAGGGCAGCAAAAGCCCGGTGGAAATTTCCGCCGACATCCTGCGCGCCCTGCGCCAGCGCGCCGAAGCGAGCCTGGGCGGCGATCTGTCCGGCGCGGTCATCACCGTGCCGGCCTATTTCGACGACGCGCAACGGCAAGCGACCAAGGACGCGGGGCGGTTGGCGGGACTGCCCGTACTGCGGCTCCTGAACGAGCCGACTGCGGCGGCGGTGGCCTACGGACTCGACAACGCCGTCGAAGGCGTCTACGCGGTCTACGATCTCGGCGGCGGCACCTTCGACCTTTCCATTCTCAAGCTCATGCGTGGCGTGTTCGAGGTGCTTGCCACCAACGGCGACGCTGCTCTCGGCGGAGACGATTTTGATCACCGTCTCTACTGCTGGGTGCTCGACCAGGCCCGCATCGCGCCGCCTTCGGCTGAGGATGCCCGCAGGCTGCAAATGAAGGCGCGCGAAGTGAAGGAACTGCTGACCGTGAGCGAGGAGACGCAATTCCGTCTGCGGCTCGATTCGGGCGAAGTGGTCGACCTTGCCGTGAGCCGGGCCGCGTTCTTCGAGATGACGCGACCGCTCGTGCAGAAAACGCTTGTTCCGATGCGGCGCGCCCTGCGCGACGCCGGGCTGGTGGCGAGCGACATCAAAGGCGTGGTCATGGTTGGCGGCGCCACACGCATGCCGCACGTTCAGCGCGCCGTCGCCGAATTCTTCGGTCAGGAACCGCTCACCAACCTCGACCCCGATCGGGTCGTCGCGCTGGGCGCCGCGATGCAGGCCAACGCACTTGTCGGCAACCGCAAAGCGGGTGATGACTGGTTGCTGCTCGACGTGATTCCGCTCTCGCTTGGGCTGGAAACCATGGGCGGCCTGTCCGAAAAAGTCATCCCGCGCAATTCCACCCTGCCGGTCGCGCGGGCGCAGGAATTCACTACCTTCAAGGACGGCCAGACGGCGATGGCCTTCCATGTCGTGCAGGGCGAACGGGAACTGGTGGCCGACTGCCGTTCGCTCGCCCGTTTCGAGTTGCGCGGCATTCCGCCCATGGTGGCGGGCGCGGCGCGCATCCGCGTCACCTTCCAGGTCGATGCCGACGGCCTGCTGTCGGTGTCGGCGCGCGAAGCCAGCACCGGGGTGGAAGCGAGCATCTTGGTCAATCCGTCCTACGGACTGACCGACGACGAAATCACCGCCATGTTGCGCGCTGGCGTCGAGCGTGCCGGCGATGACTTTGCCGTGCGCGCCCTGCGGGAACAACAAGTCGACGGCAAGCGCCTGCTCGAAGCCACGACGCTGGCGCTTGCCGTCGACGGCGGCCTGCTCGACGCAGCGGAGCGCGACGTCATCGACGCCGCTGTGACGCGCCTGCGCGAACTCGCTGCCGATGGCGGTAGCGACGCGCCGACGCTCTCCGCCGCCATCGCCGCGCTCGCCCGCGCCACCGAAGAATTCGCCGCGCGCCGCATGAATCGTTCGATTCACGCTGCGCTCACCGGGCGCGGAATCGAGGAGCTTTGAAGTGAATCACCCGCCATGCAAGGCGAAGCTGCCCATGTCAAAAGGGGGGCGCTCATGACCCGCATCGTTGTGCTCCCACACGCCGACCTGTGCCCGCAAGGCGCGGTCATCGAGGCCAGAGTGGGGGATTCCCTGTGCGACGCGCTGCTTGCTGGCGGCGTCGAAATCGAGCATGCCTGCGAACAGTCCTGCGCCTGTACGACCTGTCATGTGATCGTACGCGAGGGGTTCGAGTCGCTGCCGGAGGCTTCCGAAGCGGAAGAAGACCTGCTCGATCGCGCCTGGGGACTCACCCCGCGTTCACGTCTGTCGTGTCAGGCCATCGTGGGCGGCATGCCGCTGGTGGTGGAAATTCCGCGCTACACGATTAACCTCGCTCGGGAGGGAAAGCACGGATGAAATGGACTGACGTCAATGACATTGCCATACATTTGGCCGATACCTATTCGCAAGTCGATCCCGCGCGGGTGAATTTTGTCGATCTGATGAACTGGGTCAGAGCGCTGCCGGGATTCGACGACGATCCCGACCACTGCGGCGAGCGCGTCCTCGAAGCGATCCAGCAGGCGTGGATCGACGAGGCCCGCTGATGCCGCGACTTCGCCGATGCGGTTTTACAACGGTGGCGCTGTCTGGCCAGCGGTATCCACGGCGGGGTTGACGCCGAGCCTGTTGAAGATGCGTTCCATCAGACTGTCTGCTTCCTGGGCGCTTACTCCCATGATGCTGGCGATATCATCGAGGCGACCCTTGCCCTTGATGTGCCAGGCAAAGATTTCGATTTCGGAAGACGTGAAATTCGCCTGCCGCAGACGTTGAGCCAGAGGGGGGGCGTCCAGACTCATCAGAAACATGGATTCGCCCAGACCGCACGCGCCCAGATGGCGAACCAGCAGTCGCTCGCCGTTGGGAAGGGCGCAACCGGCCTCACCGTAGCGCGCCGCCTCGTCGAAGAAAGGCCATGGCTTGTCGTCGTCCAGGGCGGATGCCTCGCGCAGCCAGTGGGTGGCTTGGGCAGAACGCCAGGCGACGCGATTCAGGTCGTCCATGATGACAACGCCCACGTCCGGCATGTCGATGGCCTCGCGCGCCACCCGTGTGGCGCGTGCTCTCAGGCAAGTGGTGAGACGGGCAAGAACTTCGGGAACGCGCAAGGGCTTGCTCACGTAATCGACGCCGCCGTTGAGGTAGCTGGCGACGATCTGACCGGTGTCGGCGGCGTCGGTCATGAAGATGACGGGAACGTGCGCCCAGGCCGGCATCGACTTGATGCGGCAGCACAGCTCGAATCCCGTGATGCCAGGTAGGGCGGCGTTGAGCAGGATGCCGTCGGGGACAACGAGGTCGAGCCGTTCCAGCGCCTCGGCGGCGTCGCGCGCCGCCAGCACAGTGTAGCCCGAGGCGGAAAGCGTCTCGCACAGTTCGGAAAGAACGTCGATGGCGTCATCCACCAGGAGAACGACGGGAGTGGGGAAGGGGAGTGCGCCGCCGCTTTCTGCCGGTTGTGGATGCTGTGTTGTGGCCGCTGTTTCCTGTGAGATGCGCTGGATCAGCGCACGAAAATCAAAATGCCTGATCTGCTGTTGCAGGAGGGTGAGGATGGCGCGGTGCTGCGGGTGCTCGTCCCAGGCTGTGCGCAGGCGTTGGCGCAAAGCGTGAGCTTCGCCGCGGCGGGCGAGGTGCAGTAGGGTCGAACGCAGAGCGGCGGGCAAGATTCCGGTTTCGTCTGCCCGGTCAAAGTCGAGGGTCGTTGTGACGTTTTGGATGAACTCGTTCCGTTTTCCGGCGGGCGGAGCGTTGGCGTCCCTGTGGGCCTCGGCTTCCCGTAGGCGCGTCAGGGGCTGGCATTGCGCGTCCGCCAGCGCCATGCGCTGGCGGTTTCCGTTTCCAGCACGCGATACCAGCCACCAGGCGCAGAAAGTGGCCGGCAAGGCCAGCGCGCCGAACAGCTTGAGGAAAAGGGGCATGGTCTGGGAGAAGGGCGGTGCGGGCCAGCCATGGACGTAGATCATTGTGAGCAGGTGCGCCGCGAGTGCGCTCAGGAGCAGTGTCCGTATCAAACAGAACCCCGCCTGGGCGGCGGTGCGCAGCGGCGCGGGCAGGCGGGAAATGAAAGTCCTCGCGCCGGAATCGACCTTGCAACTGTCGTGACAATGGGGTTCCAGCGAGCAGCACAGCGAGCAGATGGAGGTGTTGAGAGCCGGGCAATTCGCCATTTCCCGGGTGTTGAACGAATTGCCGCAGACGGTGCATTTTCTGGAAAGCGTGCTTGCGGCCTTGTCGGTCGGACGCGCGAGGTAATAGTGGCCTCGCGTCGCCAGGGCCAGGAGCGGTGTGAACAGGAACGCCAGCCCGAGGACAATGAAGCTCGAGAACGCCTGTGGGTATTCGCCAAAAACGCCGCTACGGGCCAGACAGCCGACGATGATCGCCAGCAGCATGGCGGCGAGTCCGACGTTGAAATCGTACAGGTAGGCGCGGCGGAACTCGATACCCGGCGGGGACAAGCGCAACGGTTTGTTGATCGCCAGATCGGCGGCCAGTGCGCCTATCCAGCCAGCGGCGATGAGGCCGTACAGGCACAATACCGTCTCGATGGCCGAGAAAACACCGAGTGCCATCAGCAGCACGGCGATGAAGACATTGAAAACCAGCCAGACCACACGCCCAGGGTGGTTGTGGGTCGCGCGGACGAAGAAATTCGACCATGCCAGCGATCCGGCGTAGGCGTTGGTGACGTTGACCTTGATCTGCGAGACCATGACGAGAATGGCCGTCACGGCAACGGCCAGGCCGGGAGTGCCAAAGATGTCCTGAAACGCGGCCAGGTACATTTGTGGCGGTTCGATTGCATGTTGCGGCAACATGCCGGACTCCATGGCGACGAAGGCCAGGAAAGCGCCGCCAGCCATCTTGAGTATGCCCGGTACGATCCAGCCGGGGCCGGCGGCGAGAAGGGCGATCCACCAGAGCCAGCGTCTTCCGGAGCGCATTGGCGGCATGAAGCGCAGGTAATCCACCTGTTCGCCGATCTGCACGATCAGCGCGAAAACGACCGCGGCGGCGGCGGCGAACAGGAGCGGTTGAAAGCCGCCGCCCGTCCGCAATGCCTCCATGCTGGCGAACTCCCGGTACAGTTGGGGTTGGCTGAAGGCGATCCAGGCAAAAGGCAGGATCGTCAGGAACAGCCAGAGCGGCTGCGTCCATGCCTGTAGGCGCGAGATGGCGGTAATGCCGTGCATGACCAGTGGCACGACCACGAACGCCGAAAGCACGTAGCACACGGGCAGGGGCCAGTCCACTACCATCTGGATGACCATCGCCATGATGGCCGCCTCGATGGCGAGAAAGGTGAACGTGAAAACGGCGTAGATCAGTGAGGTGATCGTCGAGCCGAGATAGCCGAATCCCGCGCCTCGCGTCAATAAATCCATATCGAGATTATTGCGCGCGGCATAATAGGCAATCGGTATTCCGGTCAGGAAAATGATCGCGCCAACGACCAGGATTGCCCACATCGCATTGGTAAAGCCGTAATTGACCGAGATGATGGCGCCGATAGCTTCCAATGCGAGGAACGACAGCGAACCCATCGCAGTGTTGGCGACGCGCCATTCGCTCCATTTACGGAAACTACGTGGCGCATAGCGAAGGGCGTAGTCTTCCATCGTTTCGTCGGCGATCCAGGCGCTATATTGCCGTCTGGCGCTGCCGAGCGATTTCAATGGTAGAAACGTAGTGGAATTGTTTGGCGTGTTCATGCTATCCATGAAAGCATACGCCATGATCGCCTCGTATGCTGTGGATCGCATATTGCGGAAATTACGGATACTGGTTTTTACTGAGTCATGCAGCAAATCACGGTAATGAAAATCAAAGAGTTGCATAAAGTATATTTTGTCACTTTTCTTGCACAACTACCGTAAAATTACTGTCAGACAAAAATTCAATACTACGGAATTGACGGTTTGTCCTGGATATACAGATTGGACAGGCGACCTTATGATGACAGTAAGTTATTCAGAAATGAAAGTGTTACGTTAATTGAATTGAAACGTATGTCATTATCAATTCGATCTGAAAACACACTTGCGCCATTGCAGACGTTGCGAAGCAGCCATGGCTCCACGAGCCACACCTCGCGCAATAATTACCCGCGCATGATAGCCGTGTATTGAAGAGGCCGAATCAATAAGGCAAATCTTCCCGCCGTAGCAGGAAAACGCCGTCCGTGCTGCCACGGGGAGATAGCCATTTGAAGGGCAAATCCGGAAAGGCGTTTTCGACCAGGTGGCGGTTGTGGCCGATTTCGACCGCGACGATGCCTCGCGGATAAAGGTGATCCGCCGCCTCGGCGAGCAGGCGGCGCACCACGTCGAGTCCGTCGTCGCCGGAGGCGAGCGCCAGCGCCGGTTCGTGCAGGTATTCGGTGGGCAGGGTCGCCATTGCTGCGGTGGTGACGTAAGGAGGGTTACAGACGATGAGTTCAAACCGCCGTCCGGGCAGGGCGTCGAATACGTCGCTCAACACGAGTTCGACGCGCTCGTCGAGGCCGTAATCGCCGATGTTCCGTTGCGCCACTGCGAGCGCTTTGGGCGAGAGGTCGGCGGCGGCGATGTCGGCATTGGGGAAGGCGTCGGCCATGAGCACCGCGAGGCAGCCCGAGCCGGTGCAGAGGTCAAGCACGCTGGTGACGGTTTCCGGGTCTTCGATCCAGGGTGCGAAGTTGTCTGCGAGCAGTTCGGCGAAGTAGGAGCGCGGCACGATGGCCCGCTCGTCGACGTAGAAACGGTAAGCGCCCAACCATGCCTCGTTGACGAGATAGGCGGTGGGAATGCGTTCGCTGGCGCGGTATTCGATGTTCCGGAACAGCGTCAGGCGTTCGTCGCCGGGCAGGCAGGCGTCGAGAAAGGGTTCGAGCCGGTCGGGCGGCAGCGCCAGGGTGGCGAGGATCAGCCACACCGCTTCGTCGTAGGTGTTGTCGACGCCATGGCCGCAAAAAATGCCGGCGCGGTTGAAACGGCTGACCGCGTAACGCAGCCAGTCGCGCACGGTGATGAGTTCATCGGGCAGCGTGCTTTCCTGTCCGTCTTCGTCTTCGTTTTCCTGCCCGCCGTGGTGGTTGCAATCGCAGTTTTCCCGATGGTGCTGGTGTTTGTCGGCGCTCATGCGGCTTCTCCCGCTAGAAGTTGATCCAGAACGCGGCGGTAGACGTCGGCTAGCGCAGCGGCGGTGTCGATGGCGACGCATTCGTCGATTTTGTGGATGGTGGCGTTGACCGGGCCGAATTCGACCACTTCGGGGCAGATGTCCGCGATGAAGCGCCCGTCCGAGGTGCCGCCGTCGGTCGATAGCGTCGGCTCGATGCCGGTCGTGGCGTGAATTGCCGCTGTCAGCGCCGCGAGCAATGGGCCGTGCCCAGTGCGGAAAGGCTTGCCCGAAAGCTGCCAGTCGATTTCGTGGTCGAGACCGTGCCGCCGGAAAATTTCCGCGCTGCGGGCCTTGAGACTCTCGGCGCTGGAGACCGGCGCGAAGCGGAAGTTGAACAAAACATCGCATTCGCCGGGGATGACATTGTTTGCCCCCGTGCCGGCGTGGATGTTGGAGATCTGACAGGAGGTAGGCGGAAAGAACTCATCGCCTTCGTCCCAGACCGTGGCGACGAGTTCGGCCAGCGCCGGGGCGATGGCGTGGATCGGGTTGCGGGCGCGCTGCGGGTAGGCAACGTGCCCTTGCTGACCGTGCACGCGCAGAGTGGCCGACAGCGAACCGCGCCGCCCGTTTTTGATCGTGTCGCCGAAATGTGCGCCGGATGTCGGTTCGCCGACGATGCAGTAATCGAACCGTTCACCGCGCGCCCCCAGGGTTTCGACAACTTTCGCCGTACCGTCGATGGCGACGCCTTCCTCATCGGAAGTGAGCAGCACGGCAATGCTGCCTGCGTGATCGGGATGCGCAGCGACGAAGGCCTGGATTGCGGTGACGAAAGCGGCGAGCGAGGTTTTCATGTCGGCTGCGCCGCGCCCGTAGAGATAACCGTCGCGGATGACCGGCGTGAAAGGCGGGCTGCACCAGGCGCTTTCGGGGCCGCTGGGCACCACGTCGACGTGGCCGGCGAAGCAGACGACGGGCGAGGCTGCGCCGCGCCGCGCCCATAGGTTGCGCACCTCGCCGCAGTCAAAGCGTTCCAGGCGAAAGCCCAGCGGTTCGAGATGCGACGCAAGCAGTTCGAGGCAACCGCCGTCCGCCGGGGTGAGCGAAGGGCGCGCGATCAGTTCGGCGGCCAGCGCCAGGGCGGGATTGCTGGAAGATATTGCCGTCATGCCTGTGCGAGTCGTGCTCAACTATCCGTGTTGAGCGTGAAGTTGTGGAACGAGGTTCCGGTTCCATCCGGCGACTCGAAATTGGATGCAATGAGCGTACCGTCGTCGTCGTTATTCTGGCGCATGGCGTTGGCGCCGCCATTGTTGATGAGCCAGTGCAGGTTGGTGGGCGAATCCGCGTTGGCGAGCGCTTCTTCGAGCGTGATGGCATCCTTGTTGAAAAGGCGGTAAAGATCCTGCTCGAAGGTCTGCGAACCAGGCGCGAGGCTTTGTTCCATCGCCTCCTTGATGCCGCTGATTTCGCCCATCTGGATGAGGTCGGCGATGTGACGGGTGTTCATCAGGATTTCCACTGCGGGAATGCGCTTGCCGTCGTGTTTTTTCACTAGGCGCTGCGAGATGATGGTGCGCAACGCCACCGAGAGGTCGAGATAGAGCAGTTCCCGGTTTTCAAGCGGGAAGAAGTTCACGATCCGGTTCAGGGCATGGTAGGCGTTGTTGGCGTGCAGTGTCGCCAGGCAGAGGTGGCCGGTTTGCGAATAGGCCAGCGCCGCCTGCATGGTTTCGCGGTCGCGGATTTCGCCGATCAGGAT
>JAITQD010000107.1 GCA_031289095.1 Azoarcus sp.
TTGAGCGCCAGCAGGTTGGTCTGGTCGGCAACATCCTTGATGACCTGCACCACGCTGGAGATCCGTTCCGACTCTTCGCCCAGCGCGCCGATCACCCCGGAGGCCTGCGCCACCGTCGCGGCGATCTGGCTCATTTCCGTCACCGTCTGCTCAATGATGCCGCCGCCCTGGTCGGCTATTTTGCCCGCTTCCTGGGCAACTCTCTGCGCCTCGTCCGCGCTGCTCGATACCGTGCTGATCGACACTGTCATCTCTTCGACCGAGGCCGCCATCGCCGACGTTGAACTGCTCTGGTGCTGCGAGCTGACCGCCACCTGTTGCGCGCCGGTCGCCAAAGATTCCACCCCGCGATGAACCTCGTTCATCTTGCCCTGAATGATGCCGAACAACTGCTGTATCTGCCCCAGCATCCCGTCGAAGGCGCTCACCATTTCGCCCACTTCGTCCCGAGCATGGTGATCCACGCGCAATTTCAGATTCTGCTCCGAGGCAATCCGCACCACCATGTCACGGGCGCGCTCCAGCGGTTTGAGCACCGAGCTGTTGAGCGAGAAGGTCAGGCCGCCGAGGATCACCACCGCCAGCACGATGATGATGATGGACAGCACAATGGCGGTTTGAGTGCTGGCTTCCGCCGCAAGCGCCCCGTCTTCGGCCAGCTTGAGGTTGATGTCGGTGAGGTCGCGGATACCGCTGTCCAATTTGACAGTCATATCGCGGCGCGCGAGGTTCCTCTCTGAAATATAGCGATAGAACGCATCCAGCGTTTCTGGCGAAGGCCGGGCGAGCGCCTGTTCCAGACGCTGGAGATAATCCTGGTCGTAGGCCACCCATTGTTTCCAGGTCGCCATGAGGTCATCCCATATTCTCTTTCCATTTTCCGTGAACGGCAATTCCCCATATACCTGGATGCGACGGGCCGCCGCTTCATGCACCTGCCGTAATGTTTCCCGTATCCGCTGAAGTTCCTGGAGTTGCTGTTCATAAGGCAGCAGGCTTTTGGCAGCGACCTCGTAAGAACGACGCATCAGATCCGTCATATTGGTCATCAGGAACAGGATATTGGTAATTTTCTGCATGCGCACTTTCTGCATGTCATGGATCACCTCGCCATCCGACCGGGCATTCATAATCCCCAGCCCACCGATCAACAGCATCGCAGCCAGGGAAAAAATAACCAAAATCAATATCTTGTGCTTGACCTTCATATGACCTCCTGAAAAATACCAGAGCAATATGACAAACACATTGTTCAGGGGAGAAGGCCTTCAGGGGAGAAGGCCTTCAGGCGGGATACAACTATCTTCTGCAAGGTAAAATGCATTTACGGTACTCATAGTATCGTCAAGATCCATATTTTTTTATGAACTTTTTTACATATATTCACACAATCCATAATCCAGTAATTGACCTTGCCCCCCCGGCGGCACCTGGGTTGCCCGATGCCGAAAAACTCAAGATCAAAACCGGCTTGGTGGTCGAGATCGGGAAGGCGATGCGTGCTCTCGAACTGAAACAGTTCAATCCGCCTCACCGTTTTGCGCCACTGATGGGATAATCCGGCGATTTCGTACCGGACGCCCATGGACGCCTTACCCACCTCCCAGCCCGCTCCCGATCTCGCCGCGCTCACGGACGCCCTGGGGCCGCTCGCGCCAGTGTTCGACATTCGCTGGCTGGAAAGCTGCGACTCGACCAATTCCGCGCTGCTGGACGCCCCTCCCGCCGCCGACGGCAAGGTGCACGTGTTCGTCGCCACCCGGCAGAACGCCGGGCGCGGGCGGCGCGGGCGGCAATGGCTGTCCTGGCCGGGCGCCAGTCTCACGTTTTCCGTGCTGTGGCGTTTTGCGCCGGGCGCCCCCGCTCCCGCCGGGCTGTCACTGGCAGTGGGACTGGCCTTGGCGCGCACCCTGGAAAAACTCGGGCTGCCCGCAGTCGCACTCAAGTGGCCCAACGACGTACTCGTGCACGGCGCAAAACTCGCTGGCGTGCTGGTGGAACTGCTGCCATGCAGGAACGTCCCCTCTGCGGCGGTCATCGGCATCGGCCTCAACTTGCGGCTGCCCGCCAACGCCAACATCCCCGCACGGGAAGGCGGCGTCACCGACCTCGCCCGCGAAATGGGCGAGCCGCCCAGCCGGGAACGCCTCCTGTCCGCCATTCTCACCGAACTTCACCCGATGCTCGTCACCTATGCAAACGCAGGGTTCGGACTGCTGAAAAGCGCCTGGCAGCAGCGCAACGCCTTTGCCAACCTGCCGGTGCGGGTCAGCGGCGAAGGCGCCGACATCGTTGGCATCTGCCTTGGCGCTGACGAAGACGGCGCCCTGCTCGTGCGCACCAGCGACGGCGTGAGCCGCGTCCTCGCGGGCGAAGTGTCCCTGCGGGCGGCATCATGATGCTGCTGCTCGACGCCGGTAACAGCCGGATCAAATGGCGGCTCGTCGGCGAAACCGTCTCCGCCTCGGGCGCGTGCACGCACGACGCCACCGGCGAACTGGCGGCGTGCCTCGAAACGCCCGGCATCACCCGCGCGCTGGGCTGCAACGTCGCCGGTTCCGCCAAAGGAGACGCGCTCGCGGCGTTGATCGCCCGCCGCGGCCTTGCCCTGGAATGGATTGGCGCCAGCGCGCAACGCTGCAATGTGCACAACCTTTACACCTACCCGGCCCGCCTCGGCGCCGACCGCTGGGCGGCGCTGATCGGCGCGCGTGGTCACCACCCCCACGGCATCCTGGTGGTCATGGCTGGCACCGCGACCACACTGGACATCCTGACCGGCGATGACCGCTTCGTCGGCGGTCACATCCTGCCGGGCCTTACGCTGATGCGCGCGGCCCTCAGCGATGGCACCGCGCAACTGCCGTCGATGGGAGGACGCTACCGCACCCGGCCACGCGACACCGCCGACGCCATCGTCTCGGGCTGCCTGAACGCCCAGACTGGCGCGATCGAGCGCGTTTTCCGCTGCATGGACGATCCTCTCGCCCTCTGCCTATTGAGCGGCGGCAACGCCGACGACATCGCCCCCCTGCTTGAAATCCCGTTCCAACGGGTCGAAAACCTCGTCCTCGACGGTCTGTACCGGATCGCGCGCGCCGCCTGAAACGCCATGACAACGCTACGCTTTCTTTTCATTCTTTTTCTGCTGCTCGACATCCTGGCCTTCGCCGCCGCGCGCGGCTGGCTCGGCCTCGCCCCGCGGCCCGACGAGACCGATCCCGAACGGGCCACGCGGCAAATTTACCCCGAGCGCATCAAGGTTCTCGGTCAGACGCCGCAGTCCCCCTCCGCAACCATCGCTGTCTCGCAACCTCCGCAGCCTCCCGCCGCGCCCCAGGCCCAACAGCAGGCGAAAATCTGCCTGTCATGGAGCGGCCTGAGTACTGCCCAAGGCAACCGTCTGACCGCGCTGCTGCGCACCGCCGGCATCCAGACCAAAACACGCGACATCGAAACGCCAACGTCGTGGAAAGTGCGCACGCCCCCCCTGCCCACCCGCGAAGCCGCCGAAATTCTGGCGGGCAACATCGTCGAACTGGGTATCGCTCAGGAGACGTTGCTGATCGAGGAAACCAGCGCAAAGAAATATGCGATCTCGCTCGGCGTGTTCAGCAACAGGGCAAACGCCATGCGCCACCTCGAAAACGTCAGAACCAAGGGAGTAAATGCCGACATCGAAGTGCGCAACGCCGTCGAACGCCACATCGAAGCCATCGCCGCCCCGGCGAAAGCCGAAGCCGCCCTGACCGGCCAGCCCTACGTCAAACACTACAAGCCGTGCCAGCCGTGAGCAGACCCGCGCTCAAAATCGGCCTCACCGGCGGCATCGGCAGCGGCAAGAGCGCGGCGGCAGCGCGCTTCGCCAGCCACGGCGTTGCGGTGGTCGACACCGATGCCATCGCCCGGAAATTGACCGCCCCCGGCGGCGCGGCGCTCGCCGCCCTGCGCGATGCCTTTGGCGAGGCAGCCCTCGCCGCTGACGGCGGTCTCGACCGCGCCCGCATGCGCACGCTCGTCTTCGCCAACCCCGCCGAGCGCGCCCGCCTCGAAGCCATCCTGCACCCGCTGATCGAAGCCGAAAGCCTGCGCCGCTGTTACGCCGCCCAAAGCCCCTATGTCATCGTCGACGTTCCCCTGCTGGCCGAAACCGGGCGCTGGCGCGAGCATTGCGAGCGCGTCTGCGTGGTCGATTGCCCGCAGGAATTACAGATCGCCCGTGTCGCGGAACGCAACGGCCACCCGCGTGACGAAATCGAAGCCATTGTCGCCGCCCAGGCGAGCCGCGAGGCAAGGCGGGCCATCGCCGACGACATCATCGACAACGGCGACACGCTCGCCGCCCTGCACGCACAGATCGACGCCTTGCACGAACGCTACTGCGCGCTCGCAAAGCGAACGACATGAATTCGCCTTTATGGGCCGTGATGTTATCATCGTCCCATCCAAACGGCTTTTCCTTCATTCCAGCTTTCTCAACCTTGTCCCCGGAACGCGCGTGATCACCTACGAATACCCCTTCAACGAGCGCATTCGCACCCTGTTGCGCCTGGAAGACCTGCTCCAGAAAAACACTCATTTCCGCGACAGCGACGACCCGCTTCATCATCACGTCGCGCTTCTCGCCCTGTTCGAGACCGTCGAAGTCGCCGGACGCGCCGACCTCAAGGTCGATCTCGTACAGGAAATCGAACGACAGCGTCAAATTCTGATGTCATTCCGCGACAATCCGGATATTTCCGAAGACGCGCTCCGTGAAGCCCTCAAGGAAATCGAACAGTCGTCGGCGAACCTTCTGGCGATGTCGGGCAGGTTCGGCCAGCATCTGCGCGACAACGAATGGCTGATGAGCATCCGCAGCCGCGCCAACATCCCCGGCGGTGCATGCGAGTTCGACCTGCCCTCCTACCATTACTGGCTCAACCGCGACCCCCAGACCCGCCGACGCGATCTCGAAAGCTGGGTCAAACCGTTGAGTCCGATTCATGAAGGGCTGTCCATCGTGCTGCGGCTGTTGCGGTCGAGCGGTCGCGCGGAAGCGCAGGTCGCGCGCGCCGGTGCTTTCGCCATGCCCATGACCGGCAGCACCGCGCAGATGATCCGCATCCGCGTCGCCCGCGCCGAAGCCGCCGTGCCTGAAATCAGCGGCAACAAGTACGCGCTGAACATCCGGTTCATGCTCCCCGAAACCCAGACACGTCCCCGCCCGCTCGAACGCGATCTGCCCTTCGAGCTGACTTTCTGCGGCCTGTGAGCGAGTCCATGTCCCCCAGGCGGCGCCTCGTGCGCTGCCCCCAATGCGGAAGACAGTCCGAATGGAGCGAGGCGAACCCCTACCGCCCGTTCTGTTCGGCGCGTTGCAAGCAGATCGACCTCGGGGCATGGGCGTCGGAACAATACCGGGTACCGTCCTCTCCGCGGGATACCGCAGAGGAAAGCAACACCAGCGCGTCATAGGCTTTTTCCATACCCTTCCTCTTTGGCGGGACGCAATCCCCGAGCTGCAACGGCGCGGCCTGTTCCGCACCGCCAGCGAAGGCTCGGCCCTGCGCAAAAACCGGAACTCGCCAACAAATTTTCGACCGCCTGCCCCGAACGTTTTCGCTGGTTCGAGGTCGACTCGCGCGGGCACATCAACACGGATAAAGTAGCGCACTGGCGGGTGACGCTGAAGATCGGTCTCACCCTCCAGAACTGAACGACACAACCCACAGAGAGACAATGGAGACACCATCCATGACACGCATCGTTGAAAACGGCGTCAATCCCATCTTCGTCGAGCGCTGGTCGCCGCGCGCCTATGACGAATCCAGCATCACCGAAGATGAACTCAAACCCTTGTTCGAGGCCGCGCGCTGGGCACCCTCCGCCTACAACACGCAACCGTGGCGCTTCATCTACGCGCACCGGGACACGCCGCAGTGGCAGGTTTTTCTCGACCTGCTGATTCCCTACAACCGTGGCTGGGCGCAACACGCCTCGGCGCTGGTGTTCGCGGTCTCGGCGCAGAAATTCGTCTTGCCCGGCAAAACGGAGGCCGTCAGCACCGGCGTCGAGTCCTACGATACCGGCGCAGCCGTGGCCTTTCTGGCGCTACAGGCCAGCCTGTCCGGGTTGTCCGCCCACATCATCACCGGGTACGACAAACAGGCCGCCAGACAGGTGCTCGCCCTTCCGGACGATTTCCAGATCGAAAGCGCCATCGTCATTGGCCGGCAGGGCGACGGCAGTATTCTGCCGCCCGAACTTCAGGCGCGCGAAACGCCCACGCCCCGCCAGCCGCTCGAAAGCCTGATCGCAGAAGGGCGTTTCGGCTTCAAAGACGCCTGATATGCAGTACCGCGAGCTTGGCGACTCCGGCCTCGCCATCAGCCTCATCGCCCTGGGCACAATGACCTGGGGCGAGCAGAACAGCGAGACCGAAGCGCATTCCCAACTCGATTTTGCACTGGAGCGCGGTGTCAACTTCATCGACACCGCCGAGATGTACCCGGTGCCGCCCCGCGCCGAAACGCAGGGACGCACCGAGGCGTATATCGGCTCCTGGCTGAAGGCGCGGCCCGGCTCGCGGGATAAAATCGTCCTCGCCACCAAGGTGGCGGGGCCGGCGCGCCAGGAAGCGCGGCCCTCGCATTTGAGGGGCGGCAAAGCCAAATTCGACCGCGCAAACATCGAAGCAGCCTTGCACGACAGCCTGGAACGCCTGCACACCGATTACGTCGATCTCTACCAACTGCACTGGCCAGATCGCACGACCAATTACTTCGGCGAACTCGGCTACCATCACGTCGAGAACGAGGACACGGTGCCGATCCTGGAAACGCTGGAGGCGCTCGGCGATCTGGTCAAGGCGGGCAAGGTTCGCCACATCGGCCTTTCCAACGAAACGCCGTGGGGCGTGCATGAATTCCTCCGTCATAGCGAACGCGCCAGACTGCCGCGCGTGGCAAGCATCCAGAACCCGTACAACCTGCTCAACCGCAGTTTCGAGATCGGTCTGGCCGAATTCGCCATCCGCGAAAAAGCGGGCCTGCTCGCCTATTCGCCACTGGCGTTCGGCGTTTTGAGCGGCAAATATCTCAACGGTCAGCAACCGCCAAACACGCGCATCAGCCGCTGGGAACGGTTCGGACGCTACAAGGGCGAAATCGCCGAAGCCGCGACCGCCGCCTATGTCGACATCGCCCGACGGCACGGCCTCAGCCCGGTGCAACTGGCGCTCGCTTTTGTCAACAGCCAGCCCTTCCTCACCAGCAACATCGTCGGCGCGACCAGCCTTGCACAACTGGCGGAAAACATCGGCAGCATCGACTTGCAGCTGGAAACAGCCGTGCTGGACGAAATCGAGACGGTGCATAGGCGGTACCCGAACCCTTGCCCATGAAGTTTCGCAGCAGTGCTCCGGCAAAGCTGGCGGGTGTGCTTTTGAAAGCGCGGAGCCCGAGTCTGACTATGTGGCCGTCTTTCCGGGGCCGTTGGACGAATGTTATTTGTAGACTCGTTGTGGAAGGGCGCATCCGTCCAGTGGGGTGACGGCCACGTGCCCGAAGGGCGTTTCACCCAAGCGAGTTGCGTAGCGCTTTCAAAAACACACCCGCCAGCTTCATCACACCCAGTGGATGCCTACACTTTTATAGAATCTTCTTTATTCTTTATTCTGCGAACTCATATCGGCAGCCCTTCCATTTATTTATGAAAAAAACCGATTTGTGAAGGCCGTCACGGCTCTTATACTGAACGCCCAGTTGCGGGTTTCAGCCATTACCTGTTATCAAAAATCTTGATAGTTCATCAATATTCCGGATAACGGGCAAAAAACGCCGGCTGACCGCCCCAATTGTCCTGCGACCCCAGGGAGAGGCCGATAACAATCATGGATAAAGTACTCACGCTTCCCGACGCCAGTGCGCACGTCCTTTCCATCCGCGCCAAGGCACAGGTCTTTCACGATCCAGTCTCCATAAAAGTACTGGAAACGGTCGATCTGGTCGCGCCCAGCGGCGCCACGGTCTTGATCATCGGCGACACCGGCACCGGCAAAGAACTGATCGCCCGCCACATCCACGAAAAAAGCGGTCGCAACGGCCCGTTTGTCGCCGTAAATTGCGGCGCTTTCAGCGAAAACCTGATCGAAGCCGAACTGTTCGGCCACGAAGCCGGCGCTTTCACCGGCGCGCAAGGCGCGCGCATCGGCTGGTTTGAAGCAGCTCATCACGGCACCCTGTTTCTCGACGAAATCGGCGATCTGCCGCTCGCCATGCAGGTCAAGCTGCTGCGCGTCATCCAGGAACGCCAGGTCGTGCGTCTGGGCTCGCGCCGCCCCCTGGATATCGACGTGCGCCTGATCACTGCCACCAACATCGACCTCGCCCGCGCCGTCGAAGCCGGCAACTTCCGGCGCGATCTCTACTACCGCCTCAACGTCGCCGTCATCAAGCTGCCAACGTTACAGGAACGCCCCGGCGACATTCTGCCGCTGGTGCGGCACTTCATGGAAATCTACCGAGCCAGGCTGCGACTCGACAAGGTTGAAATCTCGCCGCAGGCGCGCCAGATCTTGCTGGATTACGAATGGCCAGGAAACATCCGCGAACTGGAAAACGTCGTCCACTATGCGCTGATCGTGTCGAAAAACGGTTTCATCCAGCGCGGCGACCTGCGTCTGCACACCCGTCCTGCGCCCGCGTACCCCCTTGCTGGCAGAAACGCCACGATGCCCGGCACGGAAAGCGCCGGCCTGCTCCCCGCCGCCATTCGCGGCCTGTTCGCGGCAGCCCGTCCCGACCTTTACGCGCATGTGGAAGAACTTCTCGTGCGGGAAGCGTTCAACCACTGCCACGGCAACCAGGTGAAGACGGCCAGCCTGCTGGGAATTTCACGCAACGTGGTGCGGGCATTGCTCAAGCGTTTCGGGCTGCTGGAAGGCGGGCTGCGGCGGGCGACGGGGTAATCGGCCCAGAACAAAAAGCACCGCTTGCATACCGGGTGCTAGAATCCGGCGCGCACTTTGCGCCGGGACGAATCCATGCTCAACGACCGACTCCGCATCGAAATCGGGCGTAACGTGACCGCCGCGCTTGCCGAGGACGTCGGCAGTGGCGACCTCACCGCCCTCCTCATCGCCGCCGAGACTCAATCCCGCGCCGAGACCATCACCCGCGAGGCCGCCATTGTCTGCGGCACAGCCTGGTTCGATGCAACTTTCGCCGCGCTCTCGCCGCAGGTGATTGTGCACTGGCATGTGCGGGACGGCGATAGCGTTGCACCCGGACAGACCTTGTGCGACATCCTCGCCCCCGCGCGCGCGCTGCTCACCGCCGAACGCACGGCGCTCAACTTTTTGCAACTGCTGTCGGCCACCGCCACCGCCACCCGCCGCTACGTGGAAGCGGTCGCCGGCACCTGCGCCCGAATCGCCGATACGCGCAAAACACTGCCGGGCCTACGGATGGCGCAAAAATACGCGGTCACGGTGGGAGGCGGACTCAACCACCGTTGTGGCCTTTACGACGGCATTCTCATCAAGGAAAACCACATCATCGCCGCTGGCGGCATCCGCCAAGCCATCGCGGCGGCGCGAGCACTGGCGCCACAAGGCGTTTTCATCGAAATCGAAGTCGAGAATATCGACGAGGCGCAGACGGCGCTCGACGCAGGCGCGACCATGATCTTGCTCGACAACATGAGCCTCGACGAGATGCGCGAAGCCGTGCGCCTTGCCAATGGACGCGCCGTGCTCGAAGCCTCGGGCGGCGTCAGCCTGGAGACCGTGCGCGCCATCGCCGCCACGGGCGTCGACCGCATTTCCATCGGCGGCCTGACCAAGGACGTGAAGGCGCTTGATCTGTCATTGAGGCACATCGGCAACGCGGGCGCGGGCCGCTGAGATTGTAAAAAGTGCTGATGGCGACTTTTGGCGCGCTATCGCCGAACTGGATTTTTGTCGAACCGGCCTCGATCATGACGAATCCCGCACTTTTTTACGGGCAAATCAGAATCACGGCGCTTTTCCCGCCGCCTCTGGAAGCTCGAAGATTCTGATACCCAAGTTTCCACTGTCGTGTATGGCAGCCAGCTTATTGCCTCCCGGCTGGAATGCAAACGGCTCCGTTATCACTTCATAACGCTGGTGATTGTTTCGCCCCAAATCGTACTGCCCGATGACTTCACCACTAGCGCCATTCCAGACACGAAGAAGTCCGTCGCTGTCGGCGGCGACCCAACCGTTTTCCGACAGGACA
>JAITQD010000076.1 GCA_031289095.1 Azoarcus sp.
GTCCGGGTCGATGATGGTTGGGCTGCTGATTTTGTGTTCCCCACAGATGTGGGGATGAACCGTTCGGGCGAAGGCCCGCGCCGAGGCCGTAGAAGTGTTCCCCACAGATGTGGGGATGAACCGCTCTCTATTTACGCCCTCCACCGTTCTGCTATGTGTTCCCCACAGACGTGGGGATGAACCGGCCGACGGCATCCCCAGCGAGAGTACCGTCCGTGGAGGGATTTTTTATTCCCCACGAATGGGGGCAATTCCCAGCCGCCGCTGGCCAGTTTTCACCCCGACTCGATGGATGGCGCATTCGCAGTGGGTGTGGGAGAACAACCGGCAAGACCAACCTGCCCACGGCAGACTGGGACGACCTCCTCGGCAGCCAACACGACCGAGCATTCGTCGTGGCAGGCGCGATCAAAGCCGACCTACTCAACGACCTGCGCCAAGCCGTTGACCAAGGCATCGCCGACGGCACGGGACTCGACGAATTCCGCGTCCAATTCCGCGACATCGTACAGCGCCACGGCTGGCATGGCTGGACAGGCGACGGCAGCACAAAAGGCGAAGCCTGGCGCACAAAAGTGATTTTCGAGACCAACCTGCGCACCAGCTACGCCGCCGGTCGCCATGCGCAACTCACCGGACCCCGACCTCCTGTCCCGCCGCCCCTACTGGCAATACCAACACAGCGACGGCATAAAACACCCGCGCCTGCTACACAAAGCCTGGGGCGACACCCGACTCACCCTGCGGCACGACCATCCATTCTGGCAAACCCACTTCCCGCCCAACGGCTGGGGCTGCGGCTGCACCGTCAAAGCCGTGCGCACCCCGGCAGACGGCGCCGCCACCGCGCCACCCGACGGCTGGGACGCCATCAACCCCCAGACCGGCGAACCGGCAGGCATCGACAAAGGCTGGGGATATGCGCCTGGCGCGAGTGTGGCCGATGAATTGCGCAATTTCGTAGCGGAGAAGGCGGCAAAACTGCCCAGGCCGCTACGGCACGACTTTTTGGCCGCGATCTCGGACGGAACGGGCATAAAAATCGACGCAGCCAGCATCGCAGCCAAAGCCGCGCAGATACCCGAACGCCCAGGGCTGGATCGCAACGCCACGCGCTACGTGTTGGCGCGAGGGCACAAGGATGGCAAAGAGCATCTTTATGCGTATGACGCGAAAACGGGTAAAAATGTCATCCAAAACACCACAAACAGCCGCAATGCCGTGACACTCCCTGCGCGCGTCTCTACAATGCTCGACACCCCTGGCGCTGCGATGGTGCTGCATCACAACCACCCAGACTCCGTTTCGCTCTCACCCCGCGACCTGGGGTTTCTAGCTCGTCCTGGCGGGCACCGCGTCGTAGCGCATGGGCATGATGGGTCGATGTTCTCAGCTGCCAAGGGCGATGGAGTCGCGCGCCTCGAAATTGCCATCAATGCTGCGCGCGCTGAAATTCGCTCGCAGGCAAGAACCAGAGGTATTGATCTTGGGGACTGGCTTCCACATTTAGTCAATATGTCATTGTCCCGAGCGGGGATCATTCGTTACAATTTTTCCCTTGCGCCAAGCCAGAACACGGCATATGTTAAATATGCTGTAATTTTTGAGAAAATCCTTGCGGAAGCGGTTGCCGCAATTGCCAGAGCAAAACGATGAGGCCTTCAAAATACATTCTTGACCCCCCAAGCGAATTTGGCCCACTGGAGAGGCTCATTGAATGGAAGGAAGAACTCCTAACGCTGGATCAGGACGATCCTGGTGTTCAGGAGGAATTAGCTGATGTGAACGGAGTTTTGGCGTGGCGTTCTCAAGCCGCTACTGCATGACATGGCAACACTGATTTCGCTCACCGCAGACCACCAGCCCGTCATCGAAGGCGGCGCAGGCGTCGTAATCGGCACTCACCGCAGCTACGGCACTGCGGACGCTGGCGTGCACCAGTTCGGCACCCACCGCGCCGGTCGCAATCACAACGTCACAATCCCCGCGCGCCCGTTCCTCGGCCTGTCGGCTACGGATGAAGCGACCGTTCTGAGCATCATCCAAGACGCCCTCGACGAAGCTTGATAACGTTTGCGGTAGCTGCAAAGTTTTTGCAAACGCGTCCCGCTAAATCCCGCCTCATCCCGCAACATCCCACAAATATCGTGCACATCCCCTCTGAAATATCGTGCACGTCAACATTATCCATGATCACGATGTCGCCGGGCTTCAGTGACGGTGCCAGGCATTGCCTCACATAGGCGCGGAAGAGTTCCCGTTGAGCGCCCCCTCGAACACGAGCGGAACCTGACCGAAGACAATCTCTAGCGCCTTTCCACCCAAAAAAGCTCATGCCGACGCACGGCTTTTCTGAAAAATTCGTTCTCCCCGTACGGGGGATGCCCGCGTCCCGCAAAAACGCGTTGCAATGCGCGGCGCAGACGCTTTCTGAACGGAAGCGGCGTGGTGAGGTCGTGCATCATCGCCAGCGCCATCGCTTTGTCTGTCTGGCGGGAGCGCGCCAGCGGCAAGGCCCAGGGTAACAGCGGCCCGGTATCTTCAAAGCGCGGCGGCAAGGCAACGCCAGCATGCGCTTCGCCCATCGGCCAGCGGTCATTGTCGTGCAGGTGATTGGCGTAGTGAAGCAGAACTTGCGGCTGCCATGCCGACTCCGCCAGGGCTTCCCGTATGGCATCTCCGGCGGCAATGTGGTCGGGATGGGGATCGAATGACGGATGCGGCAACACGATGGCCTCGGGCTTGGCTTTCAGGATGATTTCGCGCAAATCGGCCACCAGGTTGTTCCAGGAAGGAATGCCATCGCGGTCGCTGGCAAGTTGAACGCGGTTGAAGATGCGGAACGGTCGCGTGTCGCACAGATCGGCTTCCCGCGAGGGAACGGCAGCGTCGGGCGTCTGGCGCATGACGGGGAGTTGCAGACAAAAATATCCCAATTGAATTGATTGTTCAACGGGAACACCCGCCCATATGGGTGCCGCAAGGCTGTCCCAGGCGCGCAGGCGTCCTTTGAGCCGCGCCGCTTCGCGGGCGGACAGCCCCATGCGCTGGTAGTGTCCGGCTTCGATTTCGCCCGCCGTCAGGGTGACGATCCAGGCTTCTTTCGCCTGACTGTAGAGGCCGAACGCGGCCAATTCGGCGTCGTCGGCGTGGGGTGCGACGATGAGCAGGCGCTTTTGCCGGTAGTCGGGATGCGCCATGCGCCAAAGGCGAGGCGCGCCTTGCAGCCGACAATGCCGTCCACGCAGACGCAAACCGCCATTGCGCAGGGTGTCGGCAAAGCCGGTGAGATTCAGGTAGCGCACGCCCTTCGCGCCCCGCTCGAAGGTCTGGCCATCCTGTTCCGGATGGGATGAATCCGTCGATGCTTTTTGTCCATCGTTTTCTGCGGAGACGATCACGGCGGGATCGAGAAACCGCCCCATCCAGCTGGCGCGCAAATTCACGGACAGCATCAAGGTGTCGTCCGCATCGAGCGGCGTGTCGGCGACGAGCATCAGGCGGGCGTCGGCAAAAGTGACCGGCAGCGCCTCGGCCCGTTCGTCGAAGCGATAGACGTAATCCGCACCGGGCGTGTAGAAGAGGTGATCGGAAAACCAGGCTTCGTGCGCGATCCAGGCGAGGACGAGAAGCGACAGCGCCCACCCGCCGCCCGCGAAAAAGCCGACGCAGCCAAGCGTCAGCGCAAACAGGATGAGCGCAATGCGTTTTTTGCGCCGATAACGCTGAAGAAGGATGCTTTTGCGCGAAGCCATTTCTGCCGGATCGCCGCTCAGGTCTCGAATACGGGTTCGGGCGCACACCAGAGGTTTTTGTAGTCGCGCCCTGCCCGTCCGAAGGAATAGCGCAACGCCTTGCCCAGGGCGGCGGCGGCCTTTTGTTCGGCTTCGATGTTGATGAAAGTCAGTACGCTGCCCGGACTGTAGTCCTGCGCCTTTGGGTCGACGCCGCCGTTGATGTATTCGACGCTCACCCACTGCGGAGATTCGACGCGATACAGCACCTGCACGGCGACTGGCTCGTTGTGCAGCGTGAGCACCGCCCCCCGCATCCAGTCACGCAAGAGGGCGAAGACTTCCGCCATGGTCGCCGCGCCCGGCGCGGGAGATTCCCAGCGGCGCTGGAAAAGATCGACGTAGATCGCCGCGAGTTCGGACGGGGAAAACTCGCTCACTGGTCGGACAACGCCGCCCGCTTCCGTGAAAAGCCGCAATTGGCGACGCTGGTTGTAGCGGAATTTGGCGGAAAACGCTTCCGCCGCCTTGAGAAACGACAATTCTTCCTTCTGTCGTTTCAGTCCGGGAAAATCCGCCTCGTGCCGGGCAGCGAGATAGCGCCCGGTGTGGCGCAAGAAAATTTTGTCGCCACCGGATGCGACGGGCAGGACGACTTCCGCGTTGCCGAGATCGAAAACCGTTTTTTTGCCGTAAGCCTTCAAGGCTGCTTTCGACAAGGCCAGATATCGCCCCCAGGCGGGAATGGCTGCGGCGAACGTGTCGCCCCGCCGCCATCCCAGATAGCGCACCGGAATGCCCGCCAGCCCGGACAGGCGTTCGACAAAAGCGGGATGGGTGGCGACGCTGCCGCCGTGACGCTGCCAGAGCCCGGCATAGTCGGCGGCGCTGATTTCCGTCCAGCCTTTTTCGCGGAAAAACCGGACGCGGTTCAGCATGGTGCGCACTGCGCCCATTCGGCGAGCATGGGCAGACGCCAGAAGGTTTGCACCACGGCTTCATCGGAAAATTTTTGCCGCAGGTGTTCCTTTGCCCGTTGCGGATAGTCCGCCGGCACCCCCCGCGCCGCGAAGCGAAGCAGGCATTGCGCCAGCGCATCGGCATCCCCGAACGGGAAAAGTTCACCGATACCAGCCACGACTTCGGGCCCGCCGCCGCAATCGCTGCATACCATGGGCAGACCGGCAGCCAAGGCTTCCAGCAGCACCATGCCGAACGGCTCCCGATCCGAGGACAGCGCGAAAACGTCGAACGCCCTGAAATAACGGCTGCCTTCCGCGACCTGCCCCAGGAAGCGCACCGAATCCTGGATGTTCAGCTCGACTGCCTGTGTCTTGAGCGCGTTCTCCAGCCGGCCACTGCCCATGACGGCGAGCAGGCTGCCCGCCGGCAGACTGGGCAAGGCCGCCGCGAACGCACGCAGCAGAGTCGCCTGATCCTTGTCCGGATGCAGACGCCCGACGTTGCCCACGATCCAGCCTTGCGGCGGCAGGCCGAGCGCGGCGCGGGCAATCTCGCCGGGCAACACTTCGGCCTCGGTGGCGACGTCGATGCGGTTGTACAGGGTTTCGATGTGGGAAGGCGGCCATCCCGGCAACGCGGCGCGCATATCGTCGCGCACGGCGTCGGAGACGCCCAACAGACGCAAACGTTTGCTGAAGGCGTGCGCAAACAGCCGCCGGGCAAGGCGGTCGTAATCGCCAAAACCGTGATGCACACAGATCACCGGCAGATTTGTGCCGAGCAGCGCGATGTAGGCTGGCTTGAAGCGATGCGCGATGCAGAAAGCAAAGCGGTGTGTGGCGGCAAGACGGCGAACGTCCCGGATGGCTCGCAGTTTGAGGCCGCGAATGTCCCCGCTATGGTAGCCGAGAAAAATCACCTCGTCCGAGGCCGAACCCCTCACGACTGCTTCATCCGGCTCGCCGGTCAGGTAGACCGTCGTCACCTGATAAGGCGTGTCCCGAAACAGGCGCGCGTACTGGCGCGCGCAGTTCAGGAACGGGCCGTAGTAGCCGTGGCAGAATTGCAGAATCTGTGGCGGGTTGCTGCTCAATTCAATATTCCCCCCGAAAAGGCAGGCTGGATAAACTACTCCCTGAGCACCATAAAAGCAAGCGCATCAGACTTTCTCTACTTTGCTCAAGACATAATTCTGCGTTTCCGCATTGTAAAAATAAGAAAGAAACAGCGGAAGCCAAAATTCAACGAATTCCTTGACAGTCGGTTTGATTAGCGGCAATCTTCCGCTAAAGCACAAACAAATAAACCCAAAGAACAGCCATGCTAGGAAAAAAAAGTTTCCCTCGTGTGGATAGGAACGTCGTAACATCGAGACAAGCATCAAGCCCAGCAGTCCTATACCTACAACACCTCCAATGCGCAATACTTCAAGAAACATATTGTGCGAATGCGACAATTCCCAGTTGTGATTGGGAATGACAATTCCCGCATGTGTCCCGTAGCCTTGGCCAAACAGCCAATTATTTTTTATTTTCCCCAGCACATCCATCCAAATGCTGTAGCGGTAGTTACCCTCATCCAATCTCATAACAGCGATAAAATCTTTCAAGTAAAAAAACACAATTCCCGCCACCAAACCAAGTAACAGCAATATAAAAATATCACTTTTTTTATGTCTGAGCAAAGAACCGCCAACCAACACGATTCCCAGCGACAAGGCAGGCCCCCTGCTCTTGGTGACAAGCATGACAGCGGCGCATGCGATTATTGTCGTCATCAACAGTAATTTTGCATGCCATTTCTTTCCGGGAAGCAGCCACCATGATGCAAGAACAGGAATGCTTATAATAGTTGCTGAATCTACCGGATTCTTACTCCCCCATCCGCCAATATCCCGGAATGCGAATCTCTGATTGACAAAATCCCAGATGCCATGTGCCGACAGGAACATGGCAATAATATAGCCAAGCGACGAAATCAACCCCAGGGCAACAATATATTTTGTTACAAAATCCCCAGGAAGTCTTTGTGAGACAGTGGCAACAGATACCATTAAAAATAATATAAAAAATGAATATTTAACTGCTTCCAAAAAATCTCCTTCTCCCCATAATGCGCTCAAACACAGGTAGCCTAAAAAAGTTGTTAAAAAAAATAAAACTCGTTTGTTTATAACATGACGAGGATACGAAACAACAACCATGCACAATGCAGGCAACACGACAAACATCAGGAAAAAAGACAAAAGTTTACTGCTTTCAACGACAAAAAAAGCCGCCAGATAAATCAGAAGCCCAAGCACAACCCCTCTGCGCACATAGTCCTCGACATGCGAAACAGTCAACTGCATAAACTTATCCTTATATGTTTTAAGGAAATTTTGCAAAAGCCTGTCCTGTCATGTTGAGTGTAGTCGCAATCTGACAACAGGATGTAGGCTACAAAGGTATCGGCGCACTTGCGCGCATACGCGCGCAAGTGCGGTGTAACCGTCAATCCGCCGCCTTCCGGGAAGCATCCAGCAGGCGTTTGACCCAGACACCGTAGTTGGGATGGATGACCTTGATCCCGGCCGGGATCAAGCATGCGCCAGAAACATAGCGGCATTGAGTGTCGTCCATCCTGCGGGTATCGACGTACTCCTTCTCGTACGCCATGTTTTTGCTGCTGACGTAATCAACGTCCACCACGTTCCCCCGGATGTGCACGTCGACGACCATCTCGTGCTTGTCGCGCACGGTGAGGCTCAGGCGCACAGTATTGCCGCCGTCGCTGACGATGGACCATTTTTGCAGCGCCGCGCCCTTGAGGATGGCGGCGTGCGTTTTCGTCGCGGCGTTGTCCGTACCTGCGTTCAAAATAGTTGTGTTCTGGAACGTTGGCAGGGGGGCAATTCTCGTGGCATGCGCCAACGGCGTCACGATGCAAGCAAAAAACGACAGGATGACGATGGATATAAAACGCTTCATGGATTTTCTCCTGGAAAGATACGCTGGATAAACACCTATGGAATTCGCCTGAAAATCAGCGAGGTATTGATACCGCCGAAGGCAAAATTGTTGCTCATGACGTATTCGCACTCCAGATCGCGGCCCTGGCCCGCGATGTAGTCCAGCTCTCCGCAACGCGGGTCGACGTGATCGAGGTTCAGTGTGGGCGCAAACCAGTTGGCGCGCATCATGGCGATGGTCATCCACGCTTCCAGCGACCCCGCCGCGCCCAGGGTATGCCCCATGTAGCTCTTGAGCGAACTGATCGGCATGCGGGAGCCGAAGACTTCGTGGGTGGCGAGGCTTTCAACAATATCCCCCGCTTCGGTAGAAGTGCCATGGCCGTTTACGTAGGCGATGGCTTCGGGCGGCAGCCCCGCCGAAGCGAGCGCCAAACGCATGCAGATGGCTTGCGTTTCGGCGCGCGGCTGTGTCACGTGCGTGCCGTCGCAGTTGGTGCCATAACCGACGAGTTCGGCGTAAATCTTTGCGCCGCGCGCCTTGGCGTGTTCGTATTCTTCCAGAATCAGGGTACAACCACCCTCGCCGATCACCAGCCCGTCACGGTCGCGGTCGTAGGGGCGCGGCGTGAGGCTGGGCGTGGCGTCCTTTGTGCTGGCGGCGTAGAGCGTGTCGAACACCGCCAATACGGCCATCGACAGTTCGTCTGCCCCACCCGCAATCATCGCGTCGGCATGGCCGTGCTGGAGGGTCTCGAAAGCGTAACCGATCCCTTGGCTGCCCGAGGTGCACGCGCTGGATGTGGTATGAACCCTGCCGGTGAGGCCATAGAAAACGGCGATGTTGGCCGGCGTCGTGTGCGGCATCATGCGGATGTAGCTGGCGGCGTTGAGGCCATCCACCTCGCGGGTGTCGAGCAGGCGGGCGAAGGCGGCGGTGGCGTCCATCGCGCCCGCCGAGGAACCGTAGGAGACCCCTACCCGGCCAGAGGTCAAAAACGCCCTGTCTTCCAGCAGCCCGGCGTCGGCGAGCGCGAATTCGGTGGCGCGGCAGGCCAGCACCGCCACCCGTCCCATGCTGCGCATCGTCTTGCGGTTGTAACGCTCAGGCGGCAGGGTGAAATCCACCGCCGGCGCGCCCAGGCAGGTTTTCAGATTCTTGATGTCCTTCCATTCGTCGATGACGCGCACCGCGTTTTTCAGCGCACGCAGGCGCGTCTCGATTTCGTCCCACTGGCAGCCCAGAGAACTGATGCCCCCCGCACCGGTGACGACGACTCTTTTCTTGCCCGTGTCCCGGTTCACAGCATGCCTCCATTGACGGCGATCACCTGTCGCGTGACGTAGGCGGCCCCGTCGGAGAGCAAAAAGCTCACGACGGCGGCGACTTCTTCGGGCTTGCCCACGCGCTGGACGGGAATCAGGGGCAGGATGCGTTCCATGACGTCGGGTTCGACCATCTCAGTGCCGATCAGGCCGGGCGCGACGCAATTGACCGTGATGCGGCGCTTGGCGAGTTCCAGCGCCAGCGCCTTGGTGGCCCCGATGATGCCTGCCTTGGCGGCGCTGTAATTGACCTGGCCGCGATTGCCCATTTGCCCGGACAGCGACGACAACGTGACGATGCGCCCCGGTCGCCGCGCCTGCACCATGGGCAGGACGAGCGGGCGCAGCACGTTGTAGAACCCGTCCAGATTCACGGTGAGCACGCTGTCCCATTCCTCGTCGGTCATGGCCGGAAAGGCATTGTCGGCGGTGATCCCGGCGTTGCAGACCACGCCGTAGTAGACGCCGTGCGTCTCGACATCGGCAATGAGGCTCGCACTCGTGGCGGCACGGTCGGCAACGTCAAACTGCAACACACGCGGACGCACACCGCCAAGCGGTTGGGTGAGTTCGTCCGCCAGCCGCTCCGTGCGTTCGCGCTGACCACGGCAATGCAGCACCGGCAAAAAACCGTCCGCCGCCGCACGCCGCGCGATGGCCTCGCCGATGCCCTGCGAAGCCCCTGTCACCAGAACGCTTCTGGGCAATTGGGAAGTCGTGTTCATATCGTCTTTGAGTAGGCGTCCAGGTCTTTCGGCATGTACGCAGTCAATTGGGTCTTTGCCACCAGGACACTGCCGGGATGGTATATCGCGCAAGCCATGACGCCCAGCCCATTATCGTCGTCGCGCAGGAGTTCCCGCGCCTCGACGGTGAGCGTCATTCCGACGGCGAAGCCGTCCACCCCACCCATAAAGGAAAACTTGCGCACGGAGGTGAGAAAGCCGATTTTTGGCAGTCCGCCCTGGCTGCGGGCATACCAGCCCATCAGCGCGCCAGCTGCCTGCGCCATGTATTCGATGCCGACGTAGGCGGGCACCCGACCGTCCCGGCAGAACGGGCTGTCCTCCCGCAAGGTGACGGCGCAGAGGACGCGCTCCGCGCTCGCTTCGAGCATGCGGTCGAGCAACACCATGCGGTCACGGTGCGGTAGGTAATCGATGATGGGGAGGTAATCCGGGGTGTCCTGTTCTTGCTGCTTCATGCTTATGCCATTCTCTCCAGAATCAATGCCGTATTGCTGCCGCCAAAGGCGAAAGACGTCGAAAGCGCATATTTTAACGGCGCAACGGCGCGTTCGCCCGCCTCGACCAGCCGCAGGGGCGGATCGTCCGGGTCGGGCGCGCCATCCCAAAGCTGCGGCGGCAAGCGGCGTTCCTCGTCGGCAAGCGCCAGCCAGCAGATTGCCGCTTCCAGCGCCCCTGCAGCGCCCAGGGTGTGGCCGGTGAGCGGTTTGGTTGAGCTCATGGGCACTGCAGCGGAAAAAAACGCCGCCATGGCCCGGCTCTCCATGGCGTCGTTCTGGCGCGTGGCGGTGCCGTGCAGGTTGACGTAGCCGATGGCGTCGGCGTCGATGCCGGCATGCGCGAGCGCCGCGCCGATTGCCCGTTTTGCGCCCGCACCCGTGGGTTCCGGGGCGGAAATGTGGTGGCCGTCGGAACTCTCCCCCCAACCGGCCAGGCCGATGCGAGGCGCATCGACCGGGTGTTCGCGGCTCAACAGAAAAAGCGTAGCGCCTTCGCCGATGTTGATGCCCTTGCGGTTCGCCGAAAACGGCAGGCAGGGTTCGGAGGATACGGCTTCCAGCGACGAAAAACCCGCGACGGTGAAACGTGTCAGGGTATCCACGCCCCCGGCGACAACCAGATCGGCCATGTCGGCCTTGATGAGACGGGCAGCGGCGATCAACGCCTTGGCGCTGGAGGTGCAGGCGGTCGATACCGCGTAGGCCGGCCCCGTCACGCCCAGTTGCCCGGCCAGCATTGCTGCCGGGGAACCCAGTTCCTGCTGCAAAAAGTGGAACCCTTGCGGCCAGTCGCCCTGCGCAACGCGGGTTTTCATCGCGCTTTCCGCCTCGAACATGCCGGAGGTGCTGGTGCCGATCACCACCGCGATCCGCGCCGCAGGCAGTCCGGCGGCAAGCTGGCGGTAGCGCGCCTCGATGCGGGCGAACGCCGCCAGCGTCAGGGCGTTGTTGCGTGAGCGTTGCGTCTCCGGCAAAAAGCCGACGTCCGGCAAGGCCGCATCCACAATGCCGAGCCGCAGCGGCTGGCCGGGGCTGTAGGCGTCGGTCGTCCGCATGCCCGGACTACGCCCGGCAAACAAGGCTTCACGCACAACAATGGGATCATCGCCCGCCGCGCACAGAATGGCGGGGGGGTGGAGGTGAATCGGAAAATCAGATTTCATGCGACTCCAGGATAAGTTCATAGCCCATGACGCGTTGCGAGTACGTCACCTTGCCCTGCCAGGGCGAGGCCGTATCGTAGTCGATGACGACCTGCGTCACGCCATCCTGGACGATTTCCCGCCGCGTTTTTCCGTTCTCGCGCATCTCGGTCGCGCTTGCGCCCGGCGGCAGGGCGCGGAGCAAGTCTTGCAGCGGCGTGGCGATCAGCAGCAGATCGTTCAGGATGCGCCCGCCTTCCGGCGCGTGCGGCACGAAGCGCTGCTCGGTAAAGGCATCCCCGTCATACTCCAGGCTGAACAAGCGTATGCCGAAGGCCATCATGACGAGTTGCAGGCGATCCCCGGCGATTTCCAGCACCGCTTCCGTGCTGCGTTCGCCGCCCGGCCAGCGCATGACGAGCCGCTGTTCCACCGTGCGTTCGCCCAGTACGGCAGGCGAAATTTTGAGCGGGCGAGCGGTGATCGACCCGCGCCCGGGAGCCAGCAAGACGCAGGCCCCCAGGCACGACACGCAGCAGACAAGGAAGAAGCGGGCGATCAGGCGGCGAGCGTGCATGCTGCTTGCACCGAAGCCAGGCGACGCTCTGGCTTGGCGACGAACGGATTCTTTTCGTCCCAGGCGTAACCGGCCAGCACCGAGGAAACCATGCGCTCGATTTCCGGCGACTTGTTCGGGGCAAAAATGATGTCCTGCAAACGCCGGTCGTACCAGGCCGTGACGAAGGCGCGGAACGTTTCGACCCCGACCATGAGCGGCGCTGCGTAGGAACGCTCCCAGTCGACGGGGTCGCCTGCAAGCTGCTTCAGGAGCGCCTTGACCGCCAGATCGGCCGATTTGAACGCAATGGTGACGCCGGAGGAAAACACCGGGTCGAGAAACTCGGTGGTATTGCCAAGCAGCGCAAAATTGCGCCCGTAAAGCGACTTGACGTTGGCGGAATAGCCAACAATGTGCCGCACCGGCGTATCCCACACCGCATCTTTGAGCAATCGGGCAAGGTTCGGCGTGCGGCGCACACGATCGAGCAGCTGCTCCTTGTCGTCGCGCTCATCGAACTGTTCGCGCCGCCCCACGACGCCAATGGAAGAACGTCCGTTAGAAAAAGGAATCAGCCAGAACCAGACGTCGGTTTCATCGGGCGGCACCGAAATCAGGATTTTTTCGCGGTCGAACGTCGCCTCGGTATTTTTGGCGATGCGGTCTTCGATGTGGGTGAAAATCGCCTGCCGCACCGGCAGCGCCGAGGGAATATCCAGCCCGAGAAACCGGGGCAGGACACGCCCGTAACCGCTGGCATCAAGCAGAAAATCGCCCGTGAGCTGGTATTCCTCGCCATTTTCCTGACGCACGGTGACGACGGGTTTGTCGCCACTCACGTCGACGGCAGTCACGGCGTGGCGATAACGGATATCGGCACCCATGCGCGCAGCAGCATCGGCTAACACCTTGTCAAACGGCCCACGCTGCACCTGGTAGGTCGTTCCCCAGCCAGGCGTGAATTTCTGGCGGAAATCAAAATGCGCATATTGGGCGTCACAGGCAAAAGCAGCACCGTTCTTGAACTGGAAACCCGCTTCGATCACGTCCTGCAACATGCCAGCGGCTTCAATATATTCCATGCTTTGCGGCAACAGGCTTTCACCGATGACAAAACGCGGGAAATCCTCTTTTTCCAGAATGGTCACGGTACGCCCCGCACGGCGCAACAGCCCCGCCGCCACAGCGCCGGACGGGCCCACGCCAATGATGATGACTTCGCTTTTTTCCTGACGCATGATGCGGGGATCTCCTTGAAACAGGTTTGGAAAAATCAAAAACCACCCAACAATAAAGCGTGTCGATTTTGCCTCGGATCAGGACAGAATAGAAGTAGTGCTGAACAATGGTTACCCGGAACTTCGGCGGCAAATCGGCGGCGTCAGCAAATCGACGGGGATGCCGAGCAGTGATTCCAATTCGTCTTGCAGGCCACCAAGATCAAACAGCGTCGCGCCTGGCAACGCATCGACCAGCAGATCAATGTCGCTACCATCCCGGTCAGTGCCATGCAGCACCGAACCAAAAACGCGCGGGTTCGCCGTGCGAAAGCGGTTCACCGCTTCGCGCACAGCACTTCGCTTCATGGAGAAATGCCGGTAAATTGCAGATCGACGTTATTGTGCCCCTTGGTATGACGGATACACCAGCCATCCCCTGCGCCCAGTCATCAACGACATCCCGCCCGGCCTATCGCGGAAGACCCGCCAGGCGTGTTGCACGAACTGTCCTCCTGCCTGGCATCGGCTACCGCCTCGGCACCAGACAACGCGCCCCGCTGCCGATCAAGTCCCCCCGCCCCATTTTCGCCAGTGCCTCGCGCAGCAGCGGCCAGTTCGCCGGATCGTGCCAGCGCAGAAACGCCTTGTGCAACCGGCGCTGGCGTTCGCCGCGCACACTGGCGACAGGTTCCGGGACGGACGCGACGCTTTTCAGGGGGTTGATGCCGCTGTGATACATCGCCGTCGCCAGCGCCAGCGGCGTGGGAAGGAAGGTTTGCACTTGGTCGGGACGAAAGCCGCGCGCTTTCAGCCATAGAGCGAGTTTCAGCATGTCTTCGTCGCTCGCGCCGGGATGGGCGGCGATGAAGTACGGTACGAGGTGCTGTTTTTTCCCGGCGCGTCGGCTTGCGCGCTCGAACTGCGCGGCAAAGGCGTCGAAGGCGTCGATGGCGGGTTTCATCATGTGCGCGAGCGGGCCGGGTTCGCTGTGTTCGGGAGCGACTTTCAGCAGGCCGGAGACGTGGTGCGCGGCGAGTTCGGCAATGTATTCGGGAGAGCGGACGGCGAGGTCGTAGCGCAGCCCCGAGCCGATGGTGATGTGCTCGATGCCGGGCACGGCGCGCGCGGCGCGGTAGAGGTCGATGAGCGGGGCGTGATCGGCGTCGAGGCGCGGACAGATTTCCGGCCACACGCAGGAGAGGCGGCGGCAGGCGGCTTCGATGCTCGCGTCCTTGCAGCGCATGCGGTACATGTTGGCCGTGGGGCCGCCGAGGTCGGTAACGTGGCCCCTGAAGCCGGGTGTGTGGTCGCGCACTGCGGCTATTTCACGCAGGATCGAGGCTTGCGAGCGGTTCTGGACGATGCGGCCTTCATGTTCGGTGATCGAGCAAAAAGTACAGCCGCCAAAGCAGCCGCGCATGATGTTGACCGAGAAGCGGATCATTTCCCAGGCGGGGATGCGCGCGCCGTCGTAGGCTGGATGCGGGCGGCGGGCATAGGGCAGGCCGTAGACGAAATCCATTTCGGCGGTGGAAAGCGGCAGCGGCGGCGGGTTGAGCCAGATGTCGCGCGCGCCAGGGCCGTCGCCCACACGCTGTACGAGGGCGCGGGCATTGCCGGGATTGGATTCGAGATGGAAGACGCGCGAGGCGTGGGCGTAGGCGCGTTTATCGTTTTTGACTTGTTCAAACGAGGGCAGCCGGACGACGTTGCGCGTGCGCGAGACTTTGCCTGCCACAAGGGGTTTGTCCAGGGCGGTGGCGTCGATTTGCGTCCAGCCTTCGGGCCGCCAGCCGGGAGAGGTCATGAACGCCGTACCCCGCAGGTCGCGGATGGCCGCCGCCGCTTCGCCCGCCGCGAACCGGCGGGTGAAGTCGATCAACGCCCGTTCGGCGTTGCCGTAGAGGAGGATGTCGGCCTTGGCGTCGGCCAGCACCGGGCGGCGCACGGTGTCGCTCCAGTAGTCGTAGTGGGCGATGCGGCGCAGGCTGGCTTCGATGGAGCCGATCATCACCGTCGTGCCGGGAAAGGCTTCGCGGGCGCGCTGGGCGTAGACGGTGACGGCGCGGTCGGGACGTTTGCCGGGCGCGCCGTCCGGGGTGTAGGCGTCGTCGGAGCGGATTTTGCGCTCCGAAGTGTAGCGGTTGACCATCGAATCCATGTTGCCGGCGGTGACGCCAAAATAGAGCCGTGGCCGTCCGAGGGCGCGAAAGTCGTCGGCGGAACGCCAGTCCGGTTGGCTGATGATGCCCACTTTCCAGCCGTGCGCTTCGAGCAGGCGGCCCACAAGCGCCATGCCGAAGCTGGGGTGGTCGACGTAAGCGTCGCCCGTGACCAGGATGATGTCGCAAGCCTCCCACCCCAGCGCGGCCATTTCGGCGCGCGACATGGGCAGGAAGCGCACGGGCGCGGCGACGGGCGCGTCCGGCAGGATGGATGGCGCTGCCGCCTTCTCCGGCAGGGTGTCCGTGGTCATACGGTGCGCATCAGCAGCACCGCCACTTGCGCGGCGATGCCTTCGCCGCGCCCGGTGAAGCCGAGTTTTTCGGTGGTTTTGCCCTTGATGTTGACTTGCGCGACGGCGACGCCGAGATCGGCGGCGATGTTGGCGGCCATGTACGGAGCGTGCGGGGTGATCTTCGGTTGCTGGCAGATGAGGGTGGCGTCGACATTGCCGACTTCCCAACCCGCCATCCGCACCTTGGCAAAAGCCGTGCGCAACAGCACGCGGCTGTCGGCTCCGGCGTATTGCGGGTCGGTGTCGGGAAACAGTCGCCCGATGTCACCGAGACCTGCGGCGCCGAGCAGCGCGTCGGTCAGCGCGTGCAGCAACACATCGGCATCGGAATGTCCGAGCAAGCCACGCTCAAAGGGAATCGTGACGCCGCCGAGGATCAGGGGGCGGCCCGCCGCGAACGCGTGGACGTCGAAGCCCTGGCCGATACGAATTCCAGGTTTCACGATTCGTTCTCCTGGCCGCGATGCCGCAATATCCAGTCGGCAAGATGGAGGTCGAAAGGCCAGGTCACCTTGAGGTTGGAGGCGTCGCCTTCGACCAGTTTTGGGCGCAGGCCGGCGGCTTCGATGGCACTCGCTTCGTCGGTAACGTGGTGCGCGCTCTCAAGGGCGCGGCGCAGCATCACGTAGCGGAACATCTGCGGCGTCTGTGCCCGCCAGAGGCTGTCGCGCGCCACAGTGGCGGCGACGCGCGCGTGTTCGTCGGCGCGTTTGAGCGTGTCGGCCACCGGCATCGCCAGCAGGCCGCCCACGTCGTCGTGCGCCAGTTCGCGCATCAGTTTTTCGACGTGCCAGCGCGCCAGGCACGGGCGTGCAGCGTCATGCACCAATATCCAGTCGGTGGCGGTCACTTCGCCCGCGATGGCGCGCAGGCCGGAAAGCACCGAGTCGGCCCGCGTTGGCCCGCCACAAAAAAGCGGCGTCAGTTTCGGGCCGAGATTGCGCCAGTCCTGGCGCGCCCATTCGGCATCGTCGACCGAGAGCACGACGAACACCCGTTCGATGCCGGGCGTCGCACACAGGGCGGCAAGGGCGTGGTGGATAAGCGGCTTTCCCAGCAGCGGCAGATACTGCTTGGGCAACGCCCCCCCTATGCGCGTACCGCTTCCAGCGGCGGGGACGAGGGCGAAATGGCGAGTGGCGAAGTTCTGCATGGGCGGTGATTCTACGGAAGCGGCGCGAAATGAGCGAGGCGCGGCACGCCACAAGTGCGTCAGCCCTCATGCGGAACAAACACTTTCGCGGAGTTTCCCTATAATCGGCTTGGCATAGCATCCGAAAATCCACCGACAACCCGACCATCCCGCGCGCCGTGAAACTGCGCTACTCCCAACTCAGCCTCCCTTCCCGCGACGTGTGGTTGCCTGCCCGTCTGGCCCATGCGCCCGACGTGCGCGGCCTGGTTCTGGTATGGCAAGCCTTTGCCAACCCCGCTGCTTACGATCTCGAAACGCCGGTAGCCGATACACTCCAGCGCGCTGGCTACGCCACCTTGGCTCTCGACCTGTTGTCCGACGAGGAAGGGCGCGATTCCGACGCCCGTTACAACGTCGCCAACCTGGGCGCACGCGCCCTCGCCGCACTGGAATGGCTACGCCATCAGCCGGATCTGGCGGCCTTGCCGCTGGGCGTGTTCGCCGCCGATACCGCCGCCGCCGCCGCGATCCGCGCCGCCGCGCAGCTTCCCGGACGCATCCACGCCATGAGCATTCTCTCGGGCCGTCCCGACCTGTCCGGGGCCGCGCCTCTGCATACCCTGAAGACGCCCACCTGTTTCATCGTCGGCAAGGACGACCCACGCGCGCCCATCCTGCGCCAGGTTTTCGAGCTGGTCACGGCCACGCGCGACTGGCAAACGAGTGCCGGCGGCGAACCCGAACGAATGTCCGCTGCCATGCTCGCCGCCTGCGCGGACATCGCCGCTGCCTGGATGCAGGTGCACCTGCCGGTAAGCGTTGGCAACCAGAACGCAGCGCCCGGCGCGCCCGTCGTCGACACCGCTTTTTCACCCCAGCCCGAGAAGTAAACCGCAACCCGGCTCCGAAGCTGATTCCTTCTCATGCCGTGGCGCTCTAGGCTTCAAGCAGGAGCCTCCGCCCGTCCGCCGCCAATCATACTGTTCGCATATCTCCCGTAAAAAATGATCTCCGGTGTCTCATCCTTCTTCGTCAATACAATCCAGTCAGCCTCGGCTTATACGCGCGCCTGGCGCAGCGAGGCATCCGGCGGGAGCATGGAACGGGATGCCGGCACGGCGAAGGAACGTCCTGCCGATGCGCGTCCGGGCAGCACTCGCACCAACGAACCGAGCGCCGCCGACCTGCGCCGGATCGAAGAAATGAAAGCCACCGACCGCGCCGTACGCGCTCACGAGGCCGCGCACATGGCCGCGGGCGGCAACCTCGTCACCTCGGGCGCGAGCTACAGCTACGAAACCGGCCCGGACGGCCAGCGCTACGTGGTGGCGGGCGAAGTCGGCATCGACACATCGAAAGGCCGCACCCCGGAAGAAACCCTTGCCCGCGCCGACCAGATTCGCGCTGCGGCGCTCGCTCCCGCCGACCCTTCGGCGCAAGATCGTGCCGTTGCCGCAGCAGCGACGCAGATAGCCGCCGAAGCGCGCGCCGAAATCGCCCTCGCCAACATGGAAAAAGGCAAGGCGGGCGCGCCGGAGGAAAACGGCCAGGACGGCGGAATGCGGTTTCCCCCTGCCGCGCGCGGCGGCGAAAGCGGCAACGACGGACGCGGCATCTCTTTCGGAGACGCCATCGCGCGCAGCCTGATCCCCACGGCAGGGCAAGCGCTCGACATTCGCGCCTGAGCGCTCACGAACGCGCGTTTTCCCTTTCCGCTTCCCGCGCCAAGGCCACTCTCACTGCCGTGAGCAACATGCCGGTTCATCCCCACGTCCATGGGGAACACGCGGCGACACCTCGCGCATTCGGCTTTCCACCGCTTACCGGTATAATGATAGGTTTTCAGCATTACCGGAGTCTTCCATGGAAGCAGAACGCCAGAACGCCATCGCCGAACGCCTCGCCGACCTCACCGCGCGCGGGCGCGAACTACGGAGGTATCTTTGACTACGATGCCAAGGCATCGAAACTTGAAGAAGTCAATCGCGCCCTCGAAGACCCGGCGCTCTGGAACGACGCCGCGCGCGCACAAGACCTCGGACGCGAAAAGCGCCAGCTTGAAGACGTCGTGCTCACCCTCAAATCTGTCGACGGCGAAGCGCGCAACCTAAAGGATCTGTTCGATCTCGCGCAGGCCGAAGAGGACGATGATACGTTCGAGGCGGTCGAAAGCGATCTCGGTGGTCTGGCGGCGACCATCGAGAAACTCGAATTCCGCCGCATGTTCGCACACCCGATGGATCCGGCAAATTGCTTTGTCGAAATCCAGTCCGGCGCGGGCGGCACCGAGGCGCAGGACTGGGCCGGCATGCTGGAGCGCATGTACCTGCGCTACGCGGAAAAAAAAGGCTTCGCCGTTGAACTGCTCGAAGAAAGCGAAGGCGAAGTAGCCGGCATCAAGAACTGCACAATCAAGGTGAGCGGCGACTACGCCTACGGCTATCTGCGCACCGAAACCGGTATTCATCGCCTGGTGCGCAAATCGCCATTCGACTCCAACGCGCGCCGACACACCAGCTTCAGTTCGGTGTTCGTCTACCCAGAAGTCGACGATTCCATCGAAGTCGACATCAATCCCGCCGACCTGCGCATCGACACCTACCGCGCCTCAGGCGCAGGTGGACAGCACATCAACAAAACCGATTCGGCGGTGCGCATCACC
>JAITQD010000088.1 GCA_031289095.1 Azoarcus sp.
GGCGGCGACGAGCCGGGGACGTCCCGGCGACTTGCGCCTGCGCATCCGTTTGCGGCCACATCCGGTCTATACCCTCGACGGCAGCGATATAGCGCTCGAACGCCCGGTCAGCGTGTTCACGTTGCTCGGCGGCGGTACGGTCGCCGTGCCTTCGCCCATCGGGCCGCAACGCATCGAACTCGAACCCGGTTCGGGGGAAGCGCGTGAAAAGAGCATTGCCAGCGCGGGGGTTCCTGCACGCGGCAATCGCCCGGCGGGCGATCTGCGCGTGCGTTTCGTTCCCGTCCTGCCTTCCGTGCCGACTCCCGCGCTTGTCAAGCTCTATCGCGTCCTGCAAACCGAAATCGAGCACGCCGGGTTGGTGTGCGCCCCAGAACTCGCGGAGTGGGAAAAACACTGGTTGTCCGAGGTGTGAATCCCTGCGGCGGCTGGGCTTGAACAAATGGAAAATACATGACTCCTATCGACGCCGCCCGGCAGGCGCGCGCCGCGTTGCAAGATATTCGCCGCGACCTCCACGCCTACCCCGAACTGGCTTTTTCCGAAACGCGCACGGCGGATCGGGTTGCGGCGCAGCTTGGCGCGCTGGGAATCGAGACGCATCGCGGTCTTGGCGGCACCGGCGTGGTCGGTACGATCCGCGCGGGCAGCGGGAAGCGGGCGATCGGTTTGCGGGCGGACATGGACGCGCTGCCGATTGCCGAGGCCAACGGTTTCGCGCACCGTTCGCGGCACGAGGGCCGTATGCACGCCTGCGGCCACGACGGCCATACCGCGATGCTGCTGGGCGCGGCCAGGCTGCTCGCCGAAAGACGCGATTTCAATGGCACGGTCTACCTGATCTTCCAGCCGGGTGAGGAAGGTGCGGGCGGGGCGCGGGTGATGATCGGGGATGGCCTCTTCGAGCGTTTCCCGATGGAGGCAATCTACGGCATGCACAACTGGCCGGGGCTGCCAGCGGGGCATTTTGCGGTGCACGCGGGGCCGGTGATGGCGGGCACCGACCGTTTCGACATTCACATCGAGGGTGTGGGCGGCCATGCGGCGATGCCGCATCTGGCCGCCGATCCGGTGCTCGCGGGGGCGGCGCTGGTGCAGGCGATACAGAGCATTGTGGCGCGCACGCTTGATCCGCTCGATGCCGCCGTGGTGTCGGTGACGTGTTTTCATGCTGGCGACACGTTCAACGTGTTGCCGGAACGCGCAGAACTCTCCGGCACGCTGCGCAGCTTTTCGGCGACGGTGCGCGAAAAGGCGCTGGCGCGGCTGCGCGCGTTGTGCGCGGGAACGGGGGAGGCGCTCGGGGTGAATATCGTCTTCGATCCGCTTCCCGGCGGCTATCCGCCGACGGTCAACTCCGCCGCTGAAGCTGTGCAGTGCGTGGAAGCGGCGGCCTCGGTCGCCGGACGGGAAAACGTCCGCACCGGCGAGCGTCCGAGTATGGGGGCGGAGGATTTCGCTTATTACCTGTTGAAGAAGCCCGGCGCTTATGTGTGGATTGGCAACGGCGTTGCGGCGGATGTCGATCCGGCGCTGGCCGGATGCGAGCGGCAGGGCGGCGTGGCGTTGCATCATCCCGCCTACGATTTCAATGACGATATTCTTCCCGTTGGCGCGGCTTACTGGGTGGAATTGGTGCGCCGCCTGCTGCCGCAGGAACGATGAACCGACACCCCGGCGAATGACAGAAAAGCCCGTTGGCTTGGCGCTCATGAACGGATTGTTGCAATGGTCTCCTTTGCTTCTTGTAGCGTTCGGCCTGCTGGCGGGCATCGTCGTCTTGTTGCTTTGGCGGGTCGTGGGCGCGGGACGGCGCGAGCGTCGTTTGCTGGCGCGCATCGGCGAGGTGCTCGACCGCAGTGCGCTTGACCAGCACCGCGAATTGCTGCGCGATCTTCACGCTGGCCTTGAACGCCAGACCGACCGCATCGGCGAGCATGCGCGCGCCGACCGTGAATTGCTCCAGAGCGGACTGGCGGCGGCTTCGATGCAGTTGTCGCACTCAATCGAGGGCTTGACCCGAGGGGTGGAAGGGCAGTTGCGCACGCTCTCCGGGCAGGTCAATAACCGGCTCGACGAGGGGCTGCGCAAGACCAACGATACTTTTACCAATGTCATGACGCGGCTGGCGACGATCGACGAGGCGCAAAAGCGGATCGACGGCCTCAGCGCCAGTGTGATGAGTCTTCAGGAGCTTTTGGGCGACAAGCGATCCCGTGGCGCTTTTGGCGAGGTGCAGCTTGAGGCGCTGGTGCGCAACGCGCTGCCGCCGGACGCCTTTGTGTTCCAGGCGAATCTTCCCAACGGTCTGCGCGCCGATTGTTTGCTCGAATTGCCGCCGCCGACGGGCCGGGTGGCGATCGACGCCAAGTTTCCGCTCGAAAACTACCGCCGCATGCTCGATGCTTCCCTGCCGCAATCCGACCGGAAGTCGGCGCTGGCGGCGTTTCGCGCCGATGTGCGCCGTCACGTCGATGCGATTGCCGACAAGTACATCCTGCCCGGTGTGACCGCCGACGGGGCGGTGATGTTTTTGCCCGCTGAGGCGGTGTTTGCGGAACTGCACGCGTCGCATTCCGAAATCGTTGCCCACGCCCAGTCGCGGCGGGTGTGGATTGTTTCGCCCACCACGCTGATGGCGGTGTTGAACACGGCGCGTGCGGTGCTCAAGGATGTCGAAACCCGCCGTCATATTCATGTGATCCAGGACGAACTGGGGCGACTGGCGCAGGATTTTCAGCGTTTCGATGCGCGCATGGGGGCGCTTGCCCGTCACATCGAACAGGCGGGCAAGGACGTGGAGGAAGTCCACATCTCCAGCCGCAAGATCAGCGCCCGTTTCCAGCGCATCGAAGCGGCGCGGCCCGAGGGCGTGGAGGGGGAGGGCGGTGTGCCGCCAAAAGCGTCCGCCCTGCCGGAGCAGTGAGGGCGCTGGATCGAGTCGCCCGTGTCAGCGGCGAGCCGTGGTGGAAATTTGCGCTGCCGTGAGGATGGGGGGAGACACCGGCATGATAGCGTCGTAGTCCCGCAAGCCGTTCTTGAGATCGGGATTGCCGATCCAGCGCGTGTGCGCCACAAAGTCTGGATTGACCAGACTCCGTTCGGGCTGGAAACGGTCGTAGCGCAAGCCCGCCAGGTCAGACCAGGTATGGATGAAGTCGGCGTTGCTGTAGCGGCGGTCGGCCATCGCGGCGAAGTCGACATCGTGCGTTTTTTTCCAGGAAGGCGCGGCCCACAGGATGAAAGGCACGGCATACATGTCTGGCGTCGGTGCGGCCTCGTTGCGGCCCAATATCTGATGGGGGCTCTCGTGAAAGACTTCTTCGCCATGATCGGAGAAATAAACCAAAAAGCCATCGGCCTTGCTGGCGGCAAACGTGTCGATCAGGGATGACACCACGAAATCGTTGTACAACACGGCGTTGTCGTAGCTGTTGTAAGTTTCGAGCTGACTGTCCGTCAAACTGGCAGGGGCGTTGTCGCGGGTGTTGAATGTCGCGTATTCACGAGGATACCGGTAAAGGTATTTCGCGTGAGTGCCCAGCAGATGCACCACGATAAATTTTTTCGGGGCGGGGTCTTGCAGTGAAGCGGCGAACGGCTCGAATACGATTTGGTCGTAAAGTGTGGCGTTTTGAACGCGCTGTGAATTCAAATAGCGCACCTCGTCTGCCTGCTGTGAAAACACGGTCAGCAAGGTATTGCGCTGGGTCATGGTTTGCTGGTTGGTAATCCAGAAAGTCTTGTAACCGGCCTGTTTCATCACGTTCATCAGGTTTGGCTCGGTCAAAAAGCGATTGGGCGCTTCCTCGTTGGCGAAAGTCAGGGCCTGGCGCAATATTTCAATGGTGTAGGGGCGTGAGGTGATCACGTTGTTGAAAGTGATCAGTTCGCCCCGTTCTTTCAGCGCGTCCAGGTGAGGCGTGGTTTTGCGCGGATAGCCGTACAAGCTCATGCGCCGGCTGGTGGTGGATTCGCCGATGACCAGTACCAGCGTGCGCGGCGTATCGCCGTTTGCGTCAATGAGGTCACGCACGGGCGGCAGGGCGGCGTTCCCTTGCAGGAGCGCTTGTACGTTGTCGAGTTGGTGGCGGTATTGGTAATACCCCATCAGCAAATGCCAGGGGGTGGCCGGTTCCAGGCGCCGTTGCAATTTGATGGTGCCGTCCGGGAAGTCGATTTTTCCGGGCAGGTATGCGAGATAGGGGGAGGCGAGATTCGTCAGAACGACAAAGACCGCTGCACCGACGGCGACAGGGCGTGGCAGGTCAACGGGACGCAAGCGTCGCCAGAGTAGAAAAGCGACAATCGAATAGGCGGCGACGCCGACCAGGAGGCGGAGACTGACGTACTGGCTCAGGTATTCGCCCGATTCCGCCATGTTGGATTCAAAAATGGTGAAGATGACGCTCTGTGAAAACTCTTGCCCGTAAATGCCCCAATAACCGATGCTGACCAGTGATGTCGCCCAGAGCACGATGCCGAGAGCGGCGGCGATTTGGCGCGTCCAGCGCGGAAACAATAAAACCGGGGCCAGCCAGATGGCACTCAGGAAAAACACGTTGCGAAAGCCCACGAAGCCCGCCGTCGGAATCATCAAGGCTTGCATGAGGCCGGAAAAATACCAGAAGAACAGGTAAAGCCAAGCGATGCCCGCCCAGTCGATGCGCCCGCGACGCTTGCCATGCGTCGCCGCAGGCAAGAAGGTGAATGACGAACTCATTTGACGCTCCGACAAAATCGAGAGGTGTCGATTCTGTGAGCGCTGCGATCAAGGGGTTGTCAAACGAATGTGAAAAAAATGTGAAGACATAAAACAAGCCACACCGATGTGTCGATTTATGCGTGGTGTGTCAGGGTTCGGCATGCTCTTGCCGAAACCGTACGTGGAAGCGGCTGCCGCCGCCGGGAAGGGGGGCGAGTGTGACGCGCCAGCCTTGGTGGGCGCAGATGCGCTTGACCAGCGACAGCCCCAGTCCGAGTCCCGCGCCGCGCGTCCGGCTGCTGCGGGTGAATGCCTGGAATATCCGTTCCCTGTCGGCTTCCGGGACGCCGATGCCGCTGTCCTCGACCCGGAATCCGCCCTCTTCCAGCACCAGCCGTATCCAGCCGTGCTCGGTGTAATGCAGGGCGTTGCGCAGCAGGTTGCCCAGGACGGTGCGCAGGAAAGCGGTGTTGTAATGTCCTGGGTCGATCCCTTCTTCGACGAACTCGAACGCAAGCCCCTTGCCCTGGATGGCGGGCTGCCAGCGCAGGCGTTGTTCTTCCGCCGCTTGGGCGAGGCCGATGCCGCCTTCCAGAAAGGTTGCCTCTGCGCCGGTTTCGTCGGGACGTGCTCGCGCGAGGCTCAGGAACGTTTCGACCAGGGCGCGCATCTCATCGGCGGCGCGCGCGATGCGTTCGACCTGTTCGCGCCCGCGCGCGGAAAGCTCGCCAGCGGCCAGCAGTTCGCAGGAAGTGGCGACAATCATCAGCGGCGTGCGCAATTCGTGACTGACGTCGCTGGTAAAGAGGCGTTCCCGCTCCATGGCGAGATTGAGACGTTGCAGGGCGTCATCGAAAGCAGCGGCGAGGTGGCCGACTTCATCGTCGGCATAATCCTGCGCCAACGGTGCGGGCAGCGGCGGTTGCGGCAGGCGGCGAACCTGTTCCGCGAGACGCCTGACGGGAGACATGACCGTTTTGGCGGTCAGTCTGCCCAGGCTCCACGCGCCTGCCACCGTGAGCAGGAAACCCGCAAACAGGGTGGCGAACAGGGCCTGTTCATGTTCCTCGAATTCCTGTTGATCCTGCACCAGCAGATAACGTTGTCCCGCCACCTCGCGGGTGTAAACCCAGAAAGCGTTTTTTTCGCCCATTTCGCTGAATCCCGTTTCCGCCTCCGCGAATTCTGGCGGAATGGCGTATTCCGGGCGACCGGAGGCGAAAAATTGCATGTCGTGATCCAGGTGCGGCGCTTTGCCCTGGCGCAGGTCTTCGTTGAGGATGCGGACAAGCATCCTGTCCAGCGTCTGGGAGACGAGTTCCTTTTCGATGTAATGAACAACGTAGACGAGGCACAGTGACAAAGCACCGCTCACGACAAAAGTCATCAGGGTGAAAGCCGCGACAATCCGGCGGGCGAAAGGCTGGCGGCGTTCAGTGGTCATCTTCCCCGGCGGCGAGGCGGAATCCCACGCCATGCACGGTATGCAGCAGCGCGACGGGGAAGGGTTTGTCGATGCTCTGGCGCAATTGGTGGACGTGGCTGCGAAGGCTGTCGCTATCGGGCGGGTCGTCGCCCCACAGGGCTTCTTCGAGCGCCTCGCGCCGCACCACGGCGGGACTTTTTCGCATCAGAATATCGAGGAGCTTCAGGCCGATCGGGTTGAGGTGCAACGGTTTGCCGGCGCGGCTGACTTCCAGCGTATCCAGGTCATATTGCAGGTCGGCCACTTCGAGCCGGCGACGGCTCCCGCCGCTCGTGCGGCGCAGCACCGCCCCGATACGCGCCACCAGTTCCGAGAGCGCGAAAGGTTTGACCAGGTAATCGTCCGCGCCGCAGGCGAATCCCTGCAAACGGTCGTCCAGCGTATCGCGCGCGGTCAGCATGATGATCGGCGTCCCGTCCCGCCCGTCCTTGCGCAGCCGCTGGCATACCTCGAACCCGTCGATGGCGGGCAGCGTAACGTCGAGCACGATCAGGTCGTAATGCTGGGTCGCGGCCAGGTGCAGGCCGGAGAGACCGTCCTCGGCGCAATCGGTGGCATAGCCCCTGAGCTGGAGATAGTCCAGGACGTTGGCCAGAATGTCCCGATTGTCTTCGATGACGAGGATGCGCATAAAAAATGCCGTTGGAAACAATTGTGTATTCCGGCGGCAAGACATTTGCGTAACGCCGGTGCGGCGGGATTATATCTTTGGCGCATTCGGCCAGCGTGAACAAATCGTGAAATAGCGTTACCAGCCAGGTGCTGGCCCTTGAAAGCCGCCTCCACCATCCCCACATGGCCGACACGGAAAATTTGTACGACTTCCCGCTTTCAAGGAGACCCTCGATGACTCAAGCCCAAGCCGCCGAAACCCTGAACTTTCAGGCTGAGGTGAAACAACTGCTGCACCTGATGATTCATTCGCTGTATTCCAACCGCGAGATTTTCCTGCGCGAGCTGATCTCGAACGCAGCGGATGCCTGCGACAAGCTGCGCTTCGAGGCAATCGACAAGCCGGAACTGTTCGAGGGCGACGGCGAACCCCGCATTCGCATTGCTTTCGACGCCGAGGCGAAGACGATCACCGTCGGCGATAACGGCATCGGCATGAGCCGCGAGGAGGTGGTCGCCAACCTCGGCACCATCGCCAAGTCCGGTACGCACGAATTCTTCGGCAAACTGACCGGCGACCAGCAGAAGGATGCGCACCTGATCGGGCAGTTCGGCGTTGGCTTTTATTCTTCCTTCATCGTTGCCGACAAGGTGACGGTAACGACGCGCCGCGCTGGATTGCCGACGACGGACGGCGTGCGCTGGGAATGCGCGATGAGCGGTGACACAGCGGGTGCGTACAGCGTCGAGCCGGTAGAACGCGCAGCGCGCGGCACGGAAATCGTCCTCCATTTGCGCGAGGGGCAAGAAGACCTGCTTTCGGGCTGGCGGCTTCGCAGCCTGATCCGCAAATATTCCGATCACATCGTTCAGCCCATCCTGATGAAAAAGGAAGAATGGAACGAAGAAAAAAAGGCCGAAGTCACGACAGACGAGGACGAAACCGTCAACCAGGCCAACGCGCTGTGGACGCGCCCGCGCAACGAGATCAGCGACGACGATTACAAGGCGTTCTACAAGCACGTCGGCCATGATTACGAGGAGCCGCTGGCGTGGTCACACGCCAGGGTGGAAGGGCGGCAGGAGTACACGCAACTGCTCTATGTTCCGGCGCACGCGCCGTTCGATCTGTGGGATCGCAATGCCCGCCACGGCATCAAGCTCTACGTGCGGCGCGTTTTCATCATGGATGACGCCGAAAAACTGATGCCGCTTTATTTGCGCTTTGTGCGCGGAGTGGTCGATTCCGCCGATCTGCCACTCAACGTATCGCGCGAAATTTTGCAGGAATCGCGCGACATCGACACAATTCGCCAGGGCTGCACGAAAAAAGTGCTCGGCCTGCTGGAAGGTCTTGCCAATAGCGAGGATGTGGCGGAAAAGGAAAAATACGCCAAATTCTGGAAAGAATTCGGTCGCGTACTGAAGGAAGGCGTCGGTGAGGATTTCTCCAACAAGGAAAAGATCGCCAGTCTGCTGCGTTTTGCGTCCACTCATGCCGATACGGCGGACGAAGCTGTTTCGCTCAAGGATTACATTGGGCGGATGAAGGAAGGGCAGGATAAAATTTATTACGTGACTGCCGAAAGTTTCAATGCCGCGAAGAATAGCCCGCACCTGGAAATTTTCCGCAAGAAGGGCATTGAGGTGCTGTTGCTTTCCGACCGCGTCGACGAATGGGTGACGGGCAACCTCGCCGAATTCGAGGGCAAGACGCTGCAATCCGTCGCCAAGGGCGGGCTGGATTTGGGCCAGCTTGAAGATGAGGCGGAAAAGAAGGAATCCGAGCAGGCCGCCGGCGAATACAAGGCGCTGCTCGAAAAAATGAAGACGAGTCTCGGCGATCGGGTGAAAGAGGTGCGGGTGACGTTGCGCCTGACCGATTCCCCGGCTTGCCTTGTCGCCGACGAGCACGACCTCGGTACGAACCTGGGCCGCATTCTCAAGGCCGCCGGGCAGGAAGCGCCGGTCTCGAAGCCGATTCTCGAAATCAATCCCCATCATCCGGCGGTGCTGCGCCTCAAGAACGAGGACAGGCAGTTCGACGACTGGGCGGCGGTGCTATTCGATCAGGCGCTACTCGCCGAAGGCGGCACGCTGGACGACCCGGCGAGCTTCGTCAAGCGCATCAACCAGTTGATGCTGGCGGTGAGCGCGGGGTAATTGCGCGCTTGTGACGGGGGTTTCGGCCCCCGTCGGGCAAAGTTGGTTGCCGAAAGGCGTCGTCTGGTAGACGACGCCAAATCGAAAAACGCTGGAACGTCGTCCACGAGTCAATCACGATATACGGATTTTCTGCCTTGACACAGGAACTCCCTTTACCCGCCGGGCCATAAACAATATCCCATCCTTGTTTTTTCAGGTTTTCCAAATCTCCCTTCAAGGTTGGCGACTTATTCGCCAAAGCCTGCACGTTTGGATCGGCCAGCGGATCGGAGGGGGGCGCGGCAGTTTTCGATGCAGTCCCCGCAGAATTTACACCCGGCTCCGGGTTTTTCATTCGCGCCGCCAGTGCGCCCGGTGCGGGGGTGCCAGCCTGGCCGGATTGCGGCTTATTCCCGTTTACTTTTTTTAGGCGTCGCCGCCACAATAGAGGGTTCCGACACATTCGCAGAATTGATATCCACCTTTGTGCCGGAGATTTGAATCCTGCCATCCGCGCTCATGATGAAGACGCATCCGCCCACCTTGAGGACGATGCTTTGAGCCGCTTCGAGCTTGATGCTCTGGCTGGCGGCGGTGGTGACGATGTTGCCTTCGAGACTGTAGACGGCGATGTCCTGCCCGATGGTCTCCACGTGCTGGCCGCCGACTTCCTGGGTACGGTCGCCGCCGATCTGACTGGTTTCGTCGTGGCCGACGCTTTTTGCGCGGTCGACGCCCACCGAGTGGTTTTCGTTGCGCTCCACCTCGATGCGTTGGTCGCGCTCGGCGTGTAGCCAGAGTTCTTCCTGCCCCTTGGCGTCCTCAAAGCGGATCGCGTTGGCGTTGGCGGTGGTGCCTTGCGGGGACGAGCGCGTCAGGATGCCCGATTGGGTATTGTTCGCCGGCAAGTCCCAGGGCGGCATCTGGGCAGCGTTGTAGACCCGCCCGGTAACGATGGGACGATCCGGGTCGCCGTGCTCAAAGTCGACGATGACTTCCTGCCCGACGCGCGGAATGTGGATGGCACCAAAGTTCGATCCCGCCCACGGGTAGGCGACGCGAATCCAGCAGGAGTCCCGACCGTCTTTTTGGCCGTATCTGTCCCAGTGGAAATGGACTTTTATCCGGCCATACGGGTCGGTGTGGATTTCGCTACCTGCCGGCCCCACCACGACGGCGGTCTCGGGGCCGTTTGCGCGCGGTTTCGCCCCCGACGGGGCGCGGAACTGGCGGTCGGCGGGGAGGGCTTCGATTGTGACTTGAAAGCGCGCGCCGCCGCCCGCGCCGTTCGCGCCTTCGTAGTCGTTGTTGTCGATTTCGTAGTCCGCGCGGGTGATGATGAGGTCGCGGTTCTGATCTGCGCGCGGGTGGTTGCGGAGCGTGAAGCGGCAACCGGGAATCGCGCCGCGCACGCGGCCTTCGAGGGTGATGATGTCCTGCTTCCGTTGCAGGGCTTCCAGCCGCGCGGCGGCGTAGGCTCTGCCGTCGCCCGTTTCAATGTAGTCGCCGGGGTAGGCGTAGATTTCGTATTGGTCGAACAGGTGCCCGCGCGGGTCGCTGTATTCGGTGGTGAGGTCTTTCGCCGGGTGTTTGAAGTCGTAGTCGCGGTGCTGGTAGCGGCCCGGTTCGGGTTCGCGCGCGGTGCGCCAGCCGGCATAGTGGTCTTCGTCGGGCCGGGCTTCGTCGGGGGGGTAGAAGGGGATGCTTTCGTAGCCGCCGAAGGGTTCATGGGTGGTGAAGTGGTCGCCCAGAATCAGTGTTTCGCCGCGCTCGCCGTGCTCGAACCAGAAGTAGATGCCTTCATGGGCGAAGACCCGGCACAGGAAGTCGAGGTCGGTTTCGTTGTACTGGACGAGGTATTCCCAGGTTTTGTAGGTGTTCTTCAGCCGCCACTCGAAGCGGATGGCGTTGGCGTCCAGGACTTCGTTGGCGATGTCCCGCACGGTGAGGTTTTGCCAGATTTTGTAGTCCGCGCGCCGGGAGGCGTGCCAGAGTTTCGGGGCAATGACTGCTTCGTAGGCCCAGTGTTCGCCCTCTTTGCCCAGGGCGGAGAGCCGCACAATCTGACCGGCGAAACGGCGCGTGATGTGGCGTTGCGCTTCCAGATCGACCGCGCAGGTCTCGCCAATCAGCGCCTGACAGTCGATGTCGGGGTTTTTCGACTTGAGCCCGAGGGTGAATTCATAGAGTTCCGAGAACGCTTCCCGGCCCCGCAGGCTCGTCGCCCACCAGACTTCACCCAGGGGGGTGTGCGCTACCAGAACTCTGTTCATGGACAACCGACTCCGGTTTGAACTCCCCGGTCTGAAGGCCGGGTCTCGACTGTAGCAGCCTGGGCGAAGAAAGCCCTCCCAGGTTCGTTTTGAGCGGCAGGCGTCGCCAACTTCCATCAGGGCGTGACGGGATTCTACATACCGCGCTGGATGTCGCCAAGCGCGCGAGATAAATCGGTTTCACTGCGTCAGTACGTAAAAATACGAATGGCGAACCCGCTTTACTTTCGTGGCGGCAGGCGTACCATCGCGTGTGACTCGTCCCGTTGGAAACCAAAGGGGTGAAGCGTTGCTTCTTGTGCCGCGCCACCTTTCCATGGCTTCCGATAAGGCGGCTGCGGTATGTGCGATGTGCAGAGAGGTGCAATCGTGTCCGAACGCTCATCCTGTAAATGCTTCAGGTCTATCCTGCAAGCTCTGCCGAACAAGCTGATCGTCCCGTTGTTTTTGCTGGGCGGGATTGCGCTGGGGCTTGGTGTCTACAACGTCTATATGTCGCGGGCATTTTCGTATCTTGGAAACGACCCTTCCGCCTGCGTCAACTGCCATATCATGTCGACCGCCTACCAGTCGTGGAGCAAAAGTTCTCACGCTGGCTGGGCTACGTGCAAGGACTGTCACATCCCGCAGGACAACCGCCTGACCGGACTGTTGTTCGAGGCTCAGGACGGTCTGTACCACGCTGCCCAGTTTGCTCTCCGGGCCGAGCCGCAGGTTGTGCGCCCGCGCGACGTCAGCTCGGAAGTCATTCAGGGTAATTGCGTCCGCTGCCATACCCAGCTCACCACGGAATTCGTGAAAGCGGGTAAAGCGCAGTTCGCCGACATTCAACACGGTCGTCAAAAAGCCTGTTGGGATTGTCACAGGAACGTGCCGCATACCACGATCAGCGGTTTGGCTTCGTCGCCGAACGCCATCGTGCCCTTGCCCGCGTCGCCTGTGCCCGACTGGCTCAAGAATATGATGCGGTAAGCCGTCTGCCAATGGGAGCATGACATCATGATGAATAGACTCGCCGAAACAATCAAACGAAATCCCTCCGCCGGTTGGCTCCTGCTGATCATCGTGATGGTGGTCATCTTCGTGCTCGGGCTACTCGCGGCCTCCATCACGGAGCGACGCGCGGAAACCGTCACCCTCTATGGCAACAAAAAGGTGGATATCGAGGGCATTGAGCCGCACAACGACAAGTGGGGCCTCAACTACCCGCGGGAATACGATACGTGGAAGAAAACCCAGGAGATGGATTTCCGCAGCAAGTACCTCGGCAACATGCCCGAGGATGTGCTGGAGAGCCGTCCGAACATGGTCGTGCTGTGGGCCGGGTACGCTTTCTCCCGCGATTATTCCGCGCCGCGCGGTCACTGGTATACGCTCACGGACATGCGGGCCTCCCTGCGCACCGGCGCACCGGGTGCCAATGGGCAGAAAGACTTGCAGCCCGGCACCTGTTGGACCTGTAAGAGCCCGGACGTGCCACGCATGATGCAGGAGATGGGCATCGAGAATTATTACAAGGCAAAGTGGAGCGAACTGGGGGCCGAGGTGGTCAACCCTCTGGGTTGCGGGGATTGCCACGATCCCAAGACGATGAACCTCACTATTACCCGTCCGGCGTTGGTCGAGGCTTTCCAGCGGCAGGGCAAGGACGTTGCCAAGTCGAGCCCGCAGGAAATGCGCTCTCTCGTCTGTGCCCAGTGCCACGTCGAGTATTACTTCAAGGGCGACGGCAAGTACCTGACTTTCCCGTGGGATAAGGGGTTTACCCTTGAGGACATGGAAAAGTACTACGACGAGGCCGATTACGCTGACTGGACGCACGCGCTGAGCAAGGCGCGGATGCTGAAGGCGCAACACCCGGACTACGAGCTTTTCCTTCTGGGTACGCACGGCAAACGCGGCATTGCATGCGCCGATTGTCACATGCCGTACAAGTCCGAGGGCGGTATCAAGTATTCCGATCACCATGTCATGAGCCCGCTCAAGAACGTTGCGTCCTCCTGCCAGACTTGCCACCGCGACAGCGAGACAAACCTGCTCAGCTACGTCTATGACCACCAGGGCAAGGTGCTGGAAGTGCGCGATCGCGTCGAAACCGAACTTGCCAAGGCGCACATCATGGCGAAGGCGGCGTTGGATGCTGGTGTTACTGCCGATGAGATCAAGCCCGCGCAAGCCCTGATCCGTCAGGCCGGCTGGCGTTGGGACTTTGGCGTCGCATCCCATGGCGCTTCTTTCCACGCGCCGGTGGAAACGGAACGCATTCTTGCGCACGCGCTCGACAAGAGCCTGCTCGCGCAGATCGAACTGCAAAAGCTGCTGACCGCCAAAGGCATTACCAAGGTGGATATGCCCGACATTTCCACCAAGGACAAGGCGCAAGCCTATATCGGTCTCGATATGGCCAAGCTCAAGGCCGACAAGAAGGAATTCATGACCACCGTCCTTCCCGGCTGGATCGAGGAAGCCAAACAGAAGGGTAAGTTGACCCAGGAAGGACTGTAACAGGCAGGCCTATCGGGGCGTGGCAGCTATCGCTGCCCTTGCCCCGAGCCCGAGGAGAGAATACCCGCCGCGAGGCGGGTTTCTCTTTCCTGTCAGGATAAAATGCCGCACCCCCACTCATCGTTTCATGACGTAACCCCCGCCCGCTTCATGACAAGAAAACTCTGGCAGTTTCCGTGGGGATACCCGGAAAGCGCCCTGTTCGTCGCCGGCGTCGCCATTGTCGGTTTTTTGCTGCAACTGGCCGTCGGACATTTCGATTTTTATCTTTTGCACGCCCCGGCCAATTACATCGCCCTCGCGCTGTTGGCGGGGCTGATCGCCCTTGGCGTCCGCTACCGCGACACCGCGCTCGTGCGTTGGGTTGCGGGCATTCCGCTGGCCGTCGCGCTTGTCGTCGCGTTGCTGGTTTTCGGCCTCTATATGGAGTTGACGCCGCAGCTTTCCCAATTGCCGACGTCCGCGCCCGATCTCGTTTCCCGCCTCGGCTTCACGATGGTGACTTCTTCGTGGCCTTTCGTGCTCCTGTACGGAATCTTGCTCGTCACGCTGGGCATCTCTATCGCCAGGCGGCTGCTTCACCCTTCCCGGCGGGATGCTGCTTTTTTCTGCAACCATCTGGGTCTGTGGATATTGCTCGTCTCGGCGGGTTTTGGCGCGGCAGATATGCAGCGCGTCGTTATGTACGTGCGCGAGGGCGAAACGCAATGGCGCGTCCACAGCAAGGACGAGAAAACGCTGGAATTGCCCGTGGCGATTACGTTACGGGATTTCACGCTGGAGGAATACCCACCCCGGTTGGCAATCATCGACCGCCAGAGCGGCGAGCCGCAACCCGAGGGCAGGCCCGAGTATTACCAGATTGACCCGAAACGCCCTACGGGCCGACTCGGTGAGTGGGCGGTCACGCTGGATGGCTACCTGCATGAGGCGGTGCGCATCGACGGCGAATACCGCGCCTCGCCGATGCCTGAATCCACTCCGGCGGCGAAAGTGACTGCCCGCAACGTCCGCAGCGGTGAAAGCCGGACAGGATGGGTGTCCGGCGGCGGTCGCGTTCCCGGCTTCTTCTCGGCCCTGACGCTGGACGACCACCACACGTTGGCCATGACGGAACCGGAGCCGAAACGTTTCGCTTCGGACATCGGCGTGCTCGCCAAGGACGGTTCGCACGTCGATGCGATTTTGGAAGTCAACAAGCCGGTTGCGCTGGGCGACTGGACGATCTACCAGTACGGCTACGATACCGCGCTCGGAAAAATGTCGCCGTACAGCGCCATGGAGTTGGTCTACGATCCGTGGCTCCTGCCCGCCAGGATCGGCATGTGCATCATGGGGCTCGGGGCGCTTTTGCTGATTTGGAACGGCGCGGGACGGCGAAGGAGGGCGCAATGAGCTGGAGCGAATTTCCCTGTTTTGCCATTCCCGCAGCCCTGTGCTGGCTTGCCGCCGGTCTCCTCGCCTGCCGCGCCGGGCCGGCCCGGTCGGGGCGTACGGTCGATGTGCTGATGCTCGCTGGTATCGCCGTCTTCGCCGTTTTCATCGCCGTATTCTGGCGCGACCTCGAACGTCCTCCGTTGCGCACCATGGGTGAAACGCGGCTCTGGTACGCCTTCTTCATGGCGGCAGCCGGCTACGTCAGCTACCGGCGCTGGCGCTATCCGTGGCTGCTGCTTCTGTCGGCGCTGGTGGCGACGGCGTTCGCCGCCGTTAACCTGCTGAAGCCGGAAATCCATTCCATCGCGCTGATGCCCGCCTTGCAGAGCTTTTTCTTCATACCCCACGTCATTATCTACATCTACGCCTATGCGCTTTTCGGCGTCGCCACCCTGGCCGCTGTCGCGCTGCTCGTCCGGCGCAGAAAAGGCGGTGACGGGCGCGAACTTTTCGCCTTCATCGACGACCTTGTCCACATCGGTTTCGGTTTCCTCGCGCTCGGATTGCTGCTCGGCGCGATCTGGGCCAAGGAGGCATGGGGGCACTACTGGTCGTGGGATCCCAAGGAGACACTGGCCTTCGTCACGGGCGCGGCCTATCTCGTCTACATCCACATGCGTCACCAGGGCAGGGAAGACAATCTCGTCGTGTGGACGTTGCCCGCCGCCTTCGCCCTGCTGTTGCTGGGCTGGTTCGGCACCTCCCTTTTTCCGGGGGCGCAGGGCAGCCTGCATCTTTATTCTTGAGACTGAAGCGCGCCAGCGCCGGAGGCTGCGTCGGCAGCGGCAACAGGCGGTTCGAGTCCGGCGAGCGCCAGATTCGTGCACGGCCTCGGGCGAGTGAAAGGCCCGGATTACTCTGTGTGCAAGGCGTCGATGACGTTTGCCCGCGCCGCGCGCCGCGCCGGCAGCACGCCGGAGAGCAGGCCGATCAGGATGGCGCCGGCCTCGGCGGCGAAGGCGAACGTCCACGGTGTGGAAATCGGCAGGGCCACGAACAGGCCCAGTAGCCAGGCCAGCCCTGCGCCAACGGTCAAACCCAGCAGGCCGCCGAGCGCAGACAGCGCCACCGCCTCGGTGAGAAAGAGACCGAGGATGGTGCGGCGGCGTGCGCCAAGGGCCACCAGCAGGCCGATTTCGGCGGTGCGTTCGGTAACGGCGATGGTCATGATGGTGGCGATGCCCACCGCGCCGACCGCGAGCGAAATGCCGCCGAGTGCGGCGATGACGGAAGTGACGATGCGGAGGATGTTGACGAGGCTGGAAACCATTTCCTCCTGCGTCGTGAGGGTGAAATCCTCACTGCCGTGGCGGGCCGCGAGGGACTGGCGGATGAGGGTCAGAACGTGGGTGACGTCAGCGCCGATTTCGTAGGAAACCTTGATGTGATCCATGCTGTTACGGTTGTACAGACCCATTGCCCGCATGGTTGCGATGTAGGCGACGTCGTCGATATCCACGCCGAGAAGCCGTCCTTTCGGCTCCAGAACGCCGATGACGCGGTAACGCTCGCCGCCGATTTCGATGCGCGCGCCGATGGCGTTGGCATCGCCGAACAGTTCGTTCTTGAGGGTCGCGCCGAGCGTCACCATGGGACGCGCGTCGCGGCTTTCCGCTTCGGTCAGGAAGCGGCCAACGACGATGCTGACGGAATACATCTGGTGCATTTTTGTGCCAACGCCCATGACGGTGGTGCGGCGCACCCGTCCATTGGCGCGGATTTCGGCATTGCCCTCTACAATCGGATTGACATAGTTGACGAAAGGCAGCCGGGCGAGCACCGCCGCATCGTCCATGGTCAGGTCGCGGGCGGTCGAGGGCAGGGTCGGCATGCCGCCGCGTGCATCCTGGCGTCCCGGCATGATCTTGATGATGTTGCTGCCGAAGCGGGAGAATTCGCTGAGCATGTAACCGTGCAAACCCTCTCCGATCGAGGTGAGCAGAATGACCGCCGCGATGCCGACGGCGATGCCGAGCATGGTGAGGAAGCTGCGCAGGCGGTAGGCGGCAAGGGTGTGCAAGGCGAAATGAAAAAGGTCGCGCCAGCGCATCGGTTCGCCCTCAGCGCCGCGCCAGGGCGAGAACCGGATCGAGCGCCGCTGCGCGCCGAGCCGGCATGACGCCAAAAACCAGTCCGCTGCCCAGCGCGATACCCAGCGCCGCCATGACCGCCCAGGCCGGCGGCCAGGCCAGCAGTTCTGGTTTATACAAGCGGACGAACCAGGCGCAGGTCTGGCCGAGGCCATAGCCCAGCAATGCACCCACGAGCGAAAGCAGCGCCGCTTCGGTAATGAAGATGCGCACGACATCGCGGCTGCTGGCGCCGAGCGCCTTGAGAAGTCCGATTTCGGCGGTGCGCTGGGTCACAGCTACCAGCATCACGTTCATCACCAGGATGCCGGCCACCACCAGGCTGATCGCGGCGATGCCGACGACCACCAGCGTGAGGGCGCGAAGGATGTCGTCAAAAGTGGAGAGCACGGCGTCCTGCGCGACCAGGGTGACGTCGAGTTCGCCGTCATGGCGGTTCCGCATGATGCGTTCGAGATCCTTGCTGGAGGATTCGATGCTGTCGCGGTCGCGGGTCTCGACCATGATGCGGTACAGGGAGCGGGTGTCGAAGATTTCCTGTGCCGTGGCGACAGGGACGATGACCAGTTCGTCGGTGTTCATGTCCAGCCCCTGACCCGAAGGGGCCATTACACCGATAACGCGCAAGCGGCGGTCGCCGAGGCGGATCGTCTGGCCGACGGCCACATTGTTGCCGAACAGCTCGTGCTGGATGGTCGCACCGATGACCGCCACAGAGTCGGCGTACTGCCAGTTCCCCTCGGGAAGAAAACGCCCTTGCGCGATGGAGAGGCGACGGATGGCAGTGAAAGCGGTCGTCGTGCCGAGCACGACAGTTCCGCGCAGGCGTCCGTTGCCTGCAACTTCCGAACTGCCCACCGAGACCGGGGCCACGCGCTGTACGAGCAGTGCGTGCGCGAGCGCGGTGGCATCCTCGATGGTGAGATCGCGCGACGTGTTGCTAGCAAGGCGACCTAGCTGTATCCCCCCTGTTTCGGTGCGCCCCGGCAGGACGAGGATGAGATTGGTGCCCAGCGAGGCGAACTGCCCGATGACGTAGTGCCGCATGGCGTCGCCGATGGCGGCGAGCGTGACCACCGCCGCCACGCCTATCGACATCGCCAGCACCAGCAGCGCGGTGCGCAACGGGTAGCCGAGCGCGGCCCGGGCGGCGAAACGCAAGGTATCGGCGGCGGTCATGGAGGCGCTGGCGGAGTGCTGCTTCATGGAAAGACTGCGGTTGGCTTCATGAACTTTTGCCGGGAGATGCCGGTTCTCACGCGGTCTTGCCCTTATCGTCGTTGAGAACGCCGTCCGTCATCATCAGCCTGCGGCGGGCGCGGCTGCCCATTGCCGGGTCGTGGGTGACGATAAGCAGCGTCGTCCCGGCGGCGTTGAGGGATTCCAGCAACTCGGTGACTTCCTTCCCGGTGTGGCGATCGAGATTGCCGGTGGGTTCATCGGCGAGCAGCATCGCCGGGTTCATGATGATGGCGCGGGCGATGGCGATGCGCTGGCGCTGACCGCCGGAGAGTTCGTCCGGGCGGTGGTCGGCGCGGGAAGCGAGTCCCACTTGGGCGAGCACACTTTTGACCCGCCGCTCGCGGGCGTCGGACGGCGCGCCAGCCAGCACGAGCGGCAGGGCGATGTTCTCGGCGGCGGTCAGCCGGGGCACAAGGTGAAAGCTCTGGAAAACGAAGCCGATGCGTTGCCGGCGCACCGCAGCCAGTTCGTCGGCGGAAAGTGTAGTGACGTCGCGCCCTTCCAGCCGGTAATGCCCGGCGTCAGGCCGGTCGAGCATGCCAAGCAGGTTGAGCAGCGTGGATTTTCCCGACCCCGAAGGGCCCATGATAGCGACGTATTCGCCTTTTTCGATCGCCACGTTGATTGTTGAAAGCGCGCGTACCGTGGTGTTGCCCAGGGAAAACGTGCGTTCAATGCCTTCCAGTTCGATTTGGGCCATGGCTTGCGGTCTCGTGGCGGAAGGCTATACGCCATCTCCCTTCGCACTCTCGCTTGCCCGTGCCCGCGCTCGGGTGCCGGGTTCGAGCTTTATGTTCGTAAACGAGGTGATGAGGCGATCACCTGCGCTGAGCCCGGAGACGACCTCGGTCTGTTCCCAGTTGGCAACTCCCGGCATGATTTTGCGCTCGATGATGGTGCCATTGATGAGCAGCAGAACCCTGTTGCCCTCGCGTATCGAGCTGGTGGGAATGCGCAGAACGTTGTCGCGCGAGTCAAGCACGATTTCGACGTCGACACTGTTGCCGACGAGCAGGCGGCTCAGGGCCTGCGGGTCGTTGAAATCAATGTCGACGTCTACCGTGCGCGCCTGTTTTTCCACGGCGGTAATGTAAGGCGCAATGCGGCGCACCTTGCCGGTGAAATGTTCGCCCTTGATGGCTTCGACGTTGATGCGAACCGATTGCCCGGGCTGAATTTTGGGGGCGTCTACCTCGTCCATCGGCGCCTTGACGTAGAGACATGAATCGTCGATCAGGTCGATGGCCGGCGGCATGGCGATGCCGGTGGGAGAGGGGGTGGATATCTCGCCGATCTCGCCGTTGATCTTGGCGATGGTGCCGTCGAAGGGGGCAACGATCACGGTACGGTCGATGTCGGTGGCGATGGATTCAAGCTCTCGTTCTGCGGTTTCCGCCTCGGCCCCGGCGCTGGCGCAGGATGCGGAGCGGGCATCGGCTTCGGCGCGGTATTTTTCCGCCGCGTTCGACGAAACGAACCGGCTCTTGACCAGTTCTTCTTGGCGCTTTGCTTCTTTTTCCGCCTGTTTCGAGAGGGCGCAGGCCTCGCGGCTGCGTTGATGGGCGCTGAGCAGCCGGGCTTTCGCCACCGCCTGATTTGCGAGCAGGTCGCCCTGCCACAGGCGCATCAAGACCTGGCCGGCTTGTACGCGGTCGCCTTCCTTGGCGCCAAGGTAGTCGATGCGCCCACCGGTGATGGTAGACAGCTTGGTGCGTTGGCAAGCCTCGACCACGCCGGCGCGGGTATTGATCACGGTGGCCTCGACCTTGCCGCGACCGACCGGCTGAACCGTAACGTCGAGCGGCTTGGGACGGGTAAACAGCCAGATCGCCATGACCAGGGCGGCAGCGGCCACAAGAACAGGGATGAAATGAAAATGTTTTTTAAGGGGAATCATTCAGCAACCCAAAATCTTGAGGAAACGCCGGTTTATTCCAAAACCGTTCGGGCTGAACTTGTTTTGGGCGCATGCAATGCGCCCCTACGGGCGATCCGGTCATACATCGTTGGTTCAATCCGCGCTGCCGCGCCGGAAACGGGACGACATGTTTACTTCCCACTTTTCGCCCATGAATCTTTGAGCGGGATGGCGCGATTGAACACTGGCGCACCCTCGGCGGAATCGTAACGGTCGGCGACGAAGTAGCCGTGCCGTTCAAACTGGAAGCGGTCTTCCGCGCGCGCGGCCCGGAGCGCCGGTTCGAGACGGGCTTCGACAACGCGAATCGAGTCCGGGTTGATGTCGTCGAGAAAGTCGCGTTCAAAGCCTTCCGGGTCGCCCTCGCGGCGCTGGCCAGGGTGGGGTTGGGCGAACAGGCGGTCGTAGAGCCTGACCTCGGCGGTGTAGGCGTGCGCGGCGCAGACCCAGTGCAGGTTGCCCTTGGTCTTGTAGTTGTCCGCGCCCGGCGTGCCCGATCTGGAGTCGGGAAAATATTCGGCGAAAACGGCGGTGACTTTCCCCGCAGCATCCTTTTCACAGCCGGTGCATTTGACCACGTAGCCGTAGCGCAGCCGCACCGTGTTGCCCGGATAGAGGCGATGAAAGCCCTTGACCGGCGTTTCCATGAAGTCCTCGCGCTCAATCCACAATTCACGGCTGAAAGGGATGTCGCGCATGCCGAGCTCGGGTTTGAGCGGATGGTTCGGCGCCTGGCAAAGCTCGCTTGCGCCCTCGGGGTAGTTGGCGATGATGAGCTTGAGCGGATCGAGCACGGCAATGCGCCGGTGCGCGGCATCGTTCAGGTGCTCGCGCATACATTCTTCGAGCACGCTCATGTCGATCCAGGAATCGGCCTTCGCCACCCCGATGCGTTCGGCGAACAGGCGGAAACCTTCGGGCGTGAAGCCGCGTCGGCGCGCGCCGGAAAGAGTTGGCAGGCGCGGGTCGTTCCAGCCGCTGACGTAAGCGCCGTCGACAAGCTGGATGAGCTTGCGCTTGGAGAGCACCACGTAGGTGAGGTTGAGACGGGCGAATTCGATCTGGTGCGGCAACGGGCGCGGAAAGTGACCCGCGTCGGCAAGCGCTTCAAGCAGCCACTCATAGAACGGACGCTGATCCTCGAATTCCAGCGTACAAATCGAGTGGGTGACGTTCTCGATGGCGTCCTCGATCGGGTGAGCGAAGGTATACATCGGGTAAATGCACCACTTGTCGCCGGTGCGGTGGTGGGTGGCGCGGCGGATGCGGTAGATGGCCGGGTCGCGCAGGTTGATGTTGGGACTCGCCATGTCGATTTTCGCCCGCAGCACGTATGCGCCGTCGGCGAATTCGCCCGCCTTCATGCGGCGGAACAAATCGAGGTTCTCGTCGATGCCCCGGTTGCGGCAGGGGCTGTCGACCCCCGGTTCAGTGAGCGTACCGCGCCGCACGCGCATCTCGTCTGCCGATTGCGAATCGACGTAAGCCTTGTCCGCTTTGATGAGCGATTCGGCGCAGGCGTACATGATGTCGAAATAATCGGAGGCAAAATAGAGATGCTGACGCCAGTCGAAGCCCAGCCAGCGAACGGCCTCGATGATGGCGTCGACGTATTCCTGGTCTTCCTTGGCGGGGTTGGTGTCGTCGAAGCGCAGGTGGCACACGCCGCCGTAGGATTCGGCAAGGCCGAAGTTGAGGCAGATCGACTTGGCGTGGCCGTAGTGCAGGTAGCCGTTGGGCTCGGGCGGAAAGCGGGTTTCCACCCGTCCTTCCCATTTACCTGTGCGGTTGTCTTCGTCGACGATGTTGCGAATGAAGTTGCTGGCGGAAGGGGCAGAGGATGTGGAGGTCATGGCGGCGAAAAATGGCAAAACTTCGCCATTATAGGGCGCGGCAGGCATGGCCGGTTCGCGGCGGCGCGAGAAATACAAAAAATCGGCGGGCCGGGGCTGTCAGTGCAGTCGAGCCGGATCGGCAGCGGGTGAACCGGGCAGCGACGTTTCCTTGAGCGCATGCACTTTTCCATGGCGATTCAACCATTTGATGCGAATTTTCGATCTGGATTTCGGAAGATTGCCCCAACAATTGTAGGTTTCAAGGTTGCCATTGTCATTACGCCTGAGATACAAAAGAGCTTCATCGTCCTTTTGCATTGGAAATTCGCAAGTGTCGGTATTGGACGTGAAAATATCGACCGACTTCGCCAAGGCGGATTTCCAGACACGCAAAACATCTGCCCGCGCCCGCAGTACGCCATCTGGCAACGCATCGGTCTCACCGATGCTGACCAGAGCCACCGCATCGGCATCGGCATATGCTCGCCGCGCCGCAGGGGCGGCGCATCGGCACGCGAGCGCGATTTCAGCGGAAAGAGATGCGGCGATCAAGAAAAGCGAAAGTGCGAGCTTCACGGCTCATCCCATGGGATGATGGTTCGGCGCGGCGTATCAATGATGGAAATTGCTTCTCGCAACGTCTGAAGATACGTTACATTCGTATATGGCAAATACTGATAGGCGGCGCTTGCTGGCGCGACGTGCCCGCTTCCAGGGATATTGATATTTGGCATCTTACTAAAATTCGCATTTGATGCCATTCAAGATTACGCCGTTCAGAACGGCAACGCCAACCCCGGCCAGACGCCATTGATTGCCGCCCTGAACGCCTGTTGTATCCGCGCCAACGCCGCATCGTCGTCGGCTTCAAAACGCAGCACCACCACCGGGGTCGTGTTGGAGGGCCGCGCCAGCCCGAAGCCGTCGGGGTATTCGACCCGCACTCCGTCGAGCGTGATGATTTCGGCGGCGCCCTCGAAGCCGGCTTTTTCGCGCAGCCGCCGCACGAGTTCAAACGGCTCGCCTTCGCGCATCTTGATGTTCAGCTCTGGCGTGCACACCGCGTTGGGCAACGCCTTGAGCACGGCGTTGCCATCGGCGGCGCGCGAGAGGATTTCGAGTAGCCGCGCCCCGGCATAAAGGCCGTCGTCGAAGCCGTACCAGCGTTCCTTGAAGAACATGTGGCCGCTCATCTCGCCAGCGAGCGGCGCGCCGGTTTCCTTGAGCTTGGCCTTGACGAGCGCGTGGCCGGTGTTCCACATCGTCGGTTTGCCGCCGCGCGCGCGCACCCAGGCAGCGAGGTTGCGGGTGCATTTGACGTCGTAGATGATCTCGCCGCCGGGCACGCGGCTGAGTACGTCGGCGGCGAACAGCATCAACTGTCGGTCGGGATAGATGATTTCGCCGTCCCGGGTCACGACGCCCAGGCGGTCGCCGTCGCCGTCGAAGGCGAGGCCGAGTTCGGCATCTCCCGTCGCCAGCGCGCGAATTACATCCTTCAGGTTTTCCGGCTTGCTCGGGTCGGGGTGATGATTGGGGAAATGACCGTCGACTTCGCAGAAAAGCTCGGTCACCTCACATCCCAGACGGCGGAACAAGGTCGGGGCGACTGCACCAGCCACGCCGTTGCCACAGTCGATGACGATTTTCATCGGACGCGCCAGCTTTACATCGCCAACGATACGGGCGAGGTAATCGTCGACGACCGCCGCCGTGCGTTGTTCGCCCGCACCGTGGCTGAGATCGTCTTCAGCGATGCGGCGGCGCAGATCGAGAATCTTGTCGCCGTACAAGGTCTCGCCGCCAAGCACCATCTTGAGGCCGTTGTAGTCGGGCGGGTTGTGGCTGCCCGTGACCGAAACGCAGGAATGGACGCCCAGATGGTGCGCGGCAAAATAGCTGATCGGCGTGGCCACACAGCCGATGTCGATGACGTCGACACCCGCCGCGCGAATACCTTCGGCGAGTGCGCTGGCCAGATCAAAGCCGGACAGCCGCCCGTCGCGTCCGACCGCGATCGCCTGCTGACCACGCGCCACGGCCTCGCTGCCAAGGGCGTGGCCGATGGCGCGCACGGCTTCGGCGGTGAGCGTCTTGTCGACAATGCCGCGGATGTCGTAAGCCTTGAAAATTTCGGCAGCGGGAAGGGTATGGGTTGCCATGACGTTGACGTCATCCTTTGCTTGAAACGTGGATATCCGATCCAAAACCGGGTTCAGGAACCCTGTAGGGGAACATTCAGGGCAGACACGCAGGTCTGCCCCGACAGGTTCCTCAGATCCTGGTCAGCCAGTGCTTGTATTCGTGCGCCCGGCCATTGACGACGTCAAAGAACTTGGCTTGCAGCTTTGCGGTGATCGGGCCGCGCCGGCCACCACCGATGGCGCGGTTGTCGAGTTCCCGGATCGGCGTAATTTCGGCGGCGGTGCCGGTAAAGAAGGCTTCATCGGCAAGGTAAACATCGTCGCGGGTCAGGCGTTGCGAATGCACTTCCAGCCCCAGATCGCGGGCAATCTGGATGACCGATTCGCGGGTGATGCCGGTCAGCGCCGAGGCGATTTCCGGTTCGATCAGCACGCCATCCTTGACGATGAAAAGGTTCTCGCCCGAGCCTTCGGCGACAAAGCCCTGCGTGTCGAGCAACAGCGCCTCGTCGTAGCCATCGCGGGTGGCTTCGAGATTGGCGAGGATGGAATTGGTGTAGGCCCCCGCGAGCTTGGCGCGCGGCATGGTGACGTTCACATGGTGACGGGCAAAGGACGACACCTTGACGCGAATGCCGTGTTCAATGGCTTCCTCGCCAAGGTAAGCGCCCCACGGCCAGGCGGCGATCGCCACATGCACCGAAGCGCCTATGGTGGAAACGCCCATCTTTTCAGACCCGTAGAAGACGATGGGACGGATGTAGCATTCCTTGAGATTGTTGGCGCGCACGACTTCCTTTTGCGCCTCCATCAGGATCTGCTGGGAATAGGGAACATCCATCATGTAGATGCGGCAGGAGTTGAGCAGGCGCAGGGTGTGCTCGACCAGGCGGAAAATCGAGGTGCCGTCGGGGGTGTTGTAGGCGCGCACGCCCTCGAACACGGCCAAACCGTAATGCAGGGAGTGGGTCAGCACATGCGTGGTTGCTTCGCGCCACGGAATGAGCTTGCCGTCTTTCCAGATGAAGCCATCGCGATCAGCCATTGACATTTTTCAGATTCTCCAGCGTTGAAATCGTTAGGAAATGCCCCCTCGCGGGGCGATGTGACAATCCGGCGATTTTAGCGCCAAAGACCCCTGTGTGGCTGGCGTCGCGTACGATCGGTAGAATGAATGCTTTTACGCTTCTCCCTGTCATGATTCCTCGTTGGAAGCCGAACGTCACCGTCGCTGCGGTGATCGAGCGCGATGGCCGTTTTCTGCTGGTCGAAGAAAAAACCACCGATGGCTTGCGTTTCAACCAGCCCGCCGGACATCTGGAGGCGGGCGAATCCCTGCTGGCCGCAGCAAGCCGCGAGGCGCTGGAAGAAACCGCGCACCCGTTTACGCCCGAATATCTGGTGGGTATCTACCAGTGGGTGCGTCCGCAAGGCGACATCGCCTACCTGCGCTTTACCTTTGGCGGTCGGGTCGGCGAACCCGAGGCAGGACGCAAACTCGACGACGGCATCTTGCGCGTGGTGTGGATGACGCTCGACGAACTCCGCGCCACGCGCGCGCGCCATCGCAGCCCGATCATCCTGCAATGCGTGGAAGACTATCTGGCCGGACGGCGCTACGGACTTGAACTACTGCGCCATTACGGCTGACGGGGAGACGAATATGTCCGGGATACATGATGGCGACGGCATGAAAGTGGTCGTTGGCATTTCAGGCGGCGTCGATTCCGCCGTCGCCGCCCTGACCCTCAAGCGTCAGGGGCACGCGGTGAGTGGCCTTTTCATGAAAAACTGGGAAGACGACGACGACGGCGACTACTGCTCGACGCGGCAGGATCTGATCGACGCCGCTGCCGTCTGCGACATCATCGGCATCGACCTCGAAGTGGTCAATTTCAGCCGCGAGTACAAAGAGCGTGTCTTCGCCGATTTTCTGCGCGAATACGAGGCCGGTCGCACGCCCAATCCGGACATCCTGTGCAATTCCGAAATCAAGTTCCGCTGTTTTCTCGAACACGCCATGGCGCTGGGAGCGGAGCGCATCGCCACCGGCCACTATGCCCAGGTGCGCGCCTGGGAAAACGACGGTCGGCGCGAATTTCAGTTGCTCAAGGCCGAAGACGGCACAAAAGACCAAAGTTACTTCCTTTACCGCCTCACCCAGACACAATTGGCGAAAACCCTGTTTCCGCTGGGCGGACTCTACAAACGCGAGGTGCGCCGCATCGCCGCTGCGGCGGGTTTGCCCGTAGCCGGCAAAAAAGATTCCACCGGCATCTGTTTCATCGGCGAGCGCCCGTTCCGCGAATTCCTGATGCGCTACCTGCCCACTCACCCCGGCGAGATTCGCTCCCTTGACGACGGACGCCTCCTCGGCGAGCACCAAGGCCTGATGTACCACACTGTCGGTCAGCGCAAGGGACTGGGCATCGGTGGCATCCGGGCGCGCCAGGACGACACCGGCGAGCACGACGCCTGGTACGTCGCGGGCAAGGACATCGCCGCCAACGTGCTCCTCGTCGTACAGGGCCACGACCACCCGGCCCTGCTGAAAGAGCGCCTCACCGCGCTCGACCTGAACTGGATCGCGGGCCGCACCCCGCGCACGCACTGGGTGTACAGCGCCAAGCCGCGCTACCGTGCCCCGGACATGCCCTGCGAAATCGACGCGGCGGACGGCGAGCGCGCCGAAATCGTCTTCGCCCAGCCGCAATGGGCGCTCGCGCCGGGGCAAAGCGTGGTGCTCTACGAGTCGAGAGTCTGCCTGGGAGGCGGAATCATCGCCTGATTTTGCCGCAACGCGGCGGGATGCCGTTCACGCGACCGTGGCGGCGGCGTGGATCTGGAAACGGTCGGCGTATTCGGCACAGCGCTCGATGTAATCTTTGGTGCTTCGGGGCATGGCAACCCGCGCCCGGCTGAGATAGGTGATGAGCGCGCGCCCCTGTTTGATCAGGCGGATGCCGTCGGCGGCATGCCGCATCAGGGCTACGTCCGGCTGCGTCGGCGTCTGCGGGGCGTAAGCGGCGAGCTGCTCCGAAGCCACCACGAAACCGGCCCATACATCGAAGATGTCGGTGTCGGTGCGCAGGGTCTCACACTTGTTTTTGGCTTCGTCCGTAAAACGCCGGATCAGCGACGCAACGCCGGTAAAAAGCGGATCGTTGGCAAAAGTGCCGACCATGGCCACGGAGAGGCGGTCGATGTCGCGCAAGGTCTGGGAAATCTTGATGTAACGGCTATCGTAGAAAGCCTCGACCGGAATCGAAAACGCGCGGAAAGGCTCGCCCCACAACTCGTCGATGCCCTCCTCGCCGCTGCGGTGCAGCACCATCCGGCCCAGCGCCAAGGCTTCTTGCAGACAGTTGCCGCACTCCTGCATCAGGGCGTTTTCCTCGTGGATTTCGACGCCCAGTTCCTGCAACTCCACGAGCTTGGTAAAAATATCGGTCGCCCGGTTGAAAAGCGCCCCGGCCAGCATGGCGCCTTTCACGCGCTTGCGCGCCGGAATCTGTTCCGACTCAAAAGCGTGGCGGGCTTCGTTCAGCCGTTTGCCGGGAATGTTGATACCGTGCTCGACGTGGTTGAACAAGCGCCGCGTCAGGGCCTGGATCAGGACTTTTTTTGCGTGCAGCGAATCGGCGGGCGGATCGTAAGCCTTGATCCAGTAGCCGTCGTAATAGACGCGCTTGATGCCGTCGACGATGCGCAATGTGCCGTTGGGAATGGTTGCCATCTGCGAGTCTCGGTACGGGTCGGTAACAGTCATGTCTGGAACTGCGGGTCGGGGTTGCCCGGGCGCCTTGCGCCGTTCGTTGTGTCCGTCGGGATGCGCTCCACCCGCAGCCCGTCCATGCAATTTATACTCAGGTCAAGGCCGAAGCATACGCCAGTCGTTAACGACGCAAAAGCAGAGTCCTGTACGGTTTTTACTAATCATGACGGGGACAAGCATCACGATTGGCGGCATGCCTTTCCACGTCTGTGGAAAGGCGCGCCAGGCCGTTTTCGGGCCGGAAAAGCAGCCGGTAGCCGCGCTCAGCCTTGGAGACGTCTTCCGGGACGAGGGGCAGGGTCTTTCGCAGTTCCCCGGCGAGGCGGCGCAGGTCGTCGGTTTCGCCAGCGGCCAGTTCAAGTTCCAGCTCGAAAATCGGCGTGGTGCGTGCGCCGGCCACGACGGCGCCGGTGTCGATCATGGCGAGGATGCACACGCCGTCGCGCGGCTGAAGACGCCGGGTGTCCCGGCGGAAGCGGGTGCTGAAGACGGGAACGAGTTCGTCCCGCACCCGGGCGAGCAGGCCTGCGGCGGCGGGGTCGTCGATGGCAGAAAAGTCGAATTGCCCCTGCCAGGGGCGCTCCCATTCCGGGCGTTGCGCCAGCCCGCCGTGTGAGGGCGCGGCGCATTTGACCGTTTGCAAGGTTTCCGCGCCCTGCTGGCGCAGCCTGAGGGCGATTTTGTGCGCCTGGAGCGTGAGTGCCGGGGTGTCGTAGTAAGTGTTGTCCAGCAACGCGACTTCGCCTTCGCGTGGCGCGGCGGCGATGAGCGGGTGGCGCAGCAGGGCCGGCAAGGCTTCTTCGGGAAAGGAGAGTTTGAGTTCGATTTCGAGCGGCATGAGCTGGCGAGTCTGCCACAGTCTTTGCGGGGCAGCCAGCGAGGCGGCATTTCGTCACTCTTGCATTCCCCGCCCTCGCGCATACACTACGCGCTTTTCGCGCCTGTCCCGGAGAAGCGCCATGTCCATCAAGTCCGATCGCTGGATTCGCCAAATGGCCGCCGAGCACAACATGATCGAGCCGTTCGAGCCTGCGCTGGTGCGCGAAGTCGAGGGGCGGAAGATCGTCTCCTACGGCACGTCGAGCTACGGCTACGACATCCGCTGCGCACGGGAATTCAAGGTGTTCACCAACATCAACTCCACGGTCGTCGACCCCAAGGCGTTTGACCCCAAGTCCTTCGTCGAAATCGAGGCCGACGTCTGCATCATCCCGCCCAACTCCTTTGCGCTGGCGCGCACGGTCGAATATTTTCGCATCCCGCGGAAGGTACTCACCGTCTGCCTGGGCAAGAGCACTTACGCGCGTTGCGGCATCATCGTCAACGTCACGCCGTTCGAGCCGGAGTGGGAAGGGTTCGTCACCTTGGAGTTTTCCAACACCACGCCGTTGCCCGCCAAGATTTACGCGGGTGAGGGCTGCGCCCAGGTGTTATTTTTCGAGTCCGACGAGGTGTGCGAAACCTCGTATCGGGACAGGGGCGGCAAATACCAGGGGCAGACCGGCGTGACGCTGCCGAAAATCTAAGCGCGACGGCGGGCGGCGACGTTCCGAATCTACGGGCCGGATTGGCCCTTTTCTGTTTTACGGGCCGGCTCTGGCAGCGGGCCACCGAGGGAACCGAAATGCGATTCAAATTCCCGATTATCATCATCGACGAAGATTTCCGCTCCGACAACGCCTCCGGGCTGGACATTCGCGCCCTGGTCGAAGCCATCCAAAAGGAAGGCATGGACGTACTGGGCGTGACCAGCTACGGCGACCTTGCCGCCTTCGCGCAGCAGCAAAGCCGCGCCTCGACGTTCATCCTGTCGATTGACGACGACGAATTCACATCGCGCGAAGCCGCCGACAAGGCCATCGCCGACCTGCGCGCCTTTGTCGAAGCCATCCGCCGCCGCAATACCGACATTCCCATCTTCCTTTACGGCGAGACGCGCACCGCGCGCCACATTCCCAACGACGTGTTGCGCGAACTGCACGGCTTCATCCACATGTTCGAGGACACGCCGGAATTCATCGCCCGCTACGCGGTGCGGGAGGCCCGGCATTATCTCGACTCGCTGCCGCCACCGTTTTTCCGTGCGCTCACCCATTACGCCGCCGACAGTTCCTATTCCTGGCACTGCCCCGGCCATTCGGGTGGCGTCGCCTTCCTGAAAAGTCCGGTCGGGCAAATGTTTCACCAGTTTTTTGGCGAAAACATGTTGCGCGCCGACGTCTGCAACGCAGTCGACGAACTCGGGCAACTGCTCGACCACACCGGCCCGGTCGCGGCCTCCGAGCGCAACGCGGCGCGCATCTTCAACTGCGACCACCTGTACTTTGTCACCAACGGCACCTCAACCTCGAACAAGATGGTGTGGCACACCACGGTCGCGCCTGGCGACATCGTGGTTGTGGATCGCAACTGCCACAAATCGGTGCTCCATTCGATCATCATGACCGGCGCGGTGCCGGTGTTCCTGACCCCGACCCGCAACCATTACGGCATCATTGGCCCGATTCCGCTCGAAGAATTTCTGTTTGAAAACATCCAGAAAAAGATCGAGGCCAATCCCTTCGCGCGCGAAGCGAAAAACAAAAAGCCGCGCATCCTCACCATCACCCAGTCGACCTACGACGGCGTCGTCTACAACGTCGAGACCATCAAGCACATGCTGGACGGCAAAATCGACACCCTGCATTTTGACGAAGCCTGGCTGCCGCACGCCGCGTTCCACGACTTCTACGGCGACTATCACGCCATCGGCGAAGGGCGGCCCCGTTGCCGGGAGTCGATGGTGTTCGCCACCCAGTCCACCCACAAACTGCTTGCCGGTCTGAGCCAGGCGTCGCAAATTCTCGTGCAGAACTCCGAACGTCGACATCTCGACCGCGACGTGTTCAACGAAGCCTACCTGATGCACACCTCCACCTCGCCGCAATACTCCATCATCGCCTCCTGCGATGTCGCGGCAGCGATGATGGAAGCGCCCGGCGGCACGGCCCTGGTCAACGAATCGCTCGCCGAAGCCATCGAATTCCGCCGCGCCATGCGCAAAGTGGGCGGCGACTACGGCGGCGAAGACTGGTGGTTCCAGGTCTGGGGGCCCGAAAAGCTCGACGACGACGGCCTGCTCGACCGCGAAGACTGGATGCTGCGCGCCAACGACCGCTGGCACGGCTTCGGCGACCTTGCGCCCGGCTTCAACATGCTTGACCCGATCAAGGCCACCATCATCACGCCGGGGCTCGACGTCGATGGCGACTTCGCCGACAACACCGGCATTCCGGCGGCCATTGTCACCAAGTACCTCGCCGAGCACGGCATCATCGTCGAAAAAACCGGGCTGTATTCGTTTTTCATCATGTTCACCATTGGCATCACCAAGGGCCGCTGGAACACCATGGTCACCGAATTGCAGCAATTCAAGGACGACTACGACAGCAACCAGCCGCTGTGGCGGGTGATGCCGGAGTTCATCGCCCATCGCCCGCGCTACGAACGCGTCGGGCTGAAGGACTTGTGCGACCACATTCACCTGTTCTACAAAAAGCACGACGTGGCCCATCTCACCACCGAAATGTATCTCTCCGAGATGGTGCCGGCGATGAAGCCCGCCGACGCTTTTGCCCGTGTTGCGCACGGCGAAATGGAGCGTCTGCCGATTGCCGATCTACAGGGGCGTGTCACCGCGATGCTGGTGACGCCCTATCCGCCGGGCATTCCGCTGCTGATTCCGGGCGAACGCTTCAACGCCACCATCGTGCGTTATCTATCGTTCGTGCGTGACTTCAACGCGGCGTTTCCGGGGTTCGAGACCGACATCCATGGGCTGGTGAAAGGCGAGGACGGGCGGTATTACGTCGATTGCGTGAAGGATTGACCTGACCCGCGCCATGTAACGGAAGCTGCAAAACGGCATGGCAATGTCCGCATGCGCAAAATTATCCACTGTGATTGCGACTGCTTTTACGCTGCGGTCGAAATGCGCGACGACCCATCGCTACGCGGCAAACCGCTCGCCGTGGGCGGGCGGGCCGAAGCGCGCGGCGTCATCGCCACCAGCAACTACGAAGCGCGCGCCCTGGGCGTACATTCGGCGATGTCGACGGTGCGCGCCTTGCGGCAGTGTCCGCAGCTCATCCTGCTGCCGCCGGATTTTCGACGCTACCGCGACGCCTCGCAACAGATTCTCGCCATATACCGCGACTACACGCCGTTGGTGGAGCCGCTTTCACTCGACGAAGCCTACCTGGACGTGACGGGCGTCGACCGTCACCAAGGCTCCGCGACGCTGATGGCCGAAGAAATCCGCGCCCGCATCCGCACCGAAGTACGCATTACCGCCTCGGCGGGCATCGCACCCAACAAGTTTCTCGCCAAGGTCGCCAGCGACTGGAACAAACCCGACGGGCAATTCGTCATCCACCCGCGCGATGTCGATGCCTTTGTCGCCGCGCTGCCGGTGGGCAAGATATTCGGTGTCGGCAAAGTGACGGCGGCGCGCCTGCAAAAACGCGGCGTCCACACCTGCGGCGATTTGCGCGCCTGGGAACTCGCCCGCCTCACCGGCGAATTTGGCCGCTTCGGTGCAACCCTGCATCAGCTTTGTCGCGGCATCGACGAACGCCCGGTGCGGCCAAATCGCATCCGCAAATCCCTGTCGGTGGAAACCACCTACGCCCACGACTTGCCCGATCTCGCCGCCTGCCACACCGAACTGCCCGCGCTGATCGCCGAATTCCACCGCCGCTTTGCCAAACTGCCCGCGCAGAGACCAATCCATAACGCAGTGGTAAAAGTCAAATTCGCCGATTTCACGCAAACCACCGCCGAGTGCTTGAGCAGCGCGCCCGACGAAGCGGTGTGGGGCGCACTGCTCGACGAAGCCTGGGCTCGCAAAGGGCGGGCAGTGCGCCTGCTGGGTGTGGGGGTACGGTTTGCGGACGTGGCGGCGGATAGAGGGGATGAAGGAGAGGAACAACTCGATTTGTTCGGGTGAATTCCTGTTGCGCGTTGAAATATTGCCATGGGATAACCAGGCCGCAACCGTTTATGGTGATTTTGCGAGCCGTTTGCGCGGCGGCGGGGATCACGCTTGGCGCGCTCGACATGATGATTGCCGCACACGCCGTGGCCTCCAGGGCGACACTCGTGACTCATGACAGACCTTCGCCCTTGTCCCTGGCGGCGTACTCACCGTTGAGGATTGGATAAAGTCCTGAGGATCAACGATATGGCGTGACAAATCTGCCGGGGCACAGAAATTTTTCATGACATGCTGCGGTTGTTTTCTCGCCATATCGCGCTCGGGCTTCATTCCTCATCCCTCTCTGGAACTCACCATGAGCATCGCCGCCGCTGTTCTTCTTGCCCTGGCCGTCATCACGCTGTTTTACGGTGTCGCCATCTACAATGGTTTGGTACGGCTCAAGCACAACGTCTCCAAGGCATGGGCCAACATCGACGTGCTGCTCAAGCAGCGCCACGACGAAATTCCCAAGCTGGTGGAGGTGTGTCGGCAATACAAAAAATTCGAGCAGGAGACTCTCGCCCGCGTCACCGATGCGCGGGCGCGGGTCGCCAACGCACGTGAAGGGCATGACGTGGCGGCGCTTGGCGAGGCGGAAGGCATGCTGCGCATGGGGTTGGGACGCCTCTTTGCAGTGGCTGAGGCCTATCCCGAACTCAAGGCCAACGAGAACTTCATGCAGTTGCAAGTTCGTATTACCGGGTTGGAAAACGCGATTGCCGACCGCCGTGAGATGTATAACGAGTCGGTCAACCTGCTCAATGTCGGCATCGAATGCTTCCCCGATTTCGTCATTGCCCGCGCGTGCGGCTTCAGCGCACAGCAGTTGCTCAAGTTCTCGGCCAGCGAGAAGGAAGATGTGAGTCTGCGCGAACTGTTCACCGGCTAAGAGAGAGATCGCGTCTGGCGTCTCAGTCTGCACCCTGCCTGCCACGCTCCTTGGGCCGCTCATATGCTCGTCCGCCTGCGCCGAACAGCCAGAAATACATTTGGCATTTTATCTCCGTTCTCTTTTCAAGCGCTCATTACCCTGGTTTCGCTCAGGGTCTATAGCTATTGGGGTCTTCTCCTCGCCCTGTGGGCGTGTATCGTCATCAGCCTTTATGCTTGGTGGCGCACCCTGGCTCGCGCCCGCGCCATTCTCCACACCCCGACATCGCTCATCGCCTCCGCCGCTCAAGGCTACAGCGAGTTGCGTGGCCGTGGCCTGCCTTTGGCGGGGAAGCCGCTGCTCTCCCCGGTTACGTACCTGCCGTTGCTGTGGTTTCGGCTGGAAACCTACACGCGCGACAACCGGGGCAAGTGGCGATTCAGCAATGTGACGGAAAGCGATACGTCATTCATGCTCGATGACGGCAGCGGACTCTGCGCCGTCGACCCCGAAGGCGCGGAGATGCTGGTTCGCCACCGTGAAACCTTCACGCAGGGCGATGTGCGCTACGTGCAATGGTCGCTGCTCGAGCATGCCCCGATCTATGTCTTGGGCGATTTCGCTACGCTGGGCAGCATCAACCCGGAATTCGACATGACCGCCCAGATGCGCGAGTTGCTCGAATGCTGGAAAACCGACAAAAAAGAATTGCTGCGCCGTTTCGATCTTGATGGCAATGGCACGATCGACGCGCGCGAATGGGAACTGGCCCGCGCCCAGGCCCGGCGCGAAGTGCTGCGCCAGCGCAATGAAATACTGACTGCACCCGAAGCGCACATCATGCGCAGACCCGCGCACGGTCTCTATTTGATTTCCGACCTCGACCCGGACAAACTCGCCCGCCGCCATCGACTCATTGCCGCCCTTCATGCCCTGGTCTTCATTGGCATTGCGGCGGCGCTGGCATGGCTCTATCAGCTTGGCGCGCTGCCTGCCTGATCTGTGCGGCTTTCCAGTGTTTCCCTGCGCGCCATCCTGGCATTCTTCAGCCAATTCTTGCCTTCGACGCGCCGCGCCACCAGCATGGCGGCAACGGTGTCGCCGGTGACGTTGATGCAGGTGGCCGGGGCATCCACCAGAAAGCCGATGGTGGCGATGATGGGGAAAGCTTCGGGCGGAAAATTGAACAGGCTGACGATGAGCATTTCGCCGATCAGTCCGCCGCCCGGCACACCGCTCATGACCACTCCCGCCATGACGGCGATGAGAAAACAAGCCGCGTATAGCTCCAGTCCGCCGAAATCCTGCCCGAAAATGCCGAACAGGAAGGCGATTTTCAGTACGGCGGCCAGAACGGAGCCTTCCATGTGCAGGGTTGCGCCGATGGGCAGAACGATGTCGCGCACGTCCTTGGGAACGCCGATCTGCGTCGCGGCTTCGAGGTTGACGGGTAGCGTGGCAATGGAACTTTGCGTGGCCAGCGAGGTGATGGCTGGCGGCGCGATGTGGCGCAGGAACTGCCGCACGGCGGGCATGCCGCCGGCGATGTAGGCGTAAACCGGAAAGGCGGTGAGGAAGTACAGGATGCAGACCGGGATGTAGACCGCCAGCGCCCGCCCGTAGGCTTCCAGCAGCCCCACGCCGAATTCGCCGATCAGGGTGGCGAAGTAAGCGCCAAGGCCGATGGGGGCATACAGCATGATGAGATCGACCGCTTTCATCATGATGACGGAAAGGTCGCCCAGCAAGCGGGCGACGCGGTTTCCCGCCTCGCCCGCCGTGCTGACGCAAAAACCGAAAATGACGGAAAAGACGATGAGCGGCAACATGTTGCTGCGCGAGAGGAGTCCGCTGAAGTCCGGCACCGTGAGCGCGCGGACGATGGCTTCGCCCAGGGACACCGTTTCGATGTTGCCGCTCGCCTGCAAGGCCAGTTCAACCCCTTGCGCCGGGGGGAACATCTTGACGGCCAGCAGGATGAGCACCGCCGCGACGGCGGCGGTCACCAGAAAAACGGCGAGCATCCAGCCCAGGATGCGGCCCAGGCGGCGCATGTCCAGCATGTTGCCCACCGCGCTGGCGATGGTCACGAAGACCAGCGGTACCACCACGGTAAACAGCAGATTGAGGAAGATTTGCCCTAAAGGGCGCAGGATTGTAGCTTTTTCGCCGAAGATCAGCCCGACGGCGCAGCCGAGGACGATAGAAGCCAGCAGAACGAGGGAAAAACGGTAGCTTTTCCAGAGGGAGGGTTTGGCGGCCTGCTGCGTCATGGTTGGCGTGTCTGTCACTGCGTGGAGAGGAGCGCCTCTAACATCGGATTCCGGTTATTTTCCTTGCCGCCGACGGAGGAGGTGTCCGGCTTGCGGGCAGCACCATGACCGCAACATCAACGCCGCGATCAATTCGGAAAATCGGGAAATGACGCTGGTTTGCGGTGGCCGGGCGGTGAAAGCCGGTTTTGGGATGATACTGGCCATTAATGCCGATTATGGCGCGTTTATCGCCAGCATGAACCGTTGTCCGGGGTTTTTGCACCAGCCTGGTCGATGCTGAGGGTGCCGCAGGTATCGGCGGTCTGGCTGCCCTGGGGCGTTGCCTGGATGGCGTACTTTCTCTTCTCGGCCTCGCCGTCGAGCGCGAAGTTGTAATACTCGGCCAGATTGCGCTGACATTGGAGAGATGAGGCGCCAGCCGGAAATGCCGCTTTACTATAGTCGAGTTCCACGGTGTAGATGCGTTCCATGAACTGGGACAGTTCCAACAGACAGGCGGTGGCCGTGGCGCGGCGGGTTTTGAGCATGGACGAACGGTAGTTCGGTACTGCAATGGCGGCGAGTATGCCGACGATCACTACCGCAATCATCAACTCGATCAGGGTGAAACCTTTTTGTGCGCGCATGCTTGATCCTCGGGCGGTGGTTTCGGGGTAGTTCATGGGCAGGTTTCCTCGACGACTGGCGAGGTGACCCGCGCCGGAAGCCGCACCAAGCGCGTGATGCGCGGACTGTTGCTGGTTTCCAGGCAAATCCCTGCCGGAAACGCCGTCACCGGCGTCTTGATCGTCATCAGCCCCGAGGGGTGGAACAGCAGCATCCATCGGTTCGGTAACGCCTGGATCTGGTCGGTATAGGTGTTTTCGCGCAGGAGATCGTCGCCAGCGTCGTATGTGTTGTTCTTGTTCTTGTCGAGAAAAATCTGCCATTTCCGTTGTTCGAGCACGAAAGTCACATCGCGGTTGTTGCGGAGGGCCTCGGAACGGGCGTACTGCATGCCGGCGACGAGTTCGCTGGCCGCGCCGCGCACCGCGATGCTGCGGATGATGCTTCTGAACGACGGGACGGCGACAGCGGCGAGAATGGCGGCGATGATGACGACGATCATCAGTTCGATGAGGGTGAAGCCCTGCATGCGCCGAAGCGCCCGTTTCGCGGAATGAGTCATGATGTAACTCGTTGCTGTATTGATTTATGGGAAGTTTTGTGTCGTTTCAAATCGTAGTCAACCGCAATTGCCGCAGTGGCAGGGATATTTGCTCGACGATGGCGTGAATGTGTGCGATAACCGGCCTAAGCCTGCATCATGCCCCCGGAAGCGGAGAAAAAGTGAAACGGATGAACCTGTATCGTTGTGGGGCGGCGCTGCTTGGCGTTGTCCTGGCGGGCGGTGCGGCGGCGACCGATTTGGCGCTTGCGGGGATACTGGGTAAAAAAAGCCGTGCTCGTCGTCGATAACGGCCCGCCGCAACTGGTGGCGGAGGGGAAAAGCACGCCCGGAGGCGTGAAATTGCTTGCGATCAATGGCGATACGGCGACGGTTGAATTGCGCCTGGGCGCGCGGGTGGTGCGGCAACAGGGCCGCAGCGGCGCAAGGGTGACACCCCTGTATCTGCGGAGAGTGTTTTGAATCGGCAAAACGGGTGCGCTGGCGATATGCTGTCCCGGCTCCGTCAGCGGCTGGCGAGGGCGGATGCGGGCGAGACGAACGAGGAGGGCGGCGATTGGCCCGGCGCGGGTGGGCAAGCGCATCGCCCCGCCGCGGTGTTGGTGCCCATCGTGCTGCGCGATGACGGGCCGACGGTGTTGCTGACCCGGCGCACCGACCACCTGCACCATCATCCGGGGCAGATCAGCTTTCCCGGCGGCGGCATGGAGGAGGGCGATGCTTCGGCGGAAGCGGCGGCGTTGCGCGAAACGCGGGAAGAAATCGGCCTGCCGCCGGATCGGGTCGAGATCGTTGGGCGCTTGCCGGATTACCTCACCGGCACCGGTTTTCGCGTCACGCCGGTGGTCGGCCTGTTGCGCCCGCCGCTGGTGCTGGAACTGGACAGTTTCGAGGTGGCGGAAGTGTTTGAAGTGCCGCTGGCGCATTTTCTCGATCCGGGCAGGCATCAACGCCATACCCTGCACGTGGAAGGCGTGGCGCGCCATTTCCATGCCATGCCTTACGGCGATTACTTCATCTGGGGCGCGACGGCGGGAATGCTGATGTCGCTTTACCGGCTGCTCGCGGCGGATTGACGTTCGTGACGCTGCACGCCCGCTTCCGTGGCGAGCAGCAGCACATCCGCGCCGCGCCGCGCGAACAGGCCGTTGGTGACAGCACCTGCGATCTGGTTCAGTTCGCTTTCCAGGGTGCGCGGCTCGGCGATGGCAAGGCCGTGAACATCAAGAATGTGATTGCCGTTGTCGGTGACGACACCCTTGCGCCAGCGCGCATCGCCGCCGGTGAGGCGGGCGAGCGTGCGCGCGACCTGGGCGCGGGCCATCGGGATGACCTCGACCGGCAGTGGAAAACGCCCCAGGACGGTGACCCGTTTGCTGGCGTCGCAGATGCAGACAAAGCGTCGCGCGGCGGCGGCGAGGATTTTCTCGCGCGTGAGCGCCGCGCCGCCGCCCTTGATCATGTTGAAATCGTGGTCGATCTCGTCCGCGCCGTCGACGTAGATGGGTAGGGCGTCGACCTCGTCGAGGCTGACGAGCGGAATGCCATGCGCGGCCAACCGCTGAGAACTCGCCTCGGAGCTGGAAACCGCGCCTCCGATGTGCGCGCCGCTGCCAGCGAGCGCGTCGATGAAATGATTGACGGTGGAGCCGGTGCCGACGCCGACGATGCTTCCCGGTGCGAGTGTTTCAAGTTCGGCGAGCGCGGCAAGCGCAGCGGCTTTCTTGAGACCGTCAGGCGTCATCATAAAGAACCGTAGGAGTGCAGGCCGGAAAGGAATAGGTTGACGCCGAGGAAGGCGAAGGTGGTGACGAGAAGCCCGACCACCGCCCACCAGGCCAGTATGGCTTTTTCCTTGCCGCCCTGCCGCTTCAAGGTGCTTTCCTGCGCTATCAGTTCCGCGAGCTGGGCGCGGAGTCCGGTGTGCCCGGCATCGTCGCCAGCGGCCTGTCCGATCTGGTTTTCCAGGGCCTCGATGCGGCGCTGGCAGTTCTTCAGCCGGCCACCCGGGCTGTTCGTCAGCCGGATATGCAGCCAGATGGCGTAATTGAGCCACACGATCAGGGCCCAGGTTTCCTTGGGATCCCACGACCAGTAGCTGCCCCAGGCTTCCGCCGCCCACAGCGCTCCAAGGATGGTGGCGATGGTGAAGAAGGCGAAGCCAATGGCGATGGCCTTGTACATGACGTCTTCGAGCACATGCGGCGCGGGAAGACGACTGGCGAACACGCCACGGGCCTCGAACAGCCAGGCGACGCCGACCATTGCAGCAAGCGCGAAGCCGCCGTAGCCGATGAAATTGGCCGGCACATGGATTTTCATCCAATACGACTGCAAGGCCGGTACGAGTGGCTGAATCTGGTACGCCTCGCGCGTGAAGGCGTACCAGAGCAGGAAGGCGACCGCCACCGAGACCGCCAGCAGCACGAACGCGCCCAGCCTGCGGGTAGCGTAGCGGCCTTCGTAGAACAGATAGAGCAGCGCGGTGACGAGGCTGAAAAGGACGAAGACTTCGTACAGGTTGCTGATAGGGATGTGGCCGATGTCCGGGCCGAGCAGGTAAGACTCGTACCAGCGCACGCACAGCCCGGCTGTGCCCATGACGGCGGCGGCCCAGACAAGGGCGCTGCCGGTGCGTTCGGCGAAATCGGAACGCGCGACGAGTCCGAGCCAGTACGCGCCGGTGGCGATGAAAAAGCAGGCGCTCATCCAGGCGATCGCCGTCTGGCTCGACAGCAGATACTTGAGGAAAAAGACCTGCTCGGCGCGGGCAAGCTCGCCGTGGTAGAGCCAGATGCCCGCCAGCGCCAGCGCGGCCACGGCGGCAAGGTAAGGACGGAATGGCCGCCAGGCCCAACCAAGGGCGACGAGAATGGGAACGTGCAGAATGAGGATGGCGGCTTCAAAACCGTCCATCGCGTCGCCGTAGTGCAGAAAGGCGACGACCGCGCCAGCGACGAGGGCGAGGGCGTAGAACCAGTCGCCGAAGCCGCGCCGTTTTAACCAGCCGACATGGGTGGAGACCATTGCCGGGGCGGTTTTGGTTTCGCCAGTGACGGAAACGGGAGAAGAAGCCAGTTCCATGTGAATTTCCATGAGTCAGTTGCGTGGAGCCGCAGCGCCGAGGGCGGCGGCCAGGCCGTCGCAGTGGCGGGCGAAAGTTTCTTCCACGTCGATGGTCTTGCGGTTTGACGACATCGCCAGCAGCGCCTCATCGTCTTTGAGCAGCACGAACAGCCGGCGTTCGCGGATGTAGAGCATGGCGAACACACCCAGCGCCAACAGGAGCGAACCGAGGTAGACCAACGATTTGCCGGGGGAGCGCGTCGCTTGCAGGATAGTG
>JAITQD010000093.1 GCA_031289095.1 Azoarcus sp.
GCGATGTCTTCCGGTTTCATGTAGCCCTGGTCATAGGCTTCGGCATCGCAGAACACGACGCGCGCGGCGGGCACATCCCGCGCCATGCTGTAACTGGCAATCGCGCCCAGTGCAGCAGCCAGGAGACCGCGATCCATCGAGCCTGAGGTGTCGAGCACGACGCCGAAGGTGCGCCCGTCCAGCGCCGCCGGATTGAGCGTCCAGGATGGGCGCGGAATGTCCGGCGTGGAGGACTGCCTGCGGCTGACCCGCGCGTAGGAACGGATTTTTTCCAGCGGCTCGAACATTTCGTCGAACCAGCGCGCCAATTCCACATCCCAGGGAATCGGCGGATGGCTCAGGGCGCGGATTTCCTCGATCAAGCCTTCCGGCAAAGTGCCGCGTCCCTGTTCCTGATGGTAGCTCAAGCCCTGCCCCAGAGCGCGGCGGTAAAAGGCGTCCAGGTCGATGCCGTCGCCACGTTCCCACCAGTGGCCGTTACCGGGCAGGATGTCGCCCAAACCGACGCCGCGCAGGGTGGCGAGTTTGCGATAGGTTCTCGCGTCGGTCACGATGCGGTCATATACCGCCTCGGCGTGCTGCCCCTTGAATTGTTCGTCGTAGAGAACGCCGGACGGACGTTCGCCCAGTCCCATTTCGGTGAGCCAGGCATTGATCACGAAGTCGCAGGCCACATTCCAGAGTTCGGCGTCCCGCCATTGATGACGGGCATCGTGGCGCAGGGCGGCGTGCAGGAATTCGTGCGCCATGACAAAGCGCATTTCTTCCTGATTCAGTCCCGCCGCCGGATTGATGTAAATCTCCTGCATCCCGCAGGAAATCGCCGCGATGCGGATATCCATGCGCTGGCAGATCAGCGGGTCTTCGATCAGTTTGAAAGTCGCCGCAATTGCGCCCAACAAGGGATAGGAGGCAATGAACCATTCCTTGGCGCGGGCGGCGGCAGAGAGATTCTGAATCTTGCCGGAAAGCGTGTCCTGATAGCCCGCCGCCACACTGACCGCGCTATGCACGGCGTTATTCAGGCCGGCGGCGAAGACGGCTGACCAGTTGAGCGGTCGATACCAGGGATGGTTGCCGATTTCAGTAAAAATCATATCCGGTTCGTTACCGCCCGCCGTGCCAAAACCCATGTATTCCACGCCAACGCCGTTTTCGCAAAAGCGCCGATAGAGCCGTTCCTCATCGTTGATGCCGGACGGCAAAGGGTTTTCGTTGACGGGTTTGGCAAACTTCAAATCGGTCAGAAATTTTTCGACCACCAGATCGCAGGCGATATTCCAGAATTTTGGCTGTTCCTTCTCGACAAAATGCCCCATGCCAAGATGCAGCAGGCCATGCGCCAACACCCGCGCCCAGACTTCCGGTTCAAGGCGCAATTCCGGGTGACAAAAGAGGTCTCCACTCCGACTGATCCGCGCCAAACCCTCTTTCGGGTAACGCATGTCTTTCTCGCGATAAACATGGGCATGCTCCAACAGCGCCGAAAAAATTGGATGCTGTTTGATCATTTCCAATCCCGCCTGAAAATTCTTCAGCGCAACATCGTTTTTGTCTTTCGCCTGTTGTCTGGTTTTGGAAACCATTACTTACTTTTTTCAGCCAATCGCGGCAGATCGCGCACAATTTCCACGATAAACCAGTCGGGCAAGGACTCTCCTTCTTCAGCCGCAACGGTCATTTGCGCAATTTCCAGACTGATATGGGCCAAATCTTTCACCAGCGCCTTGGCGCGAAAAGAGAAAGTTTGCGTGTTGGCCGAAAGTTTGTTCTTGTCCGCGGGCAATTCCTTGATCAGTTGCGAACGGAAACTTTGCGCCAGAAAATACAGCGCGTCGCGATCTTCCGGCGCGTGCGGCCATTTTTGTTCACCGTCGATGATCGCGGAAAGCGCGTAGCGGTTGCGGATTTGTTTGATGAAGGCGCGAAACTGCGTGGCGTGGTGTGGCGAAAGACAGCCGCAGGCCAGGATTTCAAGCTGGCGGTCGTCGATTTTGTCGCCGAAACTGTGGAGCGCGTCCGAAAGCATATGCCAGGAGCGCGGCGTGGAAAACGGCTCCTCGGTCTTGGGCGGTTGCCGCCAGAGATGGTCGGGACGCAGACCAATGTATTCGAGGATCAACGGATGGATGCCGCTTTGTCCGGCCCATTCCAGCCAGGCGCGGTGCGAGGCCACCAATTCCACATGGAACATGCGGTTGATCAACGCCGAGGACATGGGCTTTACAATGGCGCTATCTTGCGCCCGGTTGCCCGCGCCAATGACAATGGAACCTTCCGGCAGGCGATATTCGCCAATGCGCCGGTCGTGGATCAGGCTGTAAAAGGCTTTCTGCACTTCCTGCGAACAGGCGTTCAGTTCGTCCAGAAACAGGCAATAGGGTTTTTCCCGCGCAATCATGCGCGGCGGGCAAAACACACTTTTGCCGTCGATGATTTGCGGCACGCCGATGATGTCCTCCGGCGCGAGCTGGCTGCCCAGCAGCGAGATACAATCCAGCCCGAATTCCGCCGCGAATTGCTCCACGATGGAAGATTTGCCGATCCCCGGCGCGCCCCAGATAAAGACGGGACGGACGGTGGCGACGTTCAGCAGCACATCGAGCAACTGGTTCTGGTTGATGGTAATCGGGATTTTCATGAAGGGCGTTGACCCAAAAAAAACCTCGCGGCGCGCGAGGCTTTTTTGAACCCCGAACCGGCCAGGAAGCTTATCTCAACTTGGTTTCCTTGTAAGCGACATGCTTGCGGGCAACCGGATCATATTTCTTGATTTCCATTTTTTCCGGCGTCGTCTTCTTGTTCTTCGTCGTGGTGTAGAAATGCCCTGTTCCGGCGGTCGATTCGAGTTTGATCTTTTCACGCATGGCTATGGCTCCTTGTCAGATTTCACCGCGTGCGCGCAGGTCGACGAGCACGGTATCGATCCCGTTCTTGTCAATGATGCGCAAACCGGCGTTGGATACGCGCAGGCGTACCCAGCGGTTTTCGCTTTCGACCCAAAAACGGCGGTATTGCAGGTTCGGCAGGAAGCGGCGCTTCGTCCTGTTGTTGGCGTGGGAAACGTTATTCCCAACCATCGGGCGTTTACCCGTCACTTGGCAGACACGTGCCATGATCGTTACTCCAGTTGGTCTCGGGGAGAAAGTCTGCGATTCTATCCCGAAAACTCCGGAAAATTCAAGTTCTTTCGGATTTGACCCTGTAAGAAGCCATCAGGCGCGGCGAACATGGCGGGCACGATGGGCATGACGGGCGCGGACAAGGGTAATTATATGATTATTCATATAGACACTATGTCCATCATTTTATTTACACGATGACCGCTTTCCCCTATAGTCCGCGGCCAATGGAACCTCGTCAGGCATCGTTCCGGCAAAAACGAAACTGTTTCTTCCCGTCACGGGAACGCATGGAAAACGGGAATCGCATCCGGAGAGCGCGAAAATGGTCACTGGCAAAACGCAATTGCTGCCCCTGTTCGGTTATCCCGTGCACACCGTCAAGGCGCCGCTCATCTATAACCCGTGGTTCGAGAAAAACGGTGTCGATGCGTTGGTCATCCCCATGGGGGTCAAACCCGAGAACTATCCAGCGGTGATGAAATCCGTGTTCGAACTCACCAATGTCCCCGGCGTATCGGTCACCATGCCCCACAAGATCGCCACGGCCGGACTGGTCGACGAACTTTCCACGGCCGCCCGGATCGCCGGTTCCTGCAATGCCGTGTTGAAGCGTCCCGACGGCGTCTTGTTCGGCGACATGTTCGACGGCGAGGGCTTTACGCGCGGCCTGAAGCGCAAAGGGTTCAGCTTCGCCGGCGCGAAATGCCTGGTGGTCGGTTCCGGCGGCGTCGGTTCGGCGATCGCCGCGTCGCTCGCCGCCGCGGGGGTGGCGGCCATCACGGTTCACGACACCTTCGCGGAATCGGCGGCGGGCCTGGTCGACAGGCTGCATCGGCACTATCCGGAACTCACGGCCCGTACCGGGACCAGCCAGACCGCCGGTTACGACCTGGTGGTCAACGCCACGCCGCTCGGACTGCCGGGCGATCCCCTGCCGATGGACATCGGTGGGCTGTCTTCCGCGACCTTCGTCGGCGAGGTGGTCATGAAGCAGGAGATGACGCCATTGCTGCAAGCGGCGCGCGAACGCGGCTGCCGTTACCAGATCGGCGCCGACATGCTCTACGAAATGATCCCCGCGTACATCGAGTTTTTTGGCCTCGGCCACACGACGGCCGACGAGTTGCGCGAAATCTCGGAAGTAGCCTATTAAGCGGAAAGGAATCGACGAAAACATCGCCGCTTTGCTTTAATTGCGGCCAGCCACCCGATCTCGTTCTGCCTGAACACCCATTTGAGCGCGAATCTGGCTCAAGCGCCTCCTGTTTCCTCATCAGGAGGCGCTTTTTTTTGCGCTTCTCCGATCGCAACTGTGTTATACATGACTTTTGCGGCTTGCAAGCCCCGTCGCGGAAGCGCCAGGCGCGATACGATCAGGCGGGTGAACGGGAACAGACAACCGGCGATAACATCATGACCCCATCAGGAAAAACCGTCGTTTTCGGCACCGAGGACGTGCTCGTCAGCTTGTGCGATTCGGTCACCAAGGTTCTTACCATGGCCACCCACAGTCAGAT
>JAITQD010000116.1 GCA_031289095.1 Azoarcus sp.
CGATGATGTAGACCTTGGGCATCGGTAGTCCGGCGCGCTGCGACAGGTCACGCACGATGTTGTACAGGTAGGGTGAGGTGGCGGCATCGACCGGTCGGGCGCGGTACATTTTCAGCACAGCCTTGTCGGAGAACCAGTAGGCCCACAGGTTCGTGGCGCCGCCGAAAACGAGTGCGATCAACATGCCCTGCTGGCCGCCGAGCACGCCGCCGATCACGCCGAACAAGGCGACGATGCCTGCCATCAGGACAGAAGTTTTCAGCCAGTTGCCAAACATGCTTTTCCCTCATCAAATCTTGCATGGGAGCGATAACGATAAAGCAGATGAGGGCAACGCGGGCAGATTCAAGCCCCCGCCGCCATGGGCGACGCGAAACGGTCGCCGGCGGTGAGTGCGAAACCGCGCAGGAACTCCGCCACCTGCAGACGCCGGCTGCCAGGGCGTTGCAGTTCGGTGACACACAGGGCGTCCTCGCCGCAGGCCACCACGACCCCGGCGCCATCGGCGCGCAGGATGACGCCCGGTTCACCCCGCTCCGGCACCGGATGCGCCGCCCACAGTTTGACCGCCGTGTCGCGCACCTTCCCGAACGCGCCGGGGAAGGGGTCGAACGCCCGCACCGTGCGCGCCAGTTCCCGCCCAGGTCGCCGCCAGTCGAATTCGGCTTCGGCGCGAGAAATCTTGCGGGCGTAGGTCACGCCTTCATCCGGCTGCGGCGTGGCCGGCAGCGCATCGTCCGCCAGCCGCGCCAGGACATCGACGATAGCTTCTGCGCCGAGACGGGCGAGTCTGTCATGCAGACTGGCAGCGGTATCGTCGCCGGCAATCGCAGTCGTTCGGCATAACAGCATCGGGCCGCTGTCGAGACCGGCATCCATTTGCATGATGGTGACGCCAGTCTCGGGGTCGCCCGCCGCGATGGCGCGCTCAATCGGGGCCGCGCCGCGCCAGCGCGGCAGGAGCGAAGCGTGGATGTTGAGGCAGCCGAGCCGTGGCAACGCCAGCACTTCCGGCGGCAGGATGAGTCCATAGGCGGCCACGACCAGCACGTCTGGGTGGCAAGCCGTCAGGCGGGCGCGTTGTGCTTCGTCGCGCAGGCGCTCGGGTTGAGCGATGGCGAGACCGTGCGCCAACGCGAGTTTCTTGACCGCGCTGGCGGTGAGTTTCATGCCCCGCCCGGCAGGACGATCAGGCTGGGTGAGAACCAGCGGCACCGTGTAGCCAGCGGCGACGAGCGCGGCAAGGGCGCACGCGGCGAAATCCGGCGTGCCGGCGAAAGCCACTCGCAGAGAGGAGGTCATCGGTAGTCTTCCTGCGGGAAATATGAAAAACAGGACATCGGCAAGCGAATCAGGTCGCGGCGTCCCTGTCTTCCTGTGCCTGTTTGAGCAGCCTGGCCCTGATGCGGCCCAATTTGAGACGCGAGAGATACTCGACGAACACCTTGCCGTCGAGGTGGTCGAGTTCGTGCTGGATACATACCGCCAGCAAGCCGTCGGCTTCCAATTCAAACGGCTGACCGTTTTCGTCGAGCGCCCGTAGTTTGACCCATTCGGCGCGCCTGACCGTTTCGCGCACGTCGGGCACGGAGAGACAGCCTTCCTCGCTGTCGCATTCACCCGCGCGTTCGATGATCTCGGCATTGATGAGCACCAGCAGAGCGCTGCGATCCTCACTCACGTCGATGACCGCGATGCGGCGATGGACATCGACCTGGGTGGCCGCCAGACCGATGCCCGGCGCCGCGTACATGGTTTCGGCCATGTTGCGGATCAATCGTCTGACCGAATCATCCACCACATCGACCGGCGCGGCCCTGATATGCAGACGGGAATCGGGGAAGCGTAAAATGGGCAAAAGAGCCATAAAGCCTTACCAGATGAAGAAAATCGTCACGAACATAATCCTGCGCGCGTTCTAACATGGGTCGGCGTGTGTCACGCCTGAAGTTCCCATGTTCAATCAGTCGTCGCCCCCCAGCGCAAGCAAAAAAGGCCGGCAGTGTACCGCAGGTTCATCGGGAAGCGACCCGCACCGACAGGAAACGTACAATGTCCAGAATTATATCTTTTCTTGTTTCCGGCATCGCTGCCCTCACCTGCGCCAGCGTCCAGGCCGCGCCACCGGTGATCGCCGCCGACGCGCCGGATTCCTATACCGTGACGAAAGGCGACACCCTGTGGGGCATCTCAGGCCGCTTCCTGAAGGAACCCTGGCGGTGGCCTGAAGTCTGGCAAATGAACGAAAGCGAAATCAGGAATCCGCATCTCATCTACCCAGGCCAGACCGTCTTTCTCGACCGTAGCGGGCCGTACCTGCGGCTCGGCAAGGCCGTCGGCGGCAGCAACGCCTCCGACAGTCTGGCGTTCGGCGACGGCAAGCTACAACCAAAGGTCTACCAGACGCCGGTCGATGAGGCCATCTCGACCATTCCGCTGAAGGCCATCGCGCCCTTCCTCACCAGGCCCCTGATCATCGAAAGCGCCGTGCCCAATGGCGCGGCCACCATCGTCGCGACCGAAAGCAGCCGCCTCTATCTCGCGCAGGGCGACACCATTTTCGCCAGGGACGTGAGCGACAGCATCGACAAGTGGACGATCTTCCGGCGCGGCATGCCGCTCGTCGATCCGGTCAGCCACAAGCAGCTCGGCTTCGAGGCGCAATACCTGGGTTCCGCACGCGTCACCGAGCGCACCAATCCGACCACGCTCGAAATCGTCGAAGCCGTCGCAGAAATCGGCACAGGCGACGTGATGCTGCCGACCGAGGGCAACCTGATCTTCTCCTATGCGCCACATGCGCCCAAGGAAATCATCGACGCCCGCCTGGTTTCGATCCATCGCGGCGTGGTTGAAACCGGCAAACTCAGCGTGATCACACTCAACGCTGGCAGGCTCGACGGCCTGGAACCGGGCAACGTGCTCGCGCTGTTCCGCAACCGCGGCACGGCGGTCAGCAGGGAAGACACGAATTCCAAGGCGTACCGCCTGCCAGAAAAGCGTTATGGGTCAGCGATGGTATTTCGCGTCTTCGATCATGTATCCTATGCGCTGATCATGGATACAGAGGGACAGGCAACGGTTGGCGACGCCGTCCGCAACCCCTGAAGCACAAGCCGGAGCGGCGGTTCCCGAGGAGGAGCTTGCCGCATGGCTTCGTTTTGCCCTGAGTCCGGTCAGCCCAAAGCTGCAACGCAGTTTGCTTGCTGCTTTCGGCCTGCCGGAGCAGGTTTTTGCCCAGTCGCGCACCAATATCGCCAGCGTCGTCGGCGCCGATGCGGCCAACGCCCTGCTTGCCGGTTCCAATCCGGCGGCGCTCGAAACCGCGCTCGCCTGGGCCGGCGAGACCGGCAACCACATCCTCACCCTGGCCGACACCGCCTACCCGCGTCCCCTGCTCGAAATCGCCGATCCGCCGCTCGTACTCTACGTCAAGGGCGATCCCGCCTTGCTCGGGCTTCCCGCCCTGGCGATAGTGGGTTCCCGCACCGCCAGCACCCAGGGCGAAGCCAATGCCGAGGCTTTCGCCCACAGCCTGAATGCAGCAGGGCTCACCATCGTCAGCGGCCTGGCGCTGGGAATCGACACCGCCGCACACCGTGGCGCGCTCGTTGCCGAGGGCGGGCGAACGGTGGCGGTCGTTGGCACCGGGCTGGATCGCATCTATCCGGCGCGCAACGCCGATCTGGCGCGCGAGATCGCCGCGCGCGGCGCGATCATCAGCGAATTTCCGCTCGGTACTCCGCCTTTGCCGCACAACTTCCCGCGCCGCAATCGCCTGATCGCCGGTCTGGCGCTGGGCGTGCTGGTGGTCGAGGCGGCGCTCAACAGCGGTTCGCTGATTACCGCTCGCGCCGCCGCCGAAGCGGGACGCGAGGTTTTCGCCATTCCGGGTTCCATCCATTCGCCGCTGACGCGCGGATGTCATCTCCTGATCCGCCAGGGCGCCAAGCTGGTCGAATCCGCCGAAGACGTGTTTGAAGAATTGCGCGCTCGCCTCGGCAACGAACTGCCGCCCCGGCCAGGCCGGGCCAAAAATCCGCGCTCGCGCCGTACTTCGGGAGAATCCCGCCCGGAGTATGGCCGCATGCCTGCGAACCTCGCGCCGGAAGCCGTCCACGTACTGGAGGCGCTCGGCGACGCCGGGCGCGATATAGACAGCCTGGCGCTCGCCACCGGCATCGCCGTCGAAGCGCTGCATGTGCACCTGCTCGCCCTGGAACTGGAAGGCATTGTCGCCCGCCAGTCCGGCGGCGGTTTTTTGCGCCTGCACAGGCCAGGACGCTCGTGATCCAGCGAGAAACGACCGCACAGGCGTCACAGTGCACACGCCATGTTCGGCCAAGCTGGTAGCTTCGGTGTGAAGCGTCCGCCCGGCGCACGCGGCCCTTGAGGCGGCGCGCGACCACGAGGAACGGTTTCCGGTTGCCGGGACGTTTCTGTATTTCCGCTGGGCGCGAAACGCCGAACTGACCCCGCGAACCGCCGTTTTTTTGCGCCTGGCGGCGACAGAGGCAGGGCCACAATGTCAGGGTGCGATTTTTCCTTTCCGCTCGTTTCCAGGACAGAATCATGGCAAAGATCATCTGTGTACTCGGCAATAAAGGTGGCACCGGCAAGACAACCCTCTCGCATATGCTGTGTCAGGGTCTGGGTCTGCTCGGGCACCGCGCCGCCTGCGTCTTGACCGACGTCACCCGCGAGCCGCTTTCGCCCGCTGGCCGCCGTTACATCACTGCCGATGCGCGCAACGCAGACGCCCTGACCAAGGTCATCGACAAGTTGCGCACGCTCGGAGACTGGATCGGCGTCGTCGATGGCGCTGGCAACCGCACCGAAATGGATCGCAAGCTCTATTCCCTGGCCGACATCGTGCTGCTGCCGTTCCGTGATTCGCACGAGGATATCCGCACCGTCATCTGCGACCTCGATCTTTTTCCGCGCGCCTATGCGGTACCGTCGCAATGGCCGCCCAACGCCTGGCAGCGCGAGGCCGCCGACCGCAATGTGACACAGTTGATGGGTGCTTACCGGCATCGCCTCCTCAAGCCGGTTGGGGCGCTGTCCTCATCCAAGCTGCTGCTGCAAAAACAGGTTCCGGAACAGTTGCCGAGTCCGCTTGGCAAGGCTTGCCGCGCCATTGGCCGCGAAGTGCTGGAAGTGCTGGAGATCAAAAGCGACAGCAGCGCGCAGGAAGACGGTGACGACATCGGGCGCCTGCCACCCGCCGAAAGACCGCTGCGCTTGCAGCGCACACTTTGAAAACCAGTACCGGTGTGTGCGCCAGCCCTGCACACAGCGAGTAAGATGACCATACAATCACAGGAGGGAAAGCAAATGACAACAGAACATGCAGTCCATGATCCGCTTGAGTTCGTGCGCAACATGTGGGGCCGGATGGGCTTTTCGTTGCCCGGCATGGTGACGCCAACCTTCGACGTTGGCGAACTTGAAAAGCGCATCGGCGACATGCGGGCCGTCGAGGGCTGGCTGAAAATGAATCTCAGCATGTTGCAAATGGCCATCCAGGGACTCGACGTCCAGCGCGCCGCAATTGCCACGGTTCAGGCCATAGGCCAGACGCACAACCCGGAAACACAGTCCGAGGCCGAGCCGTCCGACCAGAACAACCCGTTCCTGTGGCCCTGGAACATGATGAGCGCCAAGGCAACGGAAAACGCGATGGTGCCGGTTACGGCGAGCGAAGCGGCGACTGCCGGGAACGACAAATCCCGCGCCAAACGCAAGTCGGCGGCAGCCGGCGGCGACAAATAGGAACGAACGGTTCCGCGCCGGGCACGGCACCCTCACCCGAAAACATTCATTTCGGGTGAGGGAATCCGGTATTCCAATATCCTGTCCGGAGACGGCATCTCCCTCATGCTTGCGGCGAAAAGGCAGGTTTCTTGCCCGCTGGGCTCGCCATGCCGCGAAATAAACACTGTCGTGGCGGAGACTAAACGTTAAAATAAGCCCTTTCAGCCCGCCACCGCTTTCAAGGGAGACAAGCAACATGGCCCCGCGCCCGTTCAGGATTCTCGGTGTCCAACAGATCGCCATCGGCAGTCAGGATAAAAAAAAGCTGCGCACCCTGTGGGTCGATATGCTCGGATTGAGCGTCACGGGCAATTTCGTATCTGAACGCGAAAACGTCGACGAAGACATCTGTGCCATGGGCAGCGGCCCGTTCAAGGTCGAAGTCGATCTAATGCAGCCGGTCGATCCTGAAAAAAAACCCGCCGTCCATGCCACGCCCCTGAACCATGTGGGACTGTGGGTCGACGATTTGCCGCGCGCCGTGGAATGGCTGAACGCGCAAGGGGTGCGTTTCGCCCCCGGCGGCATCCGCAAGGGCGCAGCGGGTTACGACATCACTTTTCTGCACCCGAAAGGCAATGACGAATTTCCCATCGGCGCCGAGGGCGTACTGATTGAGCTGGTACAGGCTCCGCCCGAAGTCGCCCAGGCTTTTTCTCGCCTGTCCGCAGATTGAACCGGACAGCGTATCGTTTGCTGAAGTTTCATCACCCGGCAGCGGCACTTTCCCGAGATTATCCGAAAGGATAAGTTTTGCCTGGATTTGCAGCGGCCCGTTCTTTTATGCCGTTTCAGTTTCACACTGATATTCATCAGGAGCTAACAAGATCATGAGCACTACCCCAGAACAAACCGTTTCCGAACTGCCCAATCCCGAAGAAATCGCCAAGACCTACGCCGAAGTCGCTCGCCGTGCGTCGCATCTGATCGGTGAACACGTACAGCGCCAGCTCCAGAAAGGCATCCAGGCGCCGACAGACGAGCTGGGCATCGCCCAGGCTTTCATGGACATGATGGCCCGCCTGCTCTCCAATCCCTACAAGCTCGCGCAGGCGCAGATGAATCTGGTGTGGGACTATTTCTCGTTGTGGCAACAGTCGATGCTGCGGTTCGCCGGCATACAGGCGGCGCCAGTCGCCGTTCCCGCGCGCAGCGACAAGCGTTTCCGCGACGAGGAATGGCAAGAACATTTCATGTTCGATTTCGTCAAGCAGTCCTACCTGATCACGGCGCGCCACATCCACGAAACGATCAACGGCGTCGAAGGACTGGACGAACAGACGGCGAAAAAAGTCGATTTCTTTACCCGCCAGTACATCGACGCCCTGTCGCCGTCGAACTTCGCGCTCACCAATCCGGAAGTGTTCCGTGAAACCGTGCGCAGCAACGGGCAAAACCTCATCAAGGGCCTGAACAACCTGCTGCGCGACGTCGAGGAAGGCCACGGCAGCGTGCGGGTGAAGATGACCGACACCTCGGCGTTTGAACTGGGCAAGAACGTCGCCATCTCGCCGGGCAAGGTCGTGTTCCAGGATGACATGATGCAGTTGATCCAGTACACGCCATCCACCGCCAAGGTGTTCAAGCGTCCGGTTCTGATCGTGCCGCCCTGGATCAACAAGTTCTACATCCTCGACTTGCGCGAGAAAAACTCCCTCGTCAAATGGCTCGTAGACCAAGGGCACACCGTGTTCATGATCTCGTGGGTCAACCCCGACGAGAAGCTGGCGGAAAAGACTTTCGCTTCCTACATGAACGAAGGCATCTTCGCCGCGCTCGACGCCATCGAAACGCAGACTGGGGAAAAGGACATCAACGCCATCGGCTATTGCCTCGGCGGGACGCTGCTCGCCAGCACCCTGGCCTACCTCGCGGTCAAGAAGCAAAAACGCATCGTTTCGGCGACTTTCCTCACCACCCTCACCGACTTTTCCGAGCCGGGCGAACTGGGCGTGTTCATCGACGAAGGGCAGGTCAGCAATCTCGAAAAGAAAATGTTTGAACGCGGCTATCTCGAAGGGTCAGAAATGGCCGGCACCTTCAACATGCTGCGCGCCAACGACCTGATCTGGTCGTTCGTGGTCAACAACTACCTGATGGGGAAAGACCCCTTTCCCTTCGATCTGCTGTACTGGAATTCCGATTCCACCCGGCTGCCCGCGAAGATGCACAGCTTCTACCTGCGCAAGATGTACATGGAAAACAAGCTGGTCGAACCGGGCGGCATCGAAATCGACGGCGTACCGATCGACCTCGGCAAGATCAAGGTGCCGTGTTTCTTCATCTCGGCGATGGAAGACCACATCGCGCCGTGGAAGAGCACCTACCTGGGCGCGCGCCATTTCACCGCCCCGGTGCGTTTCGTGCTCGGCGGCTCGGGTCACATCGCCGGCATCGTCAATCCGCCCGCCGCCAACAAGTACGGCTACTGGTTGAATCCGGCGGACAAGCTGCCCGCGACATCGACCGAATGGTTCGAAGGGGCGCAGCAGCATGAAGGCTCGTGGTGGGTCAATTGGCAGGAATGGATCACCGGTCAGGACAGCGAAAAAGTGGCTGCGCGCGATCCGGCCAGCGGCAATCTGAAAGCCCTGGAAGAAGCGCCCGGCTCTTTCGTCAAGTTCCGTCTGTAAAACCGGCCTGCCCAGACGACGGCGCGGCGGGAATACCGCCGCGCCGTTTCTTTTTCGTTCTGCCGATGACCGAACCCGCACGTCTCGTACTCGATACCAACACGGTGCTGGCGCTGTGGCATTTCGCCGACCGGAACCTTGTCCCACTCGCCACCGCCATCGCTGCGGGGCGCGTCGCACTTGCGAGCCGCGAGGACGCCCTGGCCGAATTGTGCGACGTGCTCACACGCCCGCGTTTCGGTATCACCCCCGAAGCGCAGGCGCGTCTGGTGTCTGATTATCGCGCCCGTCTTGCGTTTTTTCCCGAAACTGGCGCGGTGTATGAATTGCCGCAATGCTGCGACCGCGACGACCAGAAATTTCTCGAAATCTCCCGAGCCGCCGCCGCCAGTCATCTGCTCACCCGCGACAAACTGCTGCTCAAGCTCGCGCGCCACCGCCTGCTGGGCGGGCGCTTCCGAATCGTGACGCCGGAGCGCTTCGTGGCCGAACTCGCCTGCCGCTGAAAGCGGCGTTCAGGCGGAAGAACGCAAAACGCTCCAGTCGGTGGCGGCGAGAGTGTTTTTGACCAGCACCCCGAGACTGGTGTCGCCTTCCATCTGAAGCCGCCGCCCGAAGAACAGCGTATCGGCGTCTTCCTCGCGCAAAGCAAGGGCGATGAAATCGCGCACCGAAGCGGAGATGGTCAAATCCACCGGATCGTCGGACTGACAGGGATGGAAGCGTCCGTTGCCGCCAAGGGTGAAATCGAGCCGCAGGCCGGCGTCGGTGACGCACACGCGCAGGTGGCGGCCCGTAAGCGGCGTCAACGTGGCGAGCGGCAGGAACGACGCCGGGGCGAGGTTGAGCGCCGTGGTCAGCGCCAGCGTCGGCGGCAGTTGCGGCAAAACGGCGCTCAAGCGCGCCAGAGGCTTCGGCACGGTGAAAGGCGGCAGACGCAGGGTTTGCAGACGTTGCGCCAACCGTTCGCGCAGCGCGCCGGGCAGCAGGCGAACGAACGGCAATTCGGGAACGGATGCAGGTGTGGGCGCGGCGGCGCCGGATGCCGGAACGGGCACGGCAACAGCCGGTGCGCTGTCCGCCGCCACCTGCGCCAGCCCGGCCTGCCCATACCAGAAACCGTTGCACGGCCCTTCCGGCATCAGCGCCAGACTGGCCGCGAACGCATCCGCCGGAGCGAGGCGCGCATCCAGCGCAGCACGGAACAGCGCCGCGACTTCCAGCGTGTGTTCGCTTTGCGGACTCAGACGCAGGATTTCGGCATTACCTTCGATACGCGCCAGGTCGGCGAGCAGGTTGTAGACCCGCGCCGATTGCGTCTGGATACCGTTCAGGTTGAGGAAAGGCTCGCCCTCGCGCGTGCGCAGCAGCATGCCGTCGGCGTCCTCGATGCAGCGGAATTCGCAAGCGTCCTTTTGCAGATTGTGATGGCGTGCGGTAAAGCAGCGCGCCGACCAGGCGAGCGGCAGGCGTCCATAGGCGAAGATTTCGGTATCGAGCGGCGCGGGCAAGCCCTCGCGCAGGTCGATGACGTTTTCCCCGGCCATCTCGGGCGGGGCCATCCAGCGGGTCGCGCCCTCGGCGGTGAGGAGCGCGAGCGTCGTGGGGTTGAAAACGTTCAGCGTCGGCCCGGCGACCCAGTCGCAGCGCCCGGCGGCGGCGAGCAGCCGCACCGCGCCCATGTCGTTGGCCTCTACGCGGAACGCCGTCTCGACGATACGGCGCAGGGTTTTGAGGTCGGATTCCGATTCGATCAGCGCCTGGGTGGAAAGCACCGCTTCCTTGCCCGCCGCCTCAAGGCGGGCGGCGATTTCCAGCCAGTCGTCGAGGCGCAATTCGTGGCGGCGCGAGCACACGGTCTCGCCGAGGTAAACAATGTCGACTGCGTCGCTGGCGGCGACCGCGTCGTAGAAATCGAACACGCGCTGGCGCGGCCAGTAATAAAGCAGGGGGCCGAGGGAGAGTTTCATAGTTTTTTCGCTCATTTCCACGGGCGGTAATACGCGCCCAAGGTGTGACTCTGCCCTTCGGAAACCTTGTTGAGTTCGGCCAGCCACGCTGGCTGCGCAGCGAAGCGTTCACCATCGCACGCAAGCGCGTCCAGCGCGGCGCGCCACACTTTCGTGACCTGGGCGACGTAGGCCGGGTTGCGCTGCCGCCCTTCGATCTTGATCGCCGTCACGCCGGCGCGAGCGAGATCGGGAAGCAGTTCCAGCGTGTTGAGGCTGGCGGGTTCCTCGATGGCGTAATAAGTTTCGTCGTTGACCGTGAAGCGGCCCTTGCACAAAGTCGGGTACCCGGCGCGCTCGCCGTCGGCGTAGCGGTCGATGAGGATGCCGTTGAGGCGCGTTTCCATGCCGCGCGGCGTCTGTTCCCAACGCACGAAGGCATCCGGCGAACACGCACCGTTGCAGTTCGGCGACTTGCCGGTGGCGTAGGCCGACAGGGCGCAGCGGCCCTCGACCATCACGCACAGACCGCCGAAACCGAACACTTCGATTTCCACCGGGGTGTTGACCGCGAGTTGTTCGACCTGCGCCAGCGACAGCACTCTCGGCAGCACCACGCGCTGAATGCCGAAACGCTCGTGATAGAAGTTGATCGCTTCGTAGCTGGTCGCCGAACCTTGCACCGACAGGTGCAACCGCAGTCCGGGATGAACTCGGGCGGCGTAGGCCATCAAACCGGGGTCAGCCATGATGACAGCGTCGACCGCCAGTTCGGCGGCGCGATCCACCGCGAGATTCCAGTCCGCCTGGTTGCGGGCGAGCGGATAGGTGTTGAGCGCGAGCAGCACCTTGCGGCCATGCTGGTGGGCGTAGGCAATGCCTTCGCGGATCTGGGGGAGATCGAAATTGAGGCCGGTGAAGTTGCGGGCGTTGGTCGCGTCCTTGAAGCCGAAATAGACGCAGTCCGCACCGTTGTCGACCGCCGCCTTGAGCGCCGGCAGGCCGCCAGCGGGGCAGACGAGTTCGATGTTGCGTTTCGTTTTCGTGTTCATCGTAAAACCGATTCCGGTTATGAAACCCGCCCTTCAGAGCGGCCCGTGACAATCCGGGAGAAAAAAGAAACCCTCCCGGCTTCGTTCTGAGCGACAGACATGCCTGCCGCTAATTGGTTGCTGCCTGCGCGCTGGCGGGAGTCACGCCGGACGCGTCCACCGGACGTTCGCCGATGGCGATGCCAAGCGCCATTCCCGTCGCGCTCGCCGCAAGGCCATAGACCTGCGGCTCGATAAGGCCGGAAATGAGTTTGAAATGGAGCAGTATTTCCCCCAGTATCCAAGCCCCCAAGCCGAGGCAGACAGCGAGCGCGCCGCCGAGGTTGTTCACGCGCTTGCAGAAAATACCCGCCACCAGCGGCACGAACGCTCCGGCCAGCGTGATGCGGTAGGCGCGCTCGACCATTTCGTGAATGGTGGCGGTAGAACTGAGCGCATGGCCGGTAACGAGCAGCGTAAACGCGATCACCGTCGCGCGCGAGGCCCACAGGAACTGACGATCGGTCATGCCGGGTATGAAGCCGCGCAGCACGTTTTCGGAGAACGTCACCGAGGGCGCAAGCAGCGTACCCGAGGCGGTGCTCATGATAACCGAGAGCAGCGCACCGAAAAATACCACCTGGGTGGCGAAGGACATATGGTTCATCACGAAAAGCGGCATGATCTTCTGCGTGGCGCCCTCCGATTCCGCCGTCACCTGCGCCACCATCGCGGGGTCGATGATCTGCGCCGTGTAGGCGAGGTAGATCGGCACCATTGCGAAGATCGCGTAGGACAACCCGCCGAGCGTCGTGCCCCACACGGCGGTGCGCTCGTTACCCGAGGAGTTGACCCGCTGGAACACGTCCTGTTGCGGAATGGAGCCAAGCGCCATGGTGAAGAAACCGGCTGCCAGCGCGAGCATGTCGCGCCCCGACAGGCCGGAGACGTCGAACTTGCCCGCCGCTACGGCGTGATCCATCACCGTAGCGACGCCGCCCGCCATGCCGTTGGCGATCCAGGTCACGTAAAGCAGCCCGAGCACGATCACGATCATTTGAACGAAGGTCGTCACCGCCACCGACCACATACCGCCGAGCAGGGTGTAGAGCAGCACCACCGCCGCGCCGATCATCATCCCCGTGCGCTGGTCGATATTGCCGCCGGAGAGCAGGTCGAACACCAGCCCGAGCGCGGTAATCTGGGCGCTGACCCAGCCGAGGTATGAGACGACGATACAGATCGACAGCGTCAGTTCGATGCCCCGGTTGTAGCGGCGGCGGAAGAAGTCCCCGAGCGTAAGCAGGTTCATGCGGTACAGCGGCAGGGCGAAGAACAACCCGAACAGCATCAGGCACGTCCCGGCGCCGAGCGGATCGGAGATCAGCCCGCTCAAACCGTCCTTGAGGAAAGCCCCCGAATTGCCGAGCACGGTTTCCGCGCCAAACCAGGTGGCGAACACCATCGCCAGCACCACGGACATCGGCAGGTGGCGTCCGGCAGTGATGTAATCGCGGGCGTTGTGCACCCTTGCCGCAGCAAAAAGCCCGATACAGATGGACACAACCAGATAGGCAACGACGAGCTTGAGCAACATGGCGGTCATTCCGGTAAGGCGTCGATCAAAGCGGCGGCAGTTTAGCGCCGAATGTGCCGATGGATCGTAAAAAATATCGTTGCCGTGTTTCCTGCCTTTCCGGTCTTTCCTGTATGCGGTAGAAACCGGCGGCGTATTGGCGAAACCGTAGCTGGCTCGCGGCTCATCCAAGGAAACGCCAGATTTCAAACGCCGCGAATGCGACGATCAGAACACCGAGCACAGCGATGAAATTCGCGTTCCGGCGCTGACCGCGGGCGATGTCGTCGATCCGGTTCTGAACCGCGATACGCTGCTGATGCCCTTCGAGCAACGAACGGTGCAGGAGCCGGGGCAGACGCGGCAGGGTGGTCATCCAGCCAGGCGCTTCACTTTTCACTTCGCGCAGCAGGGCGCGCCAGCCGACCTGTTCGTGCATCCAGCGTTCGAGGAACGGCTTGGCGGTTTTCCACAGATCGAGTTCGGGGTCGAGCTGACGGCCCAGTCCTTCGATGTTGAGCAGGGTTTTCTGCAACAGCACGAGCTGGGGCTGCACTTCCATATCGAAACGGCGCGCGGTCTGAAACAGGCGCAGCAAGGTCTTGCCGAAGGAGATGTCCTTGAGCGGACGGTCGAATATCGGCTCGCACACGGTGCGGATGGCCGCTTCGAGTTCGTCGACGCGGGTGTGCGCCGGCACCCAGCCCGCCTCGATGTGCGCGATCGCCACCTCGCGGTAATTGCGCTTGAAGAAAGAGAGGAAATTGCGCGCCAGGTAATCTTTGTCGATGTCGCTGAGAGTGCCCATGATGCCGAAATCGAGGGCGACGTAGCGGCCATCGGGGTGCACAAAAATATTGCCGGGGTGCATATCGGCATGGAAAAAACCGTCGCGGAATACTTGGGTGAAAAAAATCTCGACGCCGGCCCGCGACAGGGCCGAGAGGTCGATACCCTGTTCGAGCAGGGCAGGGATCTGTGAAATCGGCGTGCCCTGCATGCGCTCCATCACCATCACCCCGGTGCCGCACCAGTCCCAGTACACCTCGGGCACCACGAGCAATGGCGAATTCCTGAAATTTCGCCGCAATTGTGCGCAATTGGCCGCTTCGCGCATGAGATCGAGTTCGTCGCGCAGGCATTTGCCGAACTCGGCCACCACTTCGCACGGCTTCAGACGCCGGCTTTCTGGCCAGGCTTTTTCCAGCAGGGTTGCGCCGGTTTCAAGCAGATCGAGATCGTTGGAGATTACTTTCCCGATGCCGGGACGCAGCACCTTGACCGCCACTTCGGTGCCGTCGGGCAACACGGCGAAATGCACCTGCGCCACCGAGGCCGACGCCACCGGCGTACGCTCGAAATGGCGAAAGACCTCATCGACCGGGCGTCCATAGAACGCCTCCAGCAAAGCGACTGCCTGCTCGGTCGGAAAAGGCGGAACGCGATCCTGCAAGAACGCAAGTTCCGTTGCCAGATCGGGCGGCAGCAGATCGCGCCGCGTCGACAGCACCTGCCCAAACTTGATGAAAATGGGACCGAGGGACTCCAACGCCCGGCGCAGGCGCACACCGCGCGGCTCATTGAACCGTCGCCAGAAGAATACCCTGCTCCACCAGCGCACAAGGCGACCGCTCGGGTCAGCATCGAGAACCACGCGATCGAGACCGAATCGCAGGCTGACGGCAATGATTCTGGCAAGGCGCAAAGGACGCACGGCGGCAAGGGCAAGCGTGGTGACGGAGCGCGGAACTTTAGCCGGAAAGGGAGGCGGTGGAAAGCACAAGGCGCGAACGATTCCATTCGACGGTTGTTGAAAATCTCCGCTAGACTTGCCCGTTCATTCCTTTTCGCATACCAAGTGTTTTCCGCCAGATCGCTGCCACTCCACCTCGCCATCGCCTACATCGCCCTGCTGGTGTATGCCTGTCTGCACCCTATGAGCGGCTGGCAGACGAAAGGGTTGCCAGTGTTCGACTACCTGGTAGCGCCTTGGCCAAAATATTCAAATTTCGGCGATCTGCTCGCCAACGTGCTTGGTTACGTGCCGCTGGGGTTGACCGTGCTTCCCGCCTTGCCGTACCGCTGGCCGGGAAAACGGCAGATCGGCGTTACGGTATTGGGCGCGGCCCTGCTCAGTTTCTGCCTGGAAACCTTGCAAGGGTTCCTGCCCATGCGCACCTCGAGCAATGTCGACATCGCCACCAACGTTATTGGCGCTTTCATCGGCGCACTGGCCGGCGCGCGCTGGGGGCAGGCGCTGTTCGCGCCGGGGCGCGGCTTGGCGCGTTGGCGCGAACGCTACATTATTGATGGCCGCACCGGCGATGCAGGCCTGATCCTCATTGCGCTCTGGCTGCTCGTGCAGGTCACTCCCGACCGCCTGCTGTTCGATGGCGGCGAGTTACGCCGGTTGCTTGGCATCGCACCGCCACTGCCTTTCGAGGCCGGGATTCTCATCGCTTTCGAGGCCGCACAAACCGCCAGCATGATGACTGCCGTCGGTCTGTTCGCACGCTGCATGCTGCGCCGGAAAGGCGCGATCCTGGCCGTAGCGCTGATCGCGCTCGGCATTGGCGCGCACACTGCGGCTTCCGCCATCTGTTTCATTCCGCCGAATCCCCTGATCTGGATGACGGCGGGAAGCGAATACGGTCTGCTGACCGGCGGCGTTCTGCTCGCTATCGCATTGCGCCTGCCGAAAGTGGCGCAGCACGCCCTGGCCGGCACCTGTCTGCTGATCGCTACCGTTCTCGTCAACATGATGCCGGAAAGCCCCTACTTCCTGAACGGCAGCCCCACCATCATCGAGCGCGCCAATTACCCGAATTTTTACGGCCTGTCCCGGCTGGTGGCGGCGCTGTGGCCTTTCGCCGCACTGGTCTATCTTTCCGCCTTCGGCCTGTGGCGCGGCGAACGCCTCGAAGACGAAAACGGAGTGGAAAACCCATGACCTCGTCTTTTGACAGTCATCCTGCGCAAAGGATTACGCGTGGCATGACGGGAGGCACTGGCCGTATGGCGCGGCAAAAATGGAGCCTTTTTCACGATGAGCCGTCCCCTTCCTTCTGAATCCGTTTTCGCGCGGGGCGCGGCGGGACGAATCGAAATCCTGGCCGACCTGCCAACCGCAGTGCGGGGCATCGCCCTGGTATGCCATCCGCACCCGCTTTACGGCGGGGCCAACAGCAACAAGGTGGCGCACACCCTGGCGCGCACCTTCCGCGACCTCGGCTACGCCGCCCTGCGTCCCAATTTTCGTGGTGTGGGCGAAAGCGAAGGCGTCCATGACCACGGTAATGGCGAAAGCGAGGATATGTTTGCCGTACTGGCCTGGGCGCGGGCGCGTTGGGGCGATTTACCGCTGGTTCTGGGCGGTTTCTCGTTCGGAGCCTATGTGCAGACACGGCTTGCCGTCCGGCTTGCCGCCAGCAACGCGCCACCACGTCACCTCGTACTGGTCGGTACTGCGACAGGCGCGACGACCGTCGATGAGCGCCATTACGAGACGCCCGCCCTTCCCAAAGGCATTCCGGCCCTGCTCATCCACGGCGAAACCGATGACACCGTGCCCCTCGCAAACGTGCTTGCCTGGGCGCGACCGCAGGACTTGCCAGTCGTCGTACTACCCGGTGCGGATCATTTTTTCCATGGCAAACTGTCCCTGATACGCAGTCTCGTCACGCACACCGTCATTCCTGCAACGTGAGAAGTAAAGCGTTGCGCAATATAAATGGATGCTGCAATACGCACAGCATGACGGCATGAGACGTCAGAACGGCGGATTACCGGACGTCGCGGCAAGCGATTCCGTTGCCTGTTCCCCGCCAAGCGCCTCGACCAGCGCCGGCAACAATCTTTGAAACTCGCCGGACATCAAGGCGAATTCAGCATCAAAGAGCGCCTCTGCGTCGTCCCCGTCAACAAGATTCTCACGCACCACGTCGAGGAAATCGAGCCGCTTCAATTCGAGCTTGTCGGTCAACACGAAGCTCACGCGGTCGTTGAAGGTAAGCGCCAACCTGGTCGGCAGCTTGCCGCCCGCGAGATGATCCTTGATCTCACCGCCGTCGAGCGGATGATGAGCATAACGTACCGTCGCTTTTTCCTCGCTGACCGAGCGCAGTTCACAATCTTGGTCGACGGTGAAATTCGCTGGCGCTTCGCCAGCCAGCCAGCCGGTCATCGCCGAGGCGGGCGAAAGCTCGGTACGCAAAAGTGCAAGCGGAAAATGGTCGAGCGTGTCACGCAGGAATTCGAGGACTTCTTCGGCACGCGCCTGACTTGAAGCGTCAATGCCGAGCCAGCCGCCGATCGGGTCTATCCATACCCAGGTTCGGCGGCGGCGAGTAAAGGCCCGCGGCAGCAATTCCTGCATCACCTGTTCGCGCAGGTCGCGCATCTGTTTGCGCCCAAGCCTGAAACCCTGCTTTTCGGCAAGACCCGCCGCACGCTCATCGGCTTCCTGACGCACGACCGAGGACGGCAACAAGCGGGATTCGACCCCAAGCGCAATCAGCCACTGGCGATCGACCGCACGCAACAGGGCATCGTCGTCCCTGGGTGAAACCCAGCCGCGCGATTCCATGTCCTGGTTGCCACAAGGCTGCAACGGACGCGCCGCCAGTTGCGCCTCGAACTCCGTCAGGGCAATGTCCCAACCAGCGGGAAGACGGTAAAACTGAAGATTCCTGAACCACATGACAAAACATCCTTTCCGTTGAGGGTGGGTTTATTGCGGGCGGCCTGAGCGGGCGATTACGCGGATCGCCTGCAAAGTGTCTATATCGGAACGATAATAGGCCGAACGTACGATACTTGCATATTTTGTTTCCTCGTCCGTATGCTCTGGCAAATTCGTCTCATAGCGGAAACGCAGGAAGAACACACCCGCTTCGTCTTCGACGATATGAATCGTCAGACTGCCGCCGACATGTTCCTGCATCGTTTCGGTCTCGAAACGAACCCAGTCGAGAGCGGACAAGCGCACACGGTCGCGGATCACCGTTGAGCCGAAATGCAGCTCACGCACCAGTTCGTCAGGGCGGCGTTCCACAATCCGGCAGCTTTCGAGACCGGGCAGAAAGGGACGTGCATCCTCGACGCGGCACAAAAGGCCGAACCACAGTTCCTCACGGTTGAGCATCACTGGTTCGTCGGGGCCATTGACCGCAAGCAAGTGTTCAAATTGCAAGAACGAGCCTCCGTTCATGTTTGAAAGGGCGTCAGTGTACCTGCACCGTCGTGGTGACGTAAGCGGATTCACTTGCTTCGTCCAGGCAAAATGTCAGCTTGTGGAGTCTTTTATAGTTGTTCTTTAATTTAAAAGATAAAGATGTAAACATCAGGCCGTAAGCTGTGGATAAGCTGGATATCGCCCGTGGTTACTGCTTTTCCGGGCCGGGATAAGCGTAGGGATAACTGTGGCGGTACTTGTTGGCGGAATGTCGGTCTTTTTTGCCTTTTACCGGATGAAGCCAGTTGTTCACAATGTTTTCCCCAGTCATCCACCGGGTTGTTAAAACGATGCGTGTTTTCGCTGCTGATTTTTTGCCTAGATGGGAGATTTTCTGCCGGGTTGTGGATAACCACGGGGATGTGGGCGTGTGCTGGCAACTGGCGCGCACCCTGGCGGCGAGGCATGGTGTCAGGGTGAGGGTTTGGGTGGACGATTGGGCGACACTCGCCGGGGTGTGTCCGGGTGCGGTGCGCGACGGGGTGGAGGTGGAGGGCGTTGAGCTGCGGCGCTGGGTGGAGCCTTTTCCCGCTGTGGAGCCAGCCAACGTGGTGATCGAGGTGTTCGGCTGCGAGCTGCCTGCCGTGCACGTGCGGGCGATGGCGGCGCGGAAAACACCGCCGGTCTGGATCAATTTCGAGTACCTGTCAGCTGAAGACTGGGTGCGGGGCTGCCATGGTTTGGCTTCGCCGCAGACGACGGTGGCCCTGGTCAAGTATTTTTTCTTCCCCGGCTTCAGCGCTGGCACCGGGGGTTTGATCCGCGAGCCGGGTTTGCTCGTCCGGCGCACACGGGAACAGGCGCGTGCGCGTGTGGACTGGCTGCGCGCGCGCGGGGTGAAACTGCCGCACGAGGAAGCGCTGACGGTTTCGCTGTTCAGTTATGAACAGCCGATGCTTTCCGCCTTGCTGCGACGTTGGCAAATGGGCGAGCGTCCCTTGTTGCTGCTGGTGCCCGAAGGGCGAATCCTGGCCGGCGTGAACGCGGCACTTGGGGAAAATCTGCTGCCGGGCGGACAGACACAGCGTGACGCCCTGCGGGTAGCAGTGCTGCCGTTCTCGAACCAGGATGGCTACGACGAATTGCTCTGGCACTGCGATATCAACATGGTGCGAGGCGAAAATTCCTTCGTTCGCGCACAATGGGCGGCGCGACCGCTGGTTTGGCACATCTACCCGCAAAAGGACGATGCTCATCACGCGAAGCTGGAAGCGTTTCTTGCCCTGTATTGCGCCGGACTGGAAACGACAGAGGCCAGCGCGCTTATGGCGTTCTGGCGCGCCTGGAACGGTTGTGGCGACCCGGCGGCAGCCTGGCCGGCTTTCGTCCGCGCATTGCCGGAACTTGAACGCCATGCCCGGAACTGGTGCACAGGCTTGTGCGCACAACCGGACGTTACGGTCAATCTGTGGCGTTTCTGTCGACACATCCTTGAAAAAACTGGATAGAATCCTGCCTCTTTATTTTTCGACGAACGGGGGCGACCCGCCTCCCGGGGTTATCACAGCATGAAAACCGCACAAGAACTGCGTTCCGGCAACGTCATCATGGTTGGCAGCGATCCGCTGGTCGTACAGAAGGCCGAGTACAACAAATCCGGTCGTAATTCCGCCGTAGTGAAGATGAAGCTCAAAAACCTGCTCACCGGCACGCCGGCGGAGTCGGTATACAAGGCCGACGACAAGTTCGAGATCGTCGTGCTCGACCGCAAGGAAGTCACCTACTCGTACTTTGCCGATCCGATGTACGTGTTCATGGACGCTGAGTACAACCAGTACGAGGTCGAAGCCGAGAACATGACCGACGCCCTCAAGTACCTCGAAGACGGTCTCATCTGTGAAGTGGTGTTCTACAACGGCAAGGCGATCTCGGTTGAACTGCCCAACAGCGTGGTGCGCGAAGTCATCTACACCGAACCCGCAGTCAAGGGCGACACCTCCGGCAAGGTCATGAAGCCGGCCCGCATCGTCACCGGGTTTGAACTGCCGGTGCCGGCCTTCGTCGAAATCGGCGACAGAATCGAAATTGATACCCGCACCGACGAATACCGCAACCGCGTGAAATAAGCGGGCGCGCGTCGCACGTCGCACTTTTGAAAAAGGGGCCTCAAAGGCCCCTTTTTGTCATTGGAGAAAGAGGGCGGAACTCCTTTACTTCCAGCCGCCGCCCAAGACCTTGTAGAGCTCGACCCGATTGCCGGCCTCGGTCAAACGGGTGGCGATCAGTTCCTGTTCGGCAGCGTATTGCGAGCGTTGGGCGTCGAGCAGGATGAGGTGGCTGTCGAGACCGCTGCGGTAGCGCGCTTCGGAGAGGCGATAGCTTTCGTTGGCGGCCTTGACCAGTTCGCGGCGGGCGTCGAGCTGTTCGGCAATGGTGGCGCGGTCGGCAAGCGCATCGGCCACTTCGCGGAAGGCGGACTGGACGGCTTTTTCGTATTGCGCCACCTGGATGTCACGCTCGATTTCGGCGCGGTCGAGGTTGGCTTTCAAGGCGCCGGCATGGAAGATCGGGATGGTGATCTGCGGCGCGAACGTCCATGTGCCGGTGCCCGCATCGAACAGATCGTCGAGCGTGAGGCTGGCGGTGCCTGCGCCGCCGGTGAGGGCGATGCGCGGGAAGAACGCCGCGCGTGCCGCGCCGATGTTGGCATTGGCGGCGCGCAGGGTATGTTCGGCCTGCAAAACATCGGGACGCCTGACCAGCACTTCGGAAGGAATGCCCGCTGGCAGATCGGCGACGGTGGCCAGGGCGTCGGCCAGGGCCGTGGCTTGCAGCGCCTCGGGCACCGGCGCGCCCGTAAGCAGTGCAAGCGCGTTCTGGTCGCGGGTGAACTGGGCGGTATAGCGCGCTCTGTCAGCGCGGGCGCGTTCCATGGCAGTGCGCGCCTGGGCGAGATCGAGCGCGGAAGCCGCGCCTGCGTCGAAACTCCGGCGGATGAGTTCCACTGATTTCTGCTGCGTGTCGAAGGTGCGGCGGGCAAGGTCAAGCAGTTCATGATCGGCGCCGAGGGCCAGCCAGGCATAGGCGACTGCGGAGACGAGGCTGATCTGCGCGCTACGGCGGGCTTCTGCGGTGGCGAGGTAGTTTTCCAGCGCCTGATCGCTCAGGCTGCGGATGCGCCCGAAAAAGTCCAGTTCCCACGAAGCGCCTACGGTGGCGCTGTACTGGCGGCTGATTGTCGCATCGCCGGTGGGGCTGACGTTGCCCGGCACGCGCTGGGCGTTCTGCCCGCCAGCGGCGTCGAACGCGGGCAGGATGTCGGCGCGCTGGATGCGGTACATCGCCCGGGCGCGCTCAATGTTGAGCGCCGCGACCCGCAGATCGCGGTTGTTGGCGAGCGCAAGGTCGATGATCTCGCGCAGGCGGGGATCGGCAAAGTAGTCGCGCCACGACAGCTCGGCAGCAGGCGCGCCCGCAACATCGGCGCTTGCCGTCGTCCAGGCGGATGGCACCGGCAGGCCGGGAAGCTGAAAATTGGGCGCGAGCGTGCAGCCGGTGGCGAGGCTGGCCGCTGCCAGTGCGGCGCACAATGCGCGGATCGGTGTTGTCATGGTTTGACCGTCTCTGTCTTGGGAAGGGAGGACTCGCTTGCCGCGTTCTCCTGCGCGGGCTTGTCCTTGAAAATGAGTTTGATGACCACGTAGAACATTGGCACGAAGAGAATGCCGAAAGTGGTGGCGGAAATGGTGCCGCCGAGTACGCCGGTGCCGATGGCGTTCTGCGCCCCCGACCCCGCACCGGAGGATTTCGCCAGCGGCAACACGCCGAGCGCGAAGGCGAGCGAGGTCATCAGAATCGGACGCAGCCGCATGCGCGCCGCGAGCATCGCGGCTTCGACCAGTCCCTTGCCGGCTTCGTATTCTGCCTTGGCGAACTCGACGATCAGGATGGCGTTCTTCGCCGACAGACCGATGGTGGCAAGCAGGCCCACCTGGAAGTAGACGTCGTTCGACAGACCGCGCCCGGAAGCCGCAACCAGCGCACCGAGCACCCCAAGCGGGATGATCATGATGACTGCGAACGGCACCGACCAGCTTTCATAGAGCGCCGCCAGACACAGGAACACAACCAGCACCGAGAGCGCATAGAGCGCCGGCGCCTGTGCGCCCGCGCGGACTTCTTCGTACGAGACGCCTGTCCAGGAATAGCCGACGCCTTCCGGCAGTTTGGCGGCGATTTCCTCCATCGCCTTCATCGCTTCGCCGGTGGACAACCCCGGCGCGGCCTGACCCTGAATGTTGAGCGAAGGCATACCGTTGTAGCGTTCCAGGCGCGGCGAGCCATAAGACCAGCGTTTGGCGGTGAAGGCCGAGAACGGCACCATCTCACCCGCCTTGTTGCGCACGTACCATTTGTCGAGATCTTCCGGCGTCATCCGCGCCGGCGCGTCAGCTTGCAGGTAGACCTTTTTGATGCGGCCCCGGTCGAGGAAGTCGTTGACGTAAACGCCGCCCCAGGCAATCGCCAGGGTATCGTTGATGTCGGCCACGGACACGCCCAGAGCGCCCGCCTTGGCGTTGTCGATGTCGATGGTGAATTCCGACGCATCCTCCATGCCGTTGGGGCGCACGCCGGCCAGGCGCTTGTCCTGCGCGGCCATGCCGAGGAGCTGATTGCGCGCCGCGAGCAGCGCGTCGTGCCCCAGTCCGGCGAGATCCTGGAGTTGGAGGTCGAAACCGCCGGCGTTGCCCAGTTCCAGCACGGCGGGCGGCACCACCGCGAACACCTGCGCTTCGCGGATTTGCGACAGCGCCCGGCTCGCCCGCTGTGCGAATGCCTGCACGGTCTGATCCGGCTGCTTGCGCAGCGACCAGTCCTTGAGTTTGACGAAGGCCATGCCCATGTTCTGGCCGATGCCGCCGAAGCCGAAACCGGCGATGGTAAACACGGAATCGAGCACTTCTTTCTGCGGGTCTTGCTCCTTGTAATAGGAACGCACCTTGTCGAGCACTTCCAGGGTACGCGCCTGTGTCGCTTCCGGCGGCAGCGTCACCAGGGTCGGCATGATTCCCTGATCTTCTTCCGGCAGGAAAGACGTCGGCAGGCGATGGAAAAGCAGCGCCACGCTGCCGATGATGAGGCCATACACCATGAGGAAAATCACCTTGTGACGCAGGATTTTGCCCACGGTGCTCACGTAGCTCTCGGTGCCGCGCGCAAACATGCCGTTGAACCAGTGGAAGAAGGGGCCGAACCAGCTGCCTTCGCCCGCCTCGTGGCCCTTTTCGACCCGTTTCAGGATGGTGGCGCACAACGCCGGGGTGAGGACGATGGCGACGACCACCGAAAGCAGCATTGCCGATACGATGGTGATCGAGAACTGCCGGTAGATGACGCCGGTGGAGCCACCGAAGAACGCCATCGGCACGAACACCGCCGACAGCACCAGCGCGATGCCGATCAGGGCGCTGGTGATCTGATCCATCGACTTGCGCGTGGCTTCCTTGGGCGAGAGTCCTTCCTCGCTCATGATGCGTTCTACGTTCTCGACCACGACGATGGCGTCGTCCACCAGCAGGCCGATGGCGAGCACGAGACCGAACATGGTCAGTGTGTTGATCGAAAAACCGAAGGCGGCCATGCACCCGAAAGTGCCCAGCAACACCACCGGCACCGCGATGGTCGGAATCAGGGTGGCGCGGATGTTTTCCAGAAACAGGAACATCACCAGGAAGACGAGGAAAACGGCTTCGATCAGGGTGTGCACCACCTCCTCAATCGACAGGCGGATGAACGGCGTGGTGTCGTAGGGATAGATCACTTCGACGCCTTCGGGCAGGTAGGCGCTCAGTTCCTCGACCTTGGCCTTCACTGCATCGGCGGTGTCCAGCGCGTTGGCCCCGGCGGCGAGCTTGATGCCGATGCCGCCCGAGAAACGCCCGTTGTGCAGGGCGCGGAAACCGTAGTTTTCCTGGCCGATTTCGGCGCGGGCGACGTCCCGCAGCCGCACTTCGCCACCGTCTTCGGCGCTGCGCAACAGGATGGCCTCGAACTGCTCGACCGTCTGCAAACGGCTTTGCGCGGTGATGCTGGCAGTGAAGCCCTGCCCCGGCATCGCTGGCGTGCCGCCAAGCTGACCTGCCGAGACCTGGGTGTTCTGCGACAGCAATGCGTTGCGCACGTCGTTCGGCGTCAGGTGGAACTTGTTGAGTTTGTCCGGATCGAGCCAAATCCGCATCGAATACTGGGAACCGAACACCTGTACTTCGCCGACGCCGGTCACGCGGGTGAGCGGATCCTGGACGCGGGCGACGAGGAAGTCCGAGAGGTCGGCGCTGTCCTGGCGACCATCGGTGGACACGAAACCGACGATCATCAGGAAGTTGCGCGCCGACTTGACGACCGAAACCCCCTGTTGCTGCACGGCCTGCGGCAGCAGGGGCAGCGCCAGTTGCAGCTTGTTCTGCGTCTGCACCTGGGCGATGTCGGGGTTTACGTCGGCGTCGAAGGTGAGCGTGACCGCAGCGCGCCCGTAGGAATCGCTGGTGGAGCTCATGTAGAGCACGTTGTCGATCCCGGTCATCTTCTGTTCGATGATCTGGGTGACGGATTCTTCCACCACCTTGGCCGAAGCGCCGGGATAGCTGGCGTTGATGACCACCGTCGGCGGCGCGATGGACGGATACTGCGCCACCGGCAGCTTCATGATGGAAAGGATGCCCGCCATCATGATGATGATGGCGATCACCCAGGCAAAAACGGGCCTGTCGATAAAAAAGCGAGCCATGTCTTGCTGTCCCCTCAGTGGCTGGCCGGATTGGCGGCAGCAGAGGCGACAGCCTGGGGCGTGGCGGCTCCGTTCGGAGCATACGGCGCGGTGAAGGGTTGAGCCTGCACCGTCTGTCCCGCGCGGACTTTTTGCAGTCCTTCGACGATGACCTGTTCACCGGCGGCAAGACCGCCGACGACGATCCATTTATCTCCCTGCACGCCGCGCACTTGCACCGGACGCGACGCGACCTTGTTTTCGGCATCGACCACCATCACCACCGAATTGCCACGCGGATCGTGGTTAACCGCCGCGTGCGGCAGCAGGATGGCCTGCCCGGTCTGGCCCTGTTCCAGGCGCGCACGCACGTACATGCCCGGCAGCAGGGTGCCCTTCGGGTTGGGGAAGCTGGCGCGCAGGGTGACGCTGCCGGTACCGGGGTCGACCGACACTTCGGAGAAGGCGAGCTTGCCGTTCATTTCGTATTGGCTGCCGTCTTCGAGGAGCAGTTGCACCGGAATGTTGTTGCTCTCGTCCTGCGACAGCGCACCGCGTTCGACATCGCGCCGCAGGCGTTGCAATTCGGCGCTCGATTGCGTCAGATCGACGTAGATCGGGTCGAGTTGCTGCACGGTGGCGAGCGCCGCAGCCTGGTTGGCGGTGACGAGCGCGCCCGGCGTCACCGACGAGCGCCCAATGTGCCCGGAAATCGGCGATTTTACCTGGGTGAAGTTGAGATCTATGTGGGCCTTGTCGAGCGCGGCGCGCGCCGAGGCCACGTCGGCCTCGGCCTGCTTGAGCGCAGCGTCGGCGTCGTCGTTGGCCTGCCTGCTGACGGCTTCGATGCCGACCAGTTCGGCGTAGCGATCCGCCTTCAGGCGGGCGTTGTAGAGATTGGCATCGGCCCGCGCCTTGTTGGCGGCGGCGCTGTCATAAGCGGCGCGGTAGGTCGACGGGTCGATCTGGTAGAGCACCTGCCCGGCTACAACCGTACTACCTTCGGTGAAAAGGCGCTTCTGGACAATGCCAGTAACCTGGGGCCGCAACTCGGCCACCATGTAGGGCGTGGTGCGCCCCGGCAGTTCGGACACCAGCGGCGCTGGCTCAAACGCGGTCACGAGCACGCTGACCGGGGGGGGAGGCGGCGCCTGGACTGTCTGTTGGGAACGGTCGCAAGCGGTCAAAATCATGGCGCTCGCAAGCGCCGCTGTGAGTAGGATCGACTGCCGGAAACGGATAGTCATGGGAATCTCGCGGGGTAAGGTGGGGTCAGGTTCGGCGCGCCATCGCTTTCTGGAGCCGATCCCGCGACCTGAAAACGGTCAGGAATCGGGACTGTCGCAAAAAACGAGGGAAAGCGTGCTACCGGGTACTGTCTTGCTGTGGTCGAGCAAAATCGGACGTTTGTTCTAGATCGAACGTTCATTCTATGCTAGGGTACGAATGCGTGCAAGTCATCGTTCGCATCAAAATGTACATAAACACCCGACTTTTCCTGAAAAAATGCCTACTATCACCGACGATTCCGTTTCCGCCGCATCCCCGGAGTGTACGCGCGCCGCCGCGCGGCGAACCCAGATTCTCGACGCCGCCGCAGAATGCTTCCGCTCCTGTGGTTTCCATGGTGCGAGCATTGCCCGCATCTCACAACTGGCGGGAATGAGCGGTGGGCACATCTACCATTATTTCGACAGCAAGGAAGCGATCATTGCGGCCATCGTGCAGCGCGACCTTGAACACCTCATTGCCATCTGGGCCGAGCTGAGGGCTGCCCGCGACGTGGGCGAGGCGATGGTCAGGCTCTCCTCCGAAGGGGTGGGTGACGCTATGAACCCGGTCATTGCCAGGCTCCGGCTCGAAATCCTCACCGAGGCGGCGCGCAACCCGGAAGTGGCTCACATTTTGCGCGCTGCTGATCGCTGCTGTATGGCAAGCCTGATCGAAACCCTGCTCGCCGCGCGCCGGGCGGGCGGCAAGCAGGACGACGAAACCACCCTCGCCGCCATGGCCGAAATCGTCGCTTCCATGTTTGAAGGTCTCATGATCCGCGCCGTCCGCAACCCCGATCTGAACAGCAAGCGCATGTCCATTCTCGTGCAGCGTGTGATGCGGCAGGTCATCGACAGCCCGGACTGGCGCGCCATGCCAACGGAAAGCGACGCCGCCGGGACAGACTGATTGCAGGGGCGAACCTGAGTCAAGGCTCAGGCAGATAAAGCAGCGGTCGCTGCGGTAAAATAAGCAGTTCCCTGTCGGATGGAAACGCCATGAACATCGTTGCCCGTTTACCGCACTATGCCCACCTGATCCGGGTCGACACGCTCGACAAGCAGGTGGGCACCACGCTATTGCTGTGGCCGACGATGTGGGGTCTGTGGATCGCCGCCGGGGGACTGCCGCCCCTGCACCTGGTGCTGATTTTCGCCTTTGGCAGTTTCCTGATGCACTCGGCTGGGTGCGTGCTCAACGATTATGCCGACCGCGAATTCGACGCCCACGTCGAACGCACCCGGTCGCGCCCGCTCGTCACTGGCGCGACCACGCCGCGCGAGGCCATGGGGCTGGCCGCGCTCCTGCTCGTCATTGCGCTCCTGCTCATCCTGTCGCTCAACTGGCTGGTGCTCTGGCTGGCGCTGGTGGCGCTGGCGTTGACGGCGAGCTACCCCTTCACCAAGCGGTTCCTGCCCGTGCCGCAAGCCTACCTCGGCTTTGCTTACGGCTTTGGCATTCCGATGGGCTTCGCCGCCGTACAAAACACGGTGCCGGCGCTCGCCTGGCTGCTGGTTGCGGGCAATATTTTCTGGGTGATCGCCTTCGACACCGCCTACGCAATGGTCGACCGCGCCGACGACATCAAGCTCGGACTCGTCCGCAGTTCTGCAATCTCCTTCGGGCGTTACGACGTGCTTGCAGTCATGCTCTGCTATGCCGCGTTCTTTACGCTCACCACCGTGGGCGGTTTGCTGGCCGGGCGAGGCTGGGTGTTCCTCGTCGGCATGGCGGCGGCAGTGGCGCTGGCGGGGCGCGTCCATACCCTGATCCGTCACCGCGAACGTGCCGCGTGCTGGCGCGCTTTCGTCTACAACAACTGGGTGGGCGCGGCGGTTTTTGCCGGCTTCGCGCTCGACTACTTCGTGCGCGGGTGAGTCATGGGTTTCGTTGCCGATCTGCGCGCCGCCTGGCGGGAACGCGATAGCCTGCTCTGCGTCGGACTGGATCCCGATCCGGCCCGTTTTCCGGCGGCGCTGGCGGGGCGACCGCAAGCGATCCTCGAATTCTGCTGCGCCATCGTGGATGCCACCGCCGACCTCGCCTGCGCCTTCAAACCGCAAATCGCCTACTTCGCCGCGCAACGCGCCGAGGATCAACTCGAAGCACTGATCGACTACATCCACGTCCGCCATCCCGGCGTGCCGGTGATCCTCGACGCCAAGCGCGGCGATATCGGCAGCACCGCCGGCCAGTACGCCGAAGAAGCCTTCGCGCGCTACCGGGCCGACGCGGTGACGGTCAATCCCTACATGGGGCGCGATTCGGTGGAACCGTATCTCGCCTGGGACGGCAAGGGCGTCATCCTGCTCTGCCGCACCTCCAACCCAGGCGGGGCCGACCTGCAAGGACTCGACGTCGGCGGCGAAAAACTCTACGAGCGGCTCGCCCGGCTCGTCGCCACGCAATGGAACGGCGGCGGCAATTGCGCCTTGGTCGTGGGTGCGACCTTTCCGGCCGAGATCGCCCGGGTGCGCGCCCTCGTCGGCGACATGCCGCTGCTGGTGCCTGGCATCGGCGCGCAGGGGGGCGACGTCGCCGCCACTGTCGCCGCCGGACAGACCACCGATGGCCTGGGGCTGGCGCTCAACTCGTCGCGCGCCATTCTTTACGCTGGCGCGGACGAAGATTTTGCCGCCGCCGCGCGCCGGGCGGCGCTCACTACGCGCGACGCGATCAACGCCTGCCGCGCCGCGCGGGCTGGCTGAGTACGTCCGGCTTTTCTACCATGCGGGCGCTGCCTGTGGCGGCGGCGGTGCTGGCGGTGGCGGATTAAGGCCGCCGCTTGCCACCCACACCGCGCTGGCGGCGAGCGCCACCGCCACGACGAACGGCAACCAGCCGCCGCCGCGCGCCGGTTCCGCTGCGGGGTCGTCCGTCGTCGCGCAGCCGCTGAACATTGGCGGCAACAGGTAATGCTTCTTGATCACGGCATAGAACACGATGGAAGCCACATGCAGGCCGACCAGCCCGCCAAGCAACCACACGTTGAAACGGTGCAGGCCGGTGAACCAATCCGCAGTGTCCTGACTCACCAGCGCCTTGAGCGGGCCGGTGAAGGAAATATTGTCGTCTGCGACGAGGCCGCTGCCGACCTGGAACGCAGTCAGCGCAAGCAGGCCGAGCACCGAAAACGCCCCCAGCGGATTGTGTCCCAGGCCATGCCATTGCCCGCGCAGGTAGGCGAGCACTCGCGCCGGGCCGGGAACGAACTGCGTGAAACGAGCATAGGTGGAGCCGACGAAGCCCCACACGATGCGAAAGACCAGCAGGCCAACGATGGCGAGTCCGGCGCGGCCATGCCATTCGATCCAGTTGCCGCCGACGAAACCCGTGGCGAAGGCCGTTGCGACCAATGTGACCAGCAACCAGTGGAACAGGCGCGTCGGCGCGTCCCACACTTTCACACGCCTGTTTTCCATTTTTCCCTCCCTCGTGGGCAAAAATTCTACCAGATGCGGCTGTCGGCATACGCGGGGCGGGAGAAACTGGACAGCATCGAATCCGATGGGCTACCATCCTTCGCACTTCGGTTTCGGGCCGGTTCGCCCAAAACCGCACTCCACAAGACACCGTGACGCACACCGACAAGTCCCTCGCGCCCGCTTTCGCCTTCCCGCTTCGCTGGCGGGCCGCTTGGCGCTGGCCTTTGGGCCAATAACCACTCGTCACCCTGCGGCGCGCCTCCGCGCCGCACAAGCGTCCGAATACCGTTTTCTCTCGTGGAGTTTTCCCATGCTCGAAGAGCAATTCAACGCCCTCGCGGGCGAAGGCTACAACCGCATCCCGGTCACGCTCGAAACCTTCGCCGACCTCGACACACCGCTTTCCATCTACCTGAAGCTCGCCAATGAGCCTTACACCTATCTGCTCGAATCAGTGCAGGGCGGCGAACGCTTCGGGCGCTATTCCATCATCGGCCTCGCCTCGCCAACCCGGATCGAAGTCCATGGCGACGCCGCCTTGCTCCTCACCGGCAACCGCCTGACCGAGCGCCGAGACGGCGGCGATCCGCTTGCCTTCATCGCTGAATTCATGGCGCGCATCAAAGTGCCGCCACGCGCCAACCTGCCGCGCTTCGCGGGCGGCCTCGTCGGCTGCTTCGGCTACGACACCGTCCGCCACATCGAACCGCGCCTCGGCCCCTGCAAACAACCCGACCCACTGAACACGCCCGACATCCTGCTGCTGCTCTCGGAAGAAATCGCCATCGTCGACAACCTCTCCGGCAAACTCACCCTCGTCGTCTACGCAGACCCCAACGTACCGGGCGCCTTTCGCCGCGCCCGCAAACGTCTCGCCGAACTGCTCACCCGTCTGCGCGAACCGGTAGTGATTCCCGCCGACGCCAGCGCCCCGGGCGCGCCGGCGGTATCGAGCTTCGGCGAAGCCGACTTCAAAAACGCCGTGCGTCGCGTCAAGCAATACATCGTCGAAGGCGATGTCATGCAAGTCGTCCTGTCGCAACGCATGAGCAAACCCTTCGCCGCACATCCAATGGCGCTCTATCGCGCCATCCGCTCCCTCAACCCATCGCCCTACCTCTTCAACTTCCATTTCGACGACTTCCACGTCGTCGGCGCGTCGCCCGAAATCCTCGTGCAACTTCAGGGAAATGACGTCATCGTGCGGCCCATCGCCGGCACCCGCAAGCGCGGCGCAACCCCGGCGGAAGACAAGGCACTGGAAGAAGAACTGCTCGCCGACGAAAAAGAACGCGCCGAACACCTGCAACTGCTTGACCTGGGCCGCAACGACGCCGGGCGCGTGGCGGCAACCGGCTCGGTAAAAGTCACCGAACGCTTCATTGTCGAACGCTATTCTCACGTCATGCACCTCGTCTCCAACGTCGAAGGGCGGCTTGCCGACGGACTCAACGCCTTCGACGTCCTGCGCGCCGCCTTTCCCGCTGGCACCGTCTCGGGCGCGCCCAAGGTGCGGGCGATGGAAATCATCGACGAACTGGAACCGGTCAAGCGCGGCCTCTACGCTGGCGCGGTCGGCTACATCGGCTTTCACGGCGACATGGATCTGGCCATCGCCATCCGCACCGCCGTACTCAAGGACGGCCAGATACACGTCCAGGCGGGCGCGGGCCTCGTCGCCGACTCCGACCCCGACGCCGAATGGATGGAAACGCAGAACAAGGCCCGCGCCATGCTGCGAGCGGCGGAAATGGCCGAAAACGGCCTCGACACGCGGCTTTGAGGGAGACACCGCCATGCTGCTGATGATCGACAACAGCGATGCTAGTCCGCATTGTTCCGCGCAAGTCCACAAAAACTAGCCAAGACCTGCACCGCTTCTGCGTTTTCATCCATCGCTGATATACCCGCCCATAGCCAGCCACGTAAAAACCGGATAAGACCTTTCTTTTGGAACCCTTATCCGGTAAATGGCTTCCCTCACAGACACCAAAGTCCGCAACGCCAAGCCGACCGACAAGCCTTACAGGCTGACGGATGGACTCGGCCTCTATCTCGATGTGCGGCCATCGGGCGCGAAGATATGGCGCTACCGCTACTGGATCACGTCAGAGCGCGAAGGCATCTACACCATTGGCGAATACCCGGGCGTCTCGCTTTCTGAGGCGCGGCGCGAGCGCGAGTGGGCGCGCGAGCATGTGAAGCAGGGGCTGAACCCGACACACGCGAAGGAAGCCCAGCGCATGGAGAGGATGGGCGAGCATGCCAACACCTTCGAGGCTGTCACCCGTGAGTGGATGGAGCAGAACAAGCCGCACTGGTCCGAGGGCTACTACAACCAGGTCAAGATCAACGTCGAGCGCGACCTGTTCCCGAAGATCGGATCGCTGCCGGTCCGCATGGTGAAGGCGGCGCACTTGCTGGGGATCATTCGCGAGGTCGAGAAACGCGGGGCGCAATCCATCGCCGTGCTGATTCGACAGTGGTCTGGACAGATTTTCAGGTATGCCGTGGCCACGCTACGCGCCGACAGCGACCCGGCAGCGGCCCTCTATGGCTCGATCAAGCGGGCACCGGTACGTCACAACCCACCGCTGGAAAAAGACGAGATACCGCGCTTCCTGGTGCTGCTGGGGAGCTATGGCGGATACCGCGGGACGGTGATTGCGCTCACGCTCATGCTGCGCACGTTCGTACGGACGGTAGAGCTGCGCAAGGCGGAATGGACGGAGTTCGACCTTGAGGCGGCAGAGTGGCGCGTGCCGGCCGGTCGAATGAAGATGAAAAAACAGATGAAGGTGGGGGAGTCGCACATCGTGCCGCTGTCGCGCCAGGCGGTCGTACTGCTGACCGAGCTGAAGACGATCTCGGGTGGCCGGCGCTTCCTGTTCCCGAACCTGCGGACGCCGGACACGTGCATGACGGCGACGACAATCAATCGTGCCTTGGAGCGCATGGGCTACCTGGGCAAGTTCTCGGGGCACGGATTCAGATCGACGGCATCGACCCTGCTGCATGAAATGGGGTGGCGCTCTGAACTGATCGAGCGGCAGCTTGCGCACGCGGAGCGCGACAAGGTGAAGGCAGCCTACAACCACGCTGAATACATGCCCGAGAGACGGGAAATGATGCAGGCGTGGTCGGACTGGATTGACGAGCTCGCCAGCTTGAAAATATAAGCAAAATTGTTTGCAATTGCGCTTGACTACATAAACAATGATGTTTATACTTTGAGCCATGAACAGTAAAGAACTCAAACGGTGGCTGACTCAGCAAGGCGCGACATTCGGAACGCAAAAGGGTTCACACCTGAAAGTTTACCTGAACGGCAAGCAGTCCATCATACCGATGCACAACACAGACCTCAAAACTGGAACTGTCGAATGCATCAAAAAGCAGCTTGGTCTGAAATAACGAAAGAGGCTCACTATGAAATTCCCCGTAAATCTCACCCCCGACAAAGACGACGGCGGTTTTGTTGTCACCTTTCAAGACGTTCCAGAAGCGATCACCCAGGGCGATACGGTCGAGGAAGCTCTCGCAATGGCGCAAGAGGCGCTTGAGACTGCCCTTGAGTTCTACTTTGAAGACAAGCGTGCCGTGCCGGTGCCTTCCAAGGCCAAGCGCGGGCAAAACGTCATCGAACTTCCTGCCAGCTTGTCGGCCAAGGTTCTGTTGCTCAATGAAATGGTGACACAAAACATCCGCCCTGCTGAACTGGCGCGACGGTTGAACACCACCCCACAAGAAGTGAACCGCCTCACCAACCTGCGTCACACCACTCGCATTGACGGGATCGCCGCAGCGCTTCATGCAATGGGGCGGCATCTTGAAATCAGCGTGGCCTGATACTGTCGCACAAACGCAAAAAGAACCCCGCACCCAATGACCGAAGTCACGGGTACGGGGTTGTTTCACTGGCAGGCTTTGACGGCGGCTTCAAGCTCTGTCTCGTAGCCTTGGCGCTGCCATCGCTCGGCGCGTAGCGCTTTCATCTGATCCCAGATTCCGGAACCAAGCGGCAGCCCATCGTCTGGCCCGTCGGCTCAACAGAATCTAAGGATGGACAGCATGAACCCCAACGAACGCATCATCCGTTTGCCCCAGGTGGTCGAAATGGTCGGCCTGAAGAAGTCGGCCATCTACAAGAAGATCAAGCTCGATGAGTTCCCGAAGCCGATCAAGCTCGGGACGCACGCCTCTGGCTGGCTAGAGTCCGACGTGCAGGGCTGGATTCTGAAACAGGCCGGTCTCGCGCCGGCCAACGATGAACAGCACCGGCAGGCAGCATGATATGCAAGCAGGAAACCGAGGGGCCGCAAGGCCCCTTTTGCTTTTCTTTCCGAGTGTGCTAGGACGGGCGATAATGCGCCAATCGCAGAACAACGCTTTACCCCTCGCCAGCCCCCAAAAAATGAGCAGCGTCAGAAAAACCGGATAAGCAGCCGGATAAGATTTTCAGATTACAGGGGCAGGGTCTAATGGATTCAAGGAGATAGCCCTAAAATGCTGCTGATGATCGACAATTACGACAGCTTCACCTACAACCTCGTGCAATATTTCGGCGAACTCGGCATGGACGTGCGCGTATTCCGCAACGACGCGATCACGCTCGACCAGATCGCCGCCCACGCCCCCACCCACCTGGTCATCTCGCCGGGGCCGTGCTCGCCGGAAGAAGCCGGCATCTCGGTGGCGGCCATTCGCGCCTTTGCCGGCAAACTGCCCATCCTCGGCGTCTGCCTCGGCCACCAGAGCATTGGCGCGGCCTTCGGCGGCAAAATCGTACATGCCCAAAAACTCATGCACGGCAAAACCTCCCCGGTGCTGCACCACGGCGCGGGCGTGTTTCGCGGCCTGCCCTCCCCCGTCATCTGCACCCGCTACCACTCGCTCGCCATCGAACGCGCCAGCCTGCCCGACTGCCTCGACGTCACCGCCTGGACGGAAGACGGCGAAATCATGGGCGTGCGCCACCGCGCCTTTGCGCTTGAAGGCGTGCAGTTTCACCCCGAATCCATCATGACCGAACACGGCCACGACCTGCTGCAAAACTTCCTCGGCGCACCCGTCGCCGCCTGAATCCCGGAGAAAACCATGTCGATCACCCCCCAGGAAGCCCTGCAACGCACCATTGAGCACCGCGAGATTTTCTATGACGAAATGCTGTCGCTGATGCGCCAGATCATGGCGGGCGAACTGTCTCCCGTCATGTCGGCGGCCATCCTCACCGGACTGCGGGTCAAAAAGGAAACCATCGACGAAATCAGCGCCGCCGCCACAGTGCTGCGCGAAATGGCGACCAAAGTAAAAGTGCCGCCGCCCAACGACAACTTTATCGACATCGTGGGCACTGGCGGTGACGGCTCGCACACCTTCAACATCTCCACCACCAGTGCCTTCGTCGTCGCCGCTGCGGGCGCGCGGGTCGCCAAGCACGGCAACCGCAGCGTATCGTCGAAATCCGGCGCGGCGGACGCCATCGAAACACTGGGCGCAAGCCTCAAGCTCGATGCCGAACAGGTGGCGGCCTGCATCGCCGACACCGGCATCGGCTTCATGTTCGCGCCCAACTTTCATACCGCGATGAAAAACATCGCCCCGGTGCGGCGCGAGATGGGCGTGCGCACCCTGTTCAACATCCTCGGGCCGCTCATCAACCCGGCGGACGCGCCCAACATGCTCCTTGGCGTCTTCCATCCCGACCTCGTCGGCATTCTGGTGCGGGTCATGGAGCGGCTGGGCGGCAAACACGTACTGGTGGTGCACGGCCTGGACGGCGTAGACGAAGTCAGCTTGGGCGCAACGACCCTGGTCGGCGAACTCAAGGACGGCAAAGTAACCGAATACGAAATCCATCCCGAGGATTTCGGCATTGCCATGGCGGGCACGCGCAACCTGCGGGTGGAAACGCCGGAACAGTCAATCCAGGTGCTGCGCGGCGTGCTCGACAACCGCCCTGGCCCGGCGCGCGATGTCGTCATTTTCAACGCCGGCGTAGCGCTCCATGCAGCCAACGTGGCGACCTCCATTGGCGATGGCATCTCGCGGGCAAAGAAAGTGCTCGAAAATGGCGCGGCAAAAGCCAAGCTGGAAGAATTTGTACGGTATAACCAGCAATTCAAATCCGCACCGTAAGCGGTTACGCGACGCCCCAGGGTGCATACAATGCGCCCTGGCCTGCCTATAAGCGTTCGCGTAATTCGGATCGAGCTTGATCGCTTGGGAGCAATCGGCAATTGCTTTTGAATAATCGCCTAAATCATTGTAAGCCGATCCGCGATTATTATAAGCCAGCGCGAAATTTTGGATTGAGCTCATTGGTCGACTACCTCAACGGGATCGACGAGGCGGATAAAGAACTGTCCCGTTACACACACAAGGCCATCAGTACGATCACCTGGATGGAGATTCTCGTCGGCGCAACGCCAGAGGAAGATGCGGCGCTGAGAACGTGGTTACGCACGTTCGAGGTGATGGAGGGGGGAAAATCGTCCGCGCCAACGCTGATGCGCTTCTGCCGCGCCACAAAGGCTGCGCAAGCGTGTGATGACGCGGCGCAGCTGTGCGTGGTTTTCGTTGGACGTCACTGGATCAGATATTCTATAAAATCTGAACTGTAACAACCACTTGCAACGCTCAGTAGACTTTAGCGGAAGTCCGCAGAATGATGCAGTGGAGCGGGCGAAGGGAGTCGAACCCTCGTCATCAGCTTGGGAAGCTGAGGTAATAGCCGTTATACGACGCCCGCGCAAGCACGGAGGAAGCTGCTGCCCATCTCCGGGCGGCGAATTCTAGCACCTTCTTTCCAGCGTTTGCGATGCCCGCGCCAGCGCGCTGTTTTTAGGGTTCCGTTTTTTTCGCCACTCGCCCGCGAGCGATGACGGCGTTCGCCACGTCGCGGCGTAGCGCTTCCACGTTGGGCGTTTTGCCAGAGTCATAAACGATCAGGGGCAGACTGGCTTCTTCCAGCGCCTGGCGCTTCTGCCGGACGAGGCGCTGCCGTTCTTTTCCGTTGTTCGCGGGGCTGTCCAGTTCGATGACCGCCGTGGGGATGATGCCGGTCGCACTGGCTTTGCAGATCAGGAAATCGACGGTCAGACGGGCGGTTTCGCCCTGGTCTTCCCAGTCCTCCTCTCCCTTGAGATAGAGAACGCGCGCCGCGCCGACCTGGCTGAGGACGATCAGTTTTGGAAACGCTTCCGTCAAGGCGAAATAAAGACGGGCGGCTTCAAAAGGCAGGACGGGCTTGCTGCGGAAACGTTTGTGGGTGTCGCCGGGTTGGCTCTCGCCGGATCGCTGCGAGATGGTCGCTGCGAACCAGGCGGCTTCACGCGCCCGGCGGCGGGATTGCACTCGTTTGCTCACGATGAGCAACAGCACCGCGAGCGCGCCCGCTACGACAAATACGATCACCAGCCCCATGTTTTTCCTTTCTGGCCGTTGCTTTCAGTACGTCATTCTAATCGTGCGTCCTCGATATATTGACGCAAACTGCTAAAAACTGCTGTGGCATTGTCCCGAAAGCGCCCGTCGAGGACGTCGTCAACGCCGCGCAGGGCCAGGCGGTAGGCGACATCGTTTTTTTCGGAATATTTGCCGTCATGCCATTTCTTTGCCGCAGCGGCGATGCCTTTGGCTTTGTCGCCTTGACGTACGTATTCCCAGGCCGATTTGGGGAAGAAGCGCAACGGTTGCTGCAAGCCTTCGCGGTAGAGGGTCAGCAGTTTTTCTAGCTGGATGCGGGCGGTAGCAGGCGGCACAGGGTGCAGGATGAAGTCGCCGTCGCTCGCCAGACTGAGGGTTCGGCAGGCCGTGCCGGGCGGCGGCGCGGCGCACAGGGTCAGGTGGTCGAGCCAGGCGCTGAGGTAGTCGTGCGCGCGGGCTTTGTCGTAGCGGTGGAGGATGAGTCCGTCGACAGTGGGTGCGCCAAAGGCGGCTTGAAGCATCCAGGCTTCGCCGCCGAGATCGAATTCCAGCTGCGGCGTGTGCGCCGGCAGGCGGGGATGGGCGTGGGCCGCACTGACGCGGGCGGCGAAGGTGCGCAGGGAGGTCAGTTCGCAGCGCAAGGCGATTTCGCCCAGTTCGCCGGTCGGGTATTCGCCGCCAGCGCGGGCCAGGGCGAGAATTTCATCGTCACCGTCTCTGCCGGGAATTTCGCCGTCCGCATCGGCGAGGAGGAGGGTGGGCAGCAGGCGCGCGGCGAGTGCGTTGCGGGCTTGCCAGGCGGGGATGAAAGGTTCGGCGTCGGTGAGCGCTTCGTCGGTTGCGGGGAGGTCAAGCCCCAGGCGTTCGCGGAGCAGAAAGCGGCTGGGGTTGCCGAAAAAACGCTTGAGCTGGGCGAGGTCGACGCGCCGCCAGTCTTCGGGCGGCTGCGGAAGCGGTGCGGCGAAGAACGGGTTATCGCTGCCGGGATTTTCCGGCAGCGTCGCTGGCGCGGCGGCGCGTGCCTGTTCCCGGCGCTGGCGCAGCGTCAGGGCGCTGGCGTATTCGCTGCGGTAGTTTTCCAGCCGTTTGTCGTCTTTGTCCGCGACGAAATAGACGGGTGAGAAGGCTTGCAGCGGGTGCGACACGGTGAGGCGCGCACGCGCTGCGGCGAGCGCCGCCGGTTGCTTCGGGTTTTCGGCGCAGGCGGCGGCGAGGGTGTCGAGCAGTTCGTCGATCAGGATCGAGGGCGGTAGCCCGGCATTGTCCCGGACGCTGCGTCCGATGCAGGACAGATGCAGGACGTCGCGCGCCGCGAGGACGGCGTCGAGGAAAAGGTTGCGTTCGTCGGTCTTGCGCTGACGGTCGCCTTTTTGCGGGCGGACGGCCATGAGGTCGAATTCGTCGGCGCGATCGCGGCCCGGAAAAGCGCCGTGATCGAGGCCGATGACGCAGACGACGCGGTAAGGCAAACCGCGCAGGGAGGACAGGGCGGAAAACGTGACCGAGCCGCCCGGTACGCCGCCGTGCGCGCCTTCTTTGAGACGGGCGGCGATGGCGGGATGGATGACGTCGAGCGAAATGTCTGTGGCATTCGAGCCGAGGCCGGCTGCGATGTCGTCGGCGAGGGCGTTGATCGCGTCACGCACGGCGCGTATTTCTTCGGCGTGTTCGCCGGTTTCGCCCAGCAGGGATGCCAGGGCGTCCAGCAGGATGGCGCGCCATCCTTCGGCGTCGTGCGTTTGCAGCAATGCGGCGCGCAGACGGCTCAGGGCGCGGGTGTAGCGCCAGAACGCGCCCAGCATCAGTCCGGCGCTGCCTTGCGGGGCGTTTGTCGCGCCGACGTGGCCGGCGAAGGTGGCGCGTGTGGCCGCTTCACCCGCTGCCCAGGACAGGAACAGGCGATCAAGCCCTTGTTCGACGGTGTGTTTGCCGCTGGCACCGATGGCGTGAGCCTGTTCGGCATCCAGTCCCCAGCGGATACCCGCGCCGTCCATCCAGGCGCGCACCTGATCCAGTCCGGTTTCGTCCAGGCCGAAATGCGCCGCGACCAGCGGTTGTTGCAGGAGGTCGATCACCCGGCTCGCCGGAGCGCGCCCTGCCGCCAGGGCCAGCAGCCAGTCGAGCGCCTGCGCCGCCGGGTTTTCTCCTGTGCCGCCCAGGCCGGTGATGCGCCAGGGGATGTGGCGTCCGGGCGGGGCGGCGCCGAAGACCGCTTCGATGAGCGGCGCGCAGGCGGCGAGATCGGGCGTGAGCACGACGATCTCGTCCGGGCGGGGAGGGGACGGCCTTTTGAAGATGCCGAGCAGGCGGTCGTGCAGCACTTCCAGTTCACGGACACGGGAATGGCACAGGTGCACTTCGATGCTGCGGTCGTTGTTGTCGAGGCGGATGCTGCCTGCTTCGAGTTCCTGCAAGTCGAGCAGGGCGTTTTGCAGCTGCGCCAGCAGGTGACGGGCCGGATGCGGTGTGAAGGCGGTTTCTTCCAGCGCCGGGTGTTCGCCTTCGTGCAGGGTTTCGATGTGGGCTTGTGTCTGTTTGCCCCAGGCCGCCAGCAGCTTGTTGCCGACGTCGGTGAAAAGGTCGCGTTGCCGTTGTTTCAGCCAGGACAGGCGGCGCATGTCAACGATGTCGAACCAGTATTCGCGGCAGGGGTTGAGGACATACAGGTGCACGTCCATTGCGCGCGCCAGGGTGCGCAATACTTCCAGGTACAGCGGCGGCAGAGTCGGCAGAGCAAAGACATGGACGGCTGCGGGCAGTGCTCCGGCGGCGGCGAGGCCGATGTCGTCCATTTGCGCGGCGCGGCGCAGGAACCGCATGAAGGGGAGCGAAACCGGCCTGCCGTCGTGGATCTGTCGCCACAACTCGGCCTGCCAGGCTTCGTCTGCGCGGATGTTTGCCTCTGCGCTTGCGAACTCGGTGTCCCCCGCCGCCCAGTGTTCGAGCCACGCCGGACGGTAACAGAGGTAATGATCGAACAGGTGCGCCAACCGTTCGGACAGGTCGAACCGCTTGCGCGCGTCCGAGCCTTCCAGGTAGCGCGCCAGTCGCTCGTGCCGTTGCGTCCAGGGGCCGCCAAGCGCGGCGAAACAGCGCCAGGTCAAGGCAGGCGGGGCGTAAGGCGATGTTTCCGGCGCATCGGCGATGTGACCGATCCGGCGCCACAGCCATTGCGCCAGGTAATCGAAGTCGATGTTGGCGCACACACCGGTGCGCGCCGCCACCGTCAGCGCGATGTGACGGTGTAGCGCGCTGTTCGGCGCGACGACCTGGCTGCGCGCGAACGGGCCGCAGCGCCCGGCGCTCAGGCGCGCAAGCAGGACGTCGAGCAGGTTTTCGCAGCGATTGGAGAAGACGACCGAAAACATGACAAGCGAGGCGGTGTTTCGTCGGGGGTGTTCATGATGGCCGTCTGCGGAGCGTCTGTCACCGCCCTCTCCGTGCGCCCTGGGCGTTTTCGCCCTACTCCACCGGCACGATGATGACGACGCGGCGATTTTGGGCGCGGCCTTCCCGGGTGGCGTTGTCGCTGACCGGGTTGTCCACGCCGTATCCCTTGAGGGTAATGTTGCGGTAGGGCAGGCCGTTGCGGGCGATTTCGTGCGCGACCGACTGCGCCCGGCGCAGGGAGAGTTTCTCGTTGTAGAGCTTGTTGCCGGTATTGTCGGAATGGCCTTCGACGTTGAGGCGGGTGACGCCGATTTTCCGCAGGGACTTCACCACGCGGGCAATGGTCTCGCGGTTGTGCTCGGAGAGTTCCGCATCGTTGCTGCCAAAAAGAATGCGGATGTCGAGATCGAACCCCCAGTTGTCGCCTTCTTGGTGGAAGCCGATGTCGCGCAACACGGCGATCTGATCCTCGTTCAGCCCGGCGGCGCGCTGCGGAGTATGGCAACTGGCGGCCAACAGACTCAGACCAAGCAGCGACAGCAGCCGGCGGAGGGGGCCAGTATGAAATACGGAGGATAATGTCATGTTTCTTCCAGGGCCGCATCCACCGTCGGATCGTACATGCAGGCGCGACCGCGACCGAGGCGCTTGGCCCGGTACATGGCGTGATCGGCCGCGCGCAGGAGGGCCACCGAATCGTCTGCCTGGGCCGGGAAAAGCGCCATGCCGATACTCACGCCCAGCTCGACATCCACCTGTTCGATCAGGCGCAGCTTGCGCGCCATCGCGGCGAGAACCTTGTTCGCTACGTGCTGGAGGTCGTCTTCACCGCCCACCGGCGCGAGCAGGATGACGAATTCGTCTCCCCCGAGGCGGGCCACGAGGTCGCTTTCGCGCACGGCGCCGCGCAGGCGGTGGCCGATGTTGACCAGCAGGGCGTCACCCGCCGCGTGACCGTAGTTGTCGTTGATGTCCTTGAAGTGATCGTTGTCGATGTACAGAACGCCGATCTTGGAGCTGCTTTCGCGCGCCTTTTCGATGGCCTTGTCCAGTTGTTCGCTGAAACAGGTGCGGTTGGCGAGTCCGGTGAGCGGGTCGCGCATGGCCATGCGCGACAGGGTGTTGTTGACGATTTCCAGTTGCGATTGCCGCAGCATGAGTTCGGCGTTGCGGGCCTGGATTTCGCCAAACAGGGCGTTGAAGTCCTGCCCCAGTCCGTTGAATTCTGCGATTTCGAATTCCGGCAGGCGGCGTGTGAAGTTGCCTTCGAGCCGCGCCGCGCGCGCCATGCCGGCGAGGGCTGCAAGTTCGGCGGAGAAACGTTGTTCCATCCAGCGCGCCGGGACGCGGGCCGCCAATATCGCCAGGATCAGGCAGCTGACGAACACGGCCAGCCCCCGGCGCAGGAAGCTGGCGAAGACGGAGCCGTCGCCCCTGGCTTCGACAATACCCATGTGCTGCCCGTTGCGGTTGATGTCGACGCGCGTGGTGTCGTCGAAAAATCCCAGGTTGGAGATGATTTCCGCCGCGCGGTCGACGGGGCCGTCGCAGGCGCTTTGGGCATGGGCAAAAATGCTGTCGTCGGCGGAGTGGATCGTGATCTCGCACAGATGCTCGCGGGCGACGATTTCGCCCAGTATTTCGTTGGCCGTTTGGCGGTCGTCGAACATGATCGCGGCTTCGGTCGCATAGGCGGTCGTGCGGGCGACAAGCGTCAGGTTGTTTTCCTGCTGGGCGCGCAGGGAGTGGAAGGACACCATGGCAAACATCGTGGCGCTGACGAGCAAGGTCAGCGCCACTGGCCAGAAGATGATGTGACGAAGAACCCCGAACAAGGTCTTGCGAACCGCCTTCACTGTTCCCGTCCTCGTTTCGACAGACGCAGTACTTGCGGATTGATCCGCAGGAGACTGCGCGAAATGGCGTCCAGATTGGCGGCGAACCGGGCGGTTATATCTCCGGCATTGCCGCCCTTGCCGTCAGGAAGCAGGCAGAACATACCGCCCGCGCTACAGAACATCCTGCCCTCGCCGATGGTCAACATCGCCGACGCACCCTTGAGATCCCGCAGCAGGCTACCCGTTTCGCCGCTGGGCCTGGCAGGAAAATAGACGACATCGCATGCGCTCACGACGTCGGATGGCGTGCTGCGGACGATGATCTTCCGTCCGAGATTGACCACCCTGGCGGAGTCACGGATCGCCGCCGCGTACTTGTTGTCTTCCGGGAGGCAGGCCCGCAACGCGCCCTTTTCACTGGGCCAGCGTGTGTAGCTGACGATGCCCCAGAACACGGTCACGACTTTCGAGGTTTGCGTGGCTGTGTCATCCGCCGCCGCCTTCGTATTGCCCGTGAGCAGGGTGAACGCAACCAGACTGCACAGAATCGGCGCCAGATAATACGGCAATCTTCCCAAGTGGGTTGTCATTATGATTTTTGCATAAGCATGTCGTTTCCTTCTCCATTATAACCCGAGTGCGCAGGAACGAATTTGATGGCTGTCGCCATCATTGTAAACCGGCTGGCGGCTGGAAGCGGGCCGATTCTATACGAACTCTCCAATGCTAGAATGGCAAGAAATCCACATCGTCTGGAGTCTGACGCCCATATCACCCGGTTTGGCACGGTTTTCGTTCTTTCTTTCTGTTACAAAAGGACACAGTATGTCGCCGCTTCGTTTTCCCGCATCCCTTGCATTTGCCGCCGCCGCCGTGTTGCTTGCCGGTTGCGGGCAGAAAAGCACGGTCGATCCCGAGGAATCCGCGTCTCTGACCAGCCCGGTCGCCCGTTTTGAGTTCCTGTCCACACCAAAGGTTCCTCCCGGCAATCGCACGGGCGAGGAAGTCTACAAGGGCATCTGCACGACCTGCCATGCCACCGGCACGCTGGGCGCGCCCACAACGGGGGACGCTGCGGCCTGGGCGCCGCGCATCGCCACCGGTTACGACACCCTCGTGCAATCGGTCATCGGCGGCAAAGGCAACATGACGCCCCGGGCCGGTTCGGTCGATCTGACCGACACCGAAATCCGGCGCGGGGTAGCCTGGCTCGCCAACCAGGCCGGGGCGCACTTCACCGAGCCGCCGCTCGAACAGTGAAACCGGCGTGACGCGCCAGGAGGACGGCTTTTCCATCCTCACTGGTCAGGCGTGCGGCGCGCGTCGAGCATCGCCATCAGACCCGCCAGGCGCGCGCGGCTTTCTTCTTTCGAGAGCGGTGCGTTGCGTTGCGCGCGATCGTTGATCTGCACGTCCTCGCCCATTTCGGCGATGAAGCGGGAAGGCTCGCATTCCCGCAGTTCTCCGCCCGTTTTGCGGCGTTTGCACCAGGTGAGGTGAAGGCTTCTCTGTGCGCGCGTGATGCCGACGTACATCAGCCGACGCTCCTCGTCGATCTTTTCTTCGTCGATGCAACTCTGGTGCGGCAACAAGCCTTCCTCGACGCCGATCAGAAAAACATGCGGAAACTCCAGCCCCTTGGCTGCGTGCAGGGTGGCGAGCTGAACGCCGTCGAAGTCGGGGTCTTCCTTGTCGAGCATCGAGGCAAGCGCGATGGTCTGGGTGAGTTCGATCAGGGTCTTGCCGTCCTCGTCGCCGCGCCGTCCGAGCCAGTCGACAAAATCGGTGACGTTGCGCCATTTTGTTTCCGCCTCGCGGTTGGCGTGGTGCGAAAACAGCCAGGTTTCATAAGCGATTGCCGCCAGCAGGTCAGCGAGTACGCGCGCCGCCGGCTCGATGCGGGCGCGCCGCTGCATGGTCGCGGCGAAGGCGGTGAACTGGCGCACGGCTTCCAGTTGGCGCGCCGGAACGTGTTCGGCGCTGCCTTCTTCATGCGCGGCGGCGTACAGGCTCAAGTGACGATGTCCAGCATAGCCGCCCAGCGCTTCGATGGTGGTCGCGCCGATGCCGCGCCGTGGCACGGTGATGGCGCGGATGAAGGCGAGATCGTCGTCTTCGTTCGCCAGCAGCCGCAGCCAGGCCACGACATCACGTATTTCGGCGCGCTCGAAAAAGCTCTGGCCGCCGGAAATCACGTAAGGAATGTGCTGGTTGCGTAATTGCTGTTCGATGAGACGGGCCTGATGGTTGCCACGATAGAGAATGGCGTAGTCGCGGAAGCGGCTGCGGTGCTGGAACTTGTGGGCGGCGATCTTTGTTGCCACCCACTCGGCTTCGTGCTCGGCGTTGTGGCAGTCGGTGACGATCACCGGTTCGCCGATGCCGTGTTCCGACCACAGTTTTTTCTCGAAAATCTTGTCGTTGTGGGCGATCACCCGGTTGGCGGCATCCAGAATGCGGCGCGATGAGCGGTAGTTCTGTTCGAGCTTGATGACTTTCAGTTGCGGAAAATCCACCTGCAACTGGCGCAGATTTTCGATGTCGGCGCCACGCCAGGCGTAAATTGCCTGATCGTCGTCGCCGACGGCGGTGAACGCGCCGCGTACGTCGGTCAATTGGCGCAGCAGCCGGTACTGGGCGCGGTTGGTGTCCTGATATTCGTCGATGAGCAGGTAACGCAGCCGGTTTTGCCAGCGTTCGCGCGCCTCGGCGTTTTCCTCGAACAGGCGCACCGGCAGGGCGATGAGGTCGTCGAAATCGACCGCCTGGTAAGCGCGCAGGGTGCGTTCGTAATCGGGGTAGAGCCGCGCCGCCGCGGCCGCGATGTCATCGTTGACCCGTTGCGCCGCCTCGGCGGGAGAAACCATCGCATTCTTCCAGGCGGAGATTTGCCATTGCAGTTGTTTGGCGATGCCCTTTTCCGCGTCGCCCGCGATGTCGGCGACGATCTGCACCGTGTCTGCGGCATCGAGAATGGAGAATTGCGGCTTGAGGCCGCAGTGACGTGCTTCCGAGCGAATAATCCGCAGTCCGAGGGCGTGGAAAGTGCACACCGTCAGGCCCTCCGGCGTCCGACCGCCCACGAGGCGCGCCACCCGTTCCTGCATTTCGCGCGCCGCCTTGTTGGTAAAGGTGATCGCGCCCACGTTGGCGGGAGAAAAACCGCACTCGCCGAGCAGGTAAGCGATCTTGCGCGCGATCACCCCCGTCTTGCCGCTGCCCGCGCCGGCCAGCACCAGGCAGGGGCCGTCAAGGTAGCGGGTTGCTTCGCGTTGCGGGGCGTTGAGCTGAACGGACATCGGACGGGCGGCAAGCGGGCAACGGTGGAGGACGAAAAGCCGCTTGCCGAATGCAGAAGGTTATTTTTTGCGCAGTTCCTGCAAGGCTTCGTTCATTTTGAAAAAAACAATGAAAAGCTCGCAATAGATCTCCGGAAAACGAGGAATAAAAGAGGCAATATCATACAGAAATCCAAGGGTGACGGATACTGTCGTCCGTTCAGCCATCGGTATTTGCTGTGCGAAACAATTTCTTTGGCATAAAGATGACAGATGCGGAGAAACCTTGCAGAATTGGCGTATCAGGGCGTAAAGCCCGTCTTGTCCGGATAGCCCCATGAAAACCCGCATCATTGCCGCGTTCGCCGTCATTGCGCTCCTTGCCGTCGGCGTCTTCATTCTCAACGCCAAGCCGCTCGCGCCCAACGTTGGCTTCACCACCCTGGAAGGAGAGCAGTTCACCACCGCCGCATTGCGCGGCAAGGTGGTGCTGGTCAATTTCTGGGCCACGACCTGCACGACCTGCATCGCCGAGATGCCGATGCTGGCCGAAACGCACAACAAGTTTGCCGCGCGCGGGCTGGAGACCGTGGCCGTGGCGATGAGCTACGACCCCGAAGCGCAGGTGCGCGCCTATGCCGAAAAAAACGCGCTGCCGTTCAAGGTCGCGCTCGACCCCGATGGCGCTGCGGCGAACGGTTTTGAGGGCGTGCGCCTGACGCCGACCACCTTCCTTATCGACCGGGAGGGGCGCATCGTGCACAAGTATTTGGGCGCGCCGGATTTCAGCGCCCTGCACACCTTGTTGGAAGAATTGGTTTCTATGGGATGAAGGCCAGGATGCCCGGACGGAGGACACCTTGCAAAATATCCCGGGCGACAAAAATTTCCGGCATGCCGAGCGAGCGCGGCCCGGCCTCGTACATGCCGTAGCCGAAAACCAGGCCCCCTTGGGCAATGCGCCAGTTCCTGTTCAGATGGAAGGCGAACATGGGATTGGTGAGATGTTGTTCGATGTCCGCATCCGACATTGTGCCGACGGCTCCCAGATAGACGCGGAAGGCATCGCGCTGGAGCGCTTCGAGCGCCTTTTCCCGGTCGGGCAGCACGATGTCGCCGAGGGTCAGGATCTTGCGTCTGCCGGTGTCGATCACGATGAAGCCGCCCGACGGGCCAGGTGGGTGCGCTTCGCCTTCAAACGACAGGGCATGGCTCAGGGACAACTGCAACAGGGGGCCGAAGCGCTCCGGCCAAGCGTTGCCTTCCGGCGACCGGTTGTTCTCGTCGCAGCCCGTCAACTTCGCTGAAAATTCAAACAGGGGCGGGTTTTCTACATCCTTGGCGTTGCGCCCGCTTTCGCGGATCAATGTCTTCAGCAGGGCCAGGTAGCGGGTTTCCACGGCCTCGCCTGCGGCCAGGGGCGGCACGCGCTTGCCCAGCACCTCGGAGAACATCGGCAGGATGACGGCGTCGGCGAGCAAGCGGAAAAGCCAGGGCGTGTCCGCGTAATACGGGTACAGCAACTTGGCCGTGGAGCAGGTGCGTTGCGGTTCTATGGCGTCGGCGGGCAAGTTTCGATCGGTCGGGCAGAGACCGGCGTTCAGGGTCTTGAACCCCGGATGGGTGAAATCGTCCGCACAGGCGCTGCCGGAAAAAGCGAGCAGCGCCGCGAGCGCGGCCAGTCCGGCGTAACGGCGGAAAAAATTAAAAGAACTGTTCATGGTCGTTTCCGTGTTGCGGCGCCTGCCCCCGGTGGGCAGGGCCGGGTTGTCTTTTTTGCATCACTGGGTGCGCAGTATATTTTTCGCTTTGCCAGTGAGGATGAAATCGTGCCGGGTTTGTACGCCCGTTCCGGCGAGGTTCCCGTGCGGGCGCAGGGGCTTACCTGAACGACCGCTCCTCGACCGGTGCGGGGCGCTGCTGCTGGTGCGGCGGCGTAGGCGCGTGGCGTTCGCCTGGGGTGAGGCCAAACAGAGATCTGAACCAGTCGGTTTCTCCATCTTCGGGTTCGACCGTCAGGGCGGGGGGCTGGTTTTCGGAGTAATAGACGTCCTCGCGGTTGCCGTCCCCGACGCGGGCGCTGCTGATGCCCGTCGGGCGGGGAAGTTGCGTCGTCGGCATGCCCGCGAGCGCGGCGCGCATGTAGTTGATCCAGATCGGCAGCGCCGCCGCGCCGCCGGTTTCGCCCTTGCCAAGGTTGCGCGGGGTGGGAAAGCCGATCCAGGAGACGGCGGCGACCTGGGTGTTATAGCCGCAGAACCAGGCATCGACGAAGTCATTGGTCGTGCCGGTCTTGCCCGCGAGGTCGTCGCGGTTGAGGCTGCGGGCGCGGGTAGCGGTGCCGCGGCGCACCACGTCCTGCAACATCGAGGTCATGATCCAGGCGTTGCGTCCGTCAATCACCCGTTTTGCGTCGACGCCAGCGGTCGGCGGCGCGGTGCGGGCGATCAGCTTGTCGTTGCTGTCCCGGATTTCCTTGATCACGTACGGGTTGATGCGAAAGCCGCCATTGGCGAACACGGCGTAGGCGGTGGCCATTTCCCACGGTGTGACCGAACCCGCGCCCAGCGCCATGGTCAGGTAGGGGGGATGATGGGCGGCGTTGAAGCCGAAACGGCTGATGTGGCTCTGAGCATAGCGCGGCGTGATGTCCTCGAGCACCCGGATGGCCGGGATGTTCTTCGAGTGCGCCAAGGCGTCGCGCAAGGTGACAATGCCGCTGAATTTGCCGTCGTAGTTGTGCGGCGTCCATTCATGCCCGGTGATGCTGCCTTCCGGGTAGTACAGAGGCTCGTCCGCGATCAGCGAGCCGGGGGCGTAACCGCGTTCGAGGCTGGCGGAGTAGATGAAAGGCTTGAAGCTGGAGCCGGGCTGGCGCTCCGCCTGGGTGACGTTGTTGAACTGCCTGCGGTTGTAGTCGAAGCCGCCCACCAGGGCGCGCGTGGCGCCGGTACGGGCGTCTATCGACAGCAGGGCGGCCTCGACGTCCGGCAACTGGGTGATTTCCCAGCCTTTACCGGCATTGCGGATGCGCACCAGCGCGCCCCGCCGCACCCGGCGCGTCGGCGACGCTTTGTCACTCAACAGAGGGGCGGCGAAGCGCAAACCGTCACTGGCGATCGGGATGGTCTGGCCGTTGCGATAGACCGTGACTTCCTTCGCCGTAGCCCGGGTCACGACGGCAGCGAGCAGATCGCCGTAGTCGCGCGCCTGGGTGATTTCCTCGTCGAGTGTTTCCTCGTCCAGCGCGTCGGCCTGTAGGGGGAGATATTTTTCCGGGCCGCGGTAGCCATGGCGGCGGTCGTAGTCCATGACGCCCTGACGCAGGGCTTCGTAGGCGGCCTCCTGCTCGGCGCGGTGGATCGTGGTGATGATTTTGAAGCCAGCCTGGTAAGCCTGGTCGCCGAATTGTTCGATGGCGATCTGGCGCGCGATTTCGGCCACATATTCGGCGTGTACCGGGCTGACGATGTGGGGATCGCGCGCGGCGCTGCCGGCGCCTGTCCGCACTGTTTCGTGCGCGGCTTGCCGGTATTGGTCTTCGGTAATGAAACCCGCTTCGACCATGCGCCGCAGGACGTAGAGCTGCCGTTGTTGCGCGCGCACGGGGTTGGAAATCGGATTGATTTTGGTGGGGGCCTTGGGCAAACCAGCGAGCATGGCGGATTCGGCCAGGGTGAGTTCGGCGAGCCGCTTGCCGAAGTAGATCTGGGCGGCAGCCGAGAAGCCGTAGGCGCGCTGGCCGAGGAAGATCTGGTTGACGTAGAGTTCGAGAATCTGATCCTTGCTGAGACTGTGCTCGATTTTGAGCGACAACAGGGTTTCATACAGCTTGCGGTTGTACGACCTCTCCCGGCTCAGGAAAAAATTGCGCGCCACCTGCATGGTGATCGTCGATGCGCCCTGCCCGCGCGTGCCGGAGCGCAGATTGTTGATGAATGCGCGCGCGAGACCCACGATGTCGATGCCCATGTGTCCGTAGAAATTTTCGTCTTCCGCCGCCAGCAACGCCTGTCTGAGCTGAAGGGGGACATCGGCGATCTTGACCACCGTGCGCCGCTCATCGCCGAATTCGCTGATCAGGTAGCCGTCGGCGGTATAGACGCGCAGGGGGATGCGCGGGCGGTAGTCGGTCAGTGTTTCGAGGGAAGGCAGTTTGGGCCAGGCCAGCAGGGAAACCGCCGCCAGTGTAGCCAATCCGATCACCAACAGCGCCAGCAGCGCGGCGAGCGGGTACAGGAACCAGCGCATCATTTGTCCGTATGAAGTAAAACGGAACACATTATATATAGGATGAATCGTCTTTCCCCTCGTGCGGGCAACATGCGCGGACATGTGAAATCTGCACTGCGTACGGAAGACGTCACTGCCGTTACCACATCGCAGGACAGCAAAACCTTATCTGCCGCTGACCGCGAACAATGTCACTTCGGATTGTCTTCGCAGATATTACTTGCTTGAAGCCTGCTTGAAGCTTGGCATACACTGGGTTTGGGGTCGGCAGGCGGTGGAAATGTCCTGACGTTCTCGTCCGATGCGAACAAATAGGGGCTTTTGTGATCGATATCTCGTTATTTCGTGCAAAATCACGCCAGCTCGCGGGGCTCGATATTTCGTCCTCTTCGATCAAGCTTGTGGAGCTGACGGCGGGAGAGCGTGGTGGCCCGAAAGTGGAACGCTACGCGATAGAGGTGCTGCCGCGCGAGGCTGTGGCGGATGGCAACATCGCCAACTTCGACGCCGTGGCCGACAGTCTGCGCCGCGCCCTGCGACGCTTCGGTGCGGGAGGCAAGAACGTCGCCATCGCCCTGCCGGCGTCTGCGGTCTTCACCCGGAAGATCCTCCTGCCCGCCGGTCTGCGCGAGGTGGAAATGGAAACGCAGGTCGAGTCCGAGGCCACCCAGTTCATTCCTTTCTCGCTCGACGAAGTCAATCTCGATTTCCAGGTCGTCGGCCCGGGAACCAGCCCCGACGAAGTCGAGGTGGTTGTCGCCGCCTCGCGCAAGGAAAAGATCGAAGACCGGATCGGCGTAGTGGAAGCCTGTGGCCTCAAGGCGGTGGTTGTCGACGTTGAGTCCCTGGCGCTCGAAGCCGCCTTTGAACTGGTGGCGCGCCAGTTGCCCGGCGGCGGCGCTGGCAAACTGGTGGCGCTGGTGGATATCGGCGCTGCCGTAATGAATTTCACGGTTTTGCGCAACGGGCAAAGGGTCTATGCACGCGAACAGGCTTTTGGCGGCAACCAGTTGACCCAGGATATTGCCCGCCAGTACGGCATGGACGCGGACGAAGCCGAGACGGCCAAGCGTACCGGAGGACTGCCCGGAGATTACACAAGCGATTTGCTGCAACCGTTCATGGACAGCCTGGCGCTCGAAGTGTCGCGCGCCCTGCAATTCTTCTTCACTTCCACGCAATACAACGAAGTCGATTATCTCGTGCTCGCCGGAGGGTGCGCGGCAATACCCGGGCTGGCGAACGTCGTTGCCGGGCGCACCCAGGTGCAGACACTGGTGGCCAATCCCTTTGCGGGCATGTCCGTATCGGCGAAGCTCGGCGCCAAAAAACTGCTGACCGACGCGCCATCCCTGATGGTGGCGTGCGGTTTGGCCTTGCGGAGGTTCGACGCATGATCAGGATCAACCTCCTTCCGCACCGGGAAGAAAAACGCAGGGAACGGCGGCAGCAGTTTTACGTGGTTTTCGTGTTGATGCTCGTGCTTGGGGCAGCCGTCTGGTTTCTGGTTCATATGGTCAATGCCGGGAACATCGGGAGCCAGGAAGCGCGCAACCGGTATATCCAGGAAGAAAACGCCAAACTCGACAAAGTGATTGCCGATATCAAGGATCTGCGGGGGCAGATCGACCGCCTGACTGCCCGCAAGCAGGTAATCGAGACCTTGCAGAGCAACCGTGCCGAAACCGTGCATCTTTTCAACGAATTGATCGCACGGGTACCGCCAGGTGTCTATCTGACCTCGGTGGCGCAAACGGACAACACGATCACCTTGAAAGGCTATGCGCAATCCAACGCGCGTGTCTCGCAGCTGATGAGCAGCCTCAACGATTCGCCCTTCCTGGAAAATTCCGAAGTCGTCAAGAGCGTGGCAGAAATGGTCAACACCCGGCGCGCCTATAACTTCGAAGTCAATGTTTCCATTGAGCACACTTCCGTGCAGACGGGTGAAACGGCGGATGCCGCGCCAGCGCGCAAAGGATGAGTGGCGATGAACTTCGATTTCCAACGATTGCAGAACGATTTCCAGGGATTGAACTTCAACGATCCCGGTGTCTGGCCGCTCGCGCCCAAAATCGCCGCCTTCGCATTGGCGCTGACCGCTGTGGTTGCGGTGGGCTGGCTCCTCGACTGGTCGGATCAGTGGAACACCCTGGAACAAAGCAAGGTGCAGGAACAACAGTTGCGCGAGCAGTGGGTTGGCAAGAAGCGCCATGCCGTCAATTTCAGCGAATACCAGCGCCAACTGGCGGAGATCAATCGCCAACTGGAAACCCTGGTCAGGCAATTGCCCGGCAAGGCCGAGATGGAGTCCCTGCTCTCGGATATCAACCAGGCCGGGATCGGGCGCGGCTTGCAATTCGATCTGTTCCAGCCGGAAAAGGACAGCATCAGGGAGTTCTACGCGGCGGTACCGGTCAAGATCAGCGTGACCGGCAGCTATAACGACCTGGGCGAATTCGCCAGCGACGTCGCCAAGATGCCGCGCATCGTGACCATCAAGAACATGGTGCTCACGGTTGCGCCGCCGCCGGCCAACAAAAAAGAGAAAGTCGATGGCCGTCTGAAGCTGGACGCGACGGCGGAAACCTACCGCTATCTCGAACAGGATGAGCTGGCAAAGCAGCGGGGAGAAAACAAATGAAAGGCGCGCTTGCTGTTGCGACGGTATGCGCCGCCCTGCTGGCTGGCTGCGCGGACGACCAGGAAGACATCCAGCAATGGATGGACGAGCAGACGGTGGGGATGCGTGGAGCGGTCAAACCCATACCGGAGATCAAGATTTTCACGGTGGTCGACTACCAGGCTACGGAAGATGCGGAGCCATTCAATGCCACCAGACTGGAACCCAAGAGACCGGAAAAGCAGCAGATCGACGATCCGCGTCTCAACCCAGACCGGCAGCGCGAACCCCTGGAGTCTTTCCCGCTGGAATCCCTGAAGATGGTCGGGGCAATGACTCAGGGCAAGGATATTCACGCGCTTATCCAGGCGGACAGCGCGTTATACCAAGTGCGTATCGGAAATTTTTTGGGACAGCATTACGGGAGAATCGTTGCGATTACCGAGGACACGGTGGAGCTTCAAGAGCTGATCGAAGACCCCAACGAGGGTTGGATCGAACGTAATAATTCATTGCGGCTGCAAGAGCGGCAGGAGGCAGGAAAATGAGTAACAGAATCAGTACGTTACTGCTGGCAGTAGCAGCGGCTGGATTGTTCATGCCGGGAATGTCGGCATGGGCGCAAACGAACGATCCGGCCCAGACGGTGGCTGGCGTCAATCTCAACAACATCCGGTCGCTGGACGTGGCCGAAGACGGCAACACGCTGTACGTGCGCCTGATCACCCAAACGCCCCTGGCAGCGCTTCCAGCCAGCTTCACCGTGGCCAACCCGCCAAGCATCGCCTTCGATTTTCCCGCTACGGCCAATGGCCTCGGGCAGGGTGTGCAGAGCATCGAACGCGGCGATTTGCGTAGCGCCAACATCGTCCAGGTGGGCGACCGCACCCGCGTGGTGCTCAACTTGGCGCGCTTGCTTGCCTACGATACCCGTGTCGACGGCAATACCGTAACCGTCGCCTTGTCGGCGAGCGGTGCGACGACCGCTGCTTCGGGGGCTGCCCGCCTGCCCGCCCTCAGTCGCGCGACCGAGCCGGCCACGGCCAGAACGGGGCGGAGCGTCAGCGACATCAACTTCCGCCGTGGCACAGGGGGAGAGGGCCGGATCGTCGTCCAGCTCTCCAACGCAGACATCGGGGTCGACGTGCAGCAGCAGGGCGGCAAGCTGGTGGTGAGTTTCCTCAAGACGGCGCTACCGGACAACCTGCGCCGCCGCTCCGACGTCACCGACTTCGGCACGCCGGTCACGTTTCTGCAAGCCGAGCAGCAAGGCGAGAACGTTCGCCTGACCGTGGCGCCGAACGGGTTGTGGGAGCACAACGCTTACCAGAGCGACGACCAGTTCGTCCTTGAAGTCAAGCGTGTCGTCGAAGACCCCAACAAGCTCGTGCAGAAAGGGAGCGGACGCGCCAGGTACGCGGGCGACAAGCTCTCGCTCAACTTCCAGAACGTCGATGTGCGCTCGGTGTTGCAGGTCATCGCCGACTTCACCGATTTCAACATCGTCACCTCCGACTCCGTGCAGGGCAACCTTACCCTGCGCCTGAAGGACGTACCCTGGGATCAGGCGCTCGACATCATCCTCCAGGCCAAGGGGCTGGACATGCGCAAGAACGGCAACGTGATCTGGATCGCGCCGGGTGAAGAACTCGCAGTACGCGAAAAAATGATCAACGAAGCGCGCGCGCAGGTCGAAGAACTGGAGCCGCTGCAAACCGAGAGCTTCCAGGTCAATTACCACCGCGCCACCGAGATCACCAATTTCTTGCAGGCCAAGGGCCAGACCGTCCTCTCCAAGCGCGGCAGCGTCGTGGTCGATGATCGCAGCAACAAGGTCTTCGTGACCGACGTCGGCTCCCGTCTCACCGACGTGCGCCGGGTGATCACCGAAATCGACATCGCACCGCGCCAGGTGCTGATCGAAGCCCGTATCGTCGAGGCCAACAAGAACTTCGCGCGTGACCTTGGCGTGAAACTGGGCTATGGCGACTCGAAGCTGAAGAACCTGGGCAACGGCGCACAGATCGGATTTGGCCACACCAATTTCGCCAACATCGACCAGAGCGCCGGCACGATTACCGAATACAGTCCGGGCAGCAGCGGTACGTACAACGGCATCTCGGTTTTCCCCGCGGGCGCCGCCGGCGCGCCGGCCTGGAGTGGCAACGGGCTGGAGAATATGTTTGGGCAACTCGGCCTGACGCTGGTCAACAAAAACCTGACCCGTTTCCTGAACATCGAGTTGCAGGCGCAGGAAACCGATGGCAAGGCGCGGATCGTTTCCAGCCCGCGCGTGCTGACGGCCAACAACGTCGAGGCACTGATCGAGCAGGGCAAGGACATTCCTTATCAGGAATCGAGCAGCTCCGGGGCGACTACTGTGTCGTTCAAGAAAGCGGTGCTTTCTCTCAGGGTCAAGCCGCAGATCACGCCTGACGGACGCCTCCAGCTCACCATCCAGGTCAACAAGGACAATGCGCTGATGAACGAAAAGGTCAACGGCGTGCCGCCCGTGGAAACCAAGAGCGTCAAGAGTGACGTGTTGATCGACAACGGCGGCACCGTGGTCATCGGCGGCGTCTATCTCGAAGACGAACACAGCCAGGTCGACAAAGTGCCTCTCCTGGGCGACATCCCTGTTCTCGGGCATCTTTTCCGCACGACGACCAAGGCAAAGTCCGAATCGGAACTGCTGATCTTCGTGACGCCGCGCATCGTCGATGAATCCCTGACCTTGCGCTGAAGTTCCGTTGTCACCTGTTATGATGCGAGGCGGCGTTCCTTAAAAGGAACGCCGCCTTTCTCATTGAATGACGACAACGACATCCGTGATCTGTCTGATCCTGATCGGCATGATGGGGGCCGGCAAAACAACGGTGGGGCGCGAACTGGCGCGGCGGCGCGGGACACGTTTCGCCGACTGCGACCACGAACTCATCGCACGCACCGGCGTTTCGATTCCGGTCATCTTCGATATCGAAGGTGAGGCCGGTTTTCGCCGCCGTGAGGCGCGCTTGCTGGATGAACTGACCGCCGAAAACGACATCGTTATCGCCACTGGCGGCGGTGTTGTGCTCGACCCCGCCAATCGCGCCCTGCTGGCGCGGCGCGGCATCGTCATTTACCTCGACGTGCCGTCGCACGTCCTGTGGGAACGCACCCGCCACGACCGCAACCGCCCCTTGCTCCAGGTAGACGATCCGCGCGCCCGTATCGTCGAACTGCACTGCCAGCGCGACCCCCTGTACCGTGAAATCGCCGACATCGTCATCGACGGCGAGCGCGGCGGTTCCTCGGCAATGGTCAACCAAATCGAAAAAGCGCTGCTCGGCTTCGAGAAAAAACTTCCATGCACACCCTGAACGTCGCCTTGGGCGTGCGCAGCTACCCGATTCACATCGGGCGCGGCCTGCTCGATCGCCCCGACCTGATCCTGCCGCAGTTGCGCACACGCAAGCTTGCAGTGGTGACGAACGAAGTGGTGGGGCCGCTCTACCTCGAACGGTTATGCGCGGGCCTGCGCCGCGAAAAGCTCGAAGTCGTCAGCGTCATCCTGCCAGACGGCGAGGCGCACAAAGAATGGCGGACGCTCAACCTCATCTTCGACATGCTGCTGCGCGAACGCTGCGAGCGCTCCAGCACCCTCATCGCCTTGGGCGGCGGCGTAGTCGGCGACATGGGCGGCTTTGCAGCGGCGTGCTACCAGCGCGGGATCGACTTCATCCAAGTGCCGACCACCCTGCTTGCACAAGTGGATTCCTCGGTGGGCGGCAAAACCGCGATCAATCACCCGCTCGGCAAAAACATGATCGGCGCTTTCCACCAGCCCCGTCTGGTGCTGGCTGACACCGAAACCCTTTCCACCCTGCCGGCGCGCGAGTTTTCCGCCGGTCTGGCCGAAGTCATCAAATACGGCCTGATCCGCGACGCCGGGTTTTTCGCCTGGCTGGAGCAGAACATCGACGCCCTGCGCGCCCTGGAACCTGCGGCGCTGGCCTGGGCGATAGAACGCTCCTGCCACGCCAAGGCCGAAATCGTCGCTGCTGACGAAACCGAACAGGGCGAGCGCGCCCTGCTCAACCTCGGTCACACCTTCGGACACGCAATCGAAACCGGGTTGGGCTACGGGCAATGGCTGCACGGCGAAGGCGTGGCCGCTGGCGCCATGATGGCGGCGGAACTTTCCCGTCGCCTGGGCTGGCTGGGCGACGAAGAAATGGCGCGCATCGAGCGCCTGTTTGAACGCGCCGGCCTGCCGGTCTTCGGCCCGGCCCTGGGCGTGCCGCGCTACCTGGAACTGATGGCGCACGACAAAAAAGTAGAAGCGGGCAAACTGCGTTTCGTGCTGTTGCGCGGTCTGGGACGGGCCGTCGTGACAAGCGAGGCCGCGACCGCCGAGGTGGCCGCGGCCATCGAGGCGCGTTGCCGGTGAGGAAATCCTGAAAGGGTTTTCGTGGTCAGGGTCTCTTGCGGGAATCGGATCGTTCCCTCATTGCGGCGCATAGAATGCGTCGGTATCTTCCGGGAGCATCATGGAACCACTCGCCGCTTACGCCGTCACCGAAGCCGTTTCGCGCGGTCGCCATCATGCCGAGCCTGCGCCGCAAGGAAGGGGCGAATTCCAGCGCGACCGTGACCGCATCATCCATTCAACCGCTTTTCGCCGCCTCGAATACAAAACCCAGGTCTTCATCAATCACGAAGGCGACCTTTTTCGCACCCGCCTGACCCATAGCCTGGAGGTAGCGCAACTGTCGCGCAGCATGGCGCGGGCGTTGCGGCTCAACGAAGACCTTGCCGAAGCGGTGGCGCTTGCGCACGACCTCGGGCACACGCCTTTCGGACACGCGGGGCAGGACACCCTGAATGCGTGCATGAAGGATCACGGCGGCTTCGAGCACAACCTGCAATCGCTGCGCATCGTCGATTCCCTCGAAGAGCGCTACGCGGCTTTCGACGGGCTGAACCTGACGTTCGAGACGCGCGAAGGCATCCTGAAACATTGCTCGCCCGGAAACGCACATGCGCTCGGCGACGTTGGGCAACGCTTCTTGGACGGCACGCAGCCTTCGATCGAAGCACAACTGGTCAACCTCGCCGACGAGATCGCCTACAACAACCACGACGTCGACGACGGCCTGCGCGCGAAACTGATTACGCTGGCGCAACTCGATGAGGTGACGATCTTCGCCCGCTGCCGCCGCGAGGTAGAAGCGCAATGGCCCGGTCTGCAAGGGCGGCGGTTCGTGCACGAAACCGTCCGGCGCATGATCAATGCCATGTCGCTCGATCTTATCGCCAACACACGCGCAAACATTGCGGCAGCGGGTGTCGAGACGTTCGCCGACGTGCGGCGCGCGCCAGTACTGGCCGCGTATTCCGAAGCAATGCGCCCGCAACTGCGCGAATTGAAAACTTTCCTGTTCGGCAACCTTTACCGGCATGAGCAGGTATTGCGCACCATCGACAAGGCGCGGCGCATCGTCGCCGATCTTTTTACCGCCTACATGGCCGACCCCGCCCTGTTACCGGGGCAGCATCAGGCGCGCGCGGAAGGGGACAAAGCGCGCGCCATCGCCGATTACATTGCTGGAATGACCGACCGCTATGCAGTGAAGGAGCACGAAAGATTGTGCAATGGCGGAGAATTTACAGGCTGCTACTACTAATTTGGCGATTTCGGGTTTCAGAAGTTTTCTGCCTGCTTTCGTTCTGCCGCATCCCGCTCACCCCACTGGGTGCGCGCCTGCCTCGCTTCCTCAAAAAGCAGTTCGAGACGCTCGCCATTGCTGGAAAGCAGCAGGGAGCGAATCAGCGCGAGTTCGCCCAGATATTGATCCAGTTCGCCCAGCAACGCCTGCCGGTTGGCGACGCAAATGTCGCGCCACATCTCGGGATGGCTCCCGGCGATGCGGGTAAAGTCGCGGAAACCGCTGGCGGCGTGGGAAAACAGCAGTTCGGCATTGGCGCGGCCAGCCAGGTCGTGCACCAGTCCAAAAGCAAGCAGGTGCGGCAAGTGGCTGACGGCGGCGAAAACACGGTCGTGATCCTGCGGCGACATGTCGACCACCGCTGCGCCGCAAATTCGCCATGCTTCCCGCACTCGTTCGACGGCGGCAGGGTCGTTCTCCGGCAGCGGCGTAATCACCGTGCGCTTGCCCCGAAAGAGCGCAGCGCTGGCGGCTTCCACCCCGCTTTTCTCTGCGCCGGCTATTGGGTGTGCGGGCACGATCCGCGCCAGGTGGGCGTCGAGCCGCTGATAGGTGGCGGCGATTACGCCGCCCTTGGTGCTGCCGACATCGGAAACGACGGTACGCCCTTGCAGATGCGGAGCCATGGCGGTCATGATCGTGTCGATCTGGCCAACCGGCGTCGCCAGCAGCACATGATCGGCATCGGCAAGCGCCGTCGCCCAGTCGGTGGCGATTTCGTCGATCACGCCGAGCGTGCGCGCACGATTGAGCGCGGCGCGCGAGCGGCCCATGCCGACCACATGCTCAACTTCACCTTTCTCGCGCAACGCCAAGGCAAAGGAACCGCCGATGAGGCCGACGCCGCAGACCACCAGTTTGCCGATCAGCGCCATGGACGTTCCCGGCCTCAAGTCAGGGCGCGGCGCAATGCCGCAATGAAACGCACGTTCTCGGCGGGCAGGCCGATCGACACCCGCAGCCATTCGGGCAGGCCATAGCCGGCGATGGGGCGCACGATGACGCCTTGATCGAGCAGGGCGCGATTCACCTGCGCGCCGTCGCCGACCCTGACGGTGACGAAGTTGCCGAAAGAGGGAATCCACTCCAGCCCCAGTTCGATGAAAGCGGCGGTCAGTTGCGCCATGCCCTGCCGGTTGTTTTCGGCGACCTTGCGCACGAAATCCCCGTCCTCCAGCGCCGCGACCGCCGCCGCCTGCGCCACAACCGAGGCGTTGAACGGCTGCCGCACCCGGTTCATCAGGCCGGCCACGTCCGGGTGCGCGACGGCGTAACCCAGCCGCAGACCTGCAAGTCCATACGCCTTGCAAAGCGTGCGCGACACCAGGAGATTGGGAAAGCGCGCCACCCAGGCGATGGCGTCGTAACGTTTTTCCGTCGGCAGGAATTCGGTGTAGGCCTCGTCGAGCACCACCAGCACATCCTGCGGCACGCGGGCGAGGAAGGCCTCGATCTCACCGCCTGACAGGAAAGTGCCGGTCGGGTTGTTGGGGTTGGCGATAAAAACGATGCGGGTGGCGTCGTCGATGGCCGCCGCCATCGCGTCGAGGTCGTGCCCGTAATGCTTCGCTGGCGTCTGGATGCAGCGCCCGCCGCGCGCCAGGGTCGCCAGCGGATAGACCGCAAACGAATATTGCGCGAACACCGTCGCGTCGCCGGGCGAGAGGAAGGTTTGCGTGGCGATTTCCAGCACGTCGTTGGAGCCGTTGCCGATCACCAGTTGCGATATATCCACCCCGTATTTTTTCGCCAGCGCCGCCTTGAGCGCATAGGCGTTGCCATCCGGGTAGCGCGCGCCTTCTTCCAGCGCCGCCGCGGCTGCTTCTCTTGCTTTCGGACTCATGCCAAAAGGATTTTCGTTGGAAGCGAGCTTGACGATATTGGCTTCGGGAATCCCTGTTTCGCGCGCCAGTTCCGAAACCGGCTTGCCCGGCTGGTACGGAGACAGGGAACGGATATGCGCGGGGGCGCGGCTGGCGACGCTCATCGGAAATCTCCATGTCGATCCGGCCCTCGCTCCGCGACGGGACACGAGAGCATCCACATCATGGTGAAACGCCGACAAAGCGCCTGTGACCCGAAATGGCGCGGGGGAAAGCTGGAATTCTAACACGTGGGGGAAAAGCGGAAATGGACGAATGCCTCATCGTAGGCTGCCCGTTTTTTTCAAAAAAGTTCTCACCATCCTGCTCTCTGTTATCACAACAAGCGCGCTTGAATGAGTAAAAGAGTGGAGGAGGAGAAAACGGAAATAATGATTGCCATATCCCAGAAGTCTTTTGTAGGTTTCTTTCGCCGGACTGTTTATACCAACGCTAAACCAAAATGTATCATGACGTCTCCAGTTATTGCTGCGCCAGCAGAAAGGCTGGCGTCTTTCCCTAGGGTGCGAAGCCGCAATGTTGCCGTCCGCCCGTTCCGCCATCTCACGCGAGCCGTTTTTCGCGCGCTTCCGCGCCAAGCCGATTGACGCCGCTCACCAAAGCGCGAATCGACGCGGTGACGATGTTTTCATCGACGCCGACGCCGTAGCGGCTGGAACCGCCGCCCGCGCCTGCCAGTTCGAGAAAGGCGCAGGCTTGGGCCTCACCGCTCTGGCTGGCGGAAATCGACTGCTCCCCGAAACTGCGCACCTGTACGGCGATATCGGCCTGACGCAAGGCGTGCACGGCGGCGTCGATGGGGCCGTTGCCTTGCCCGGCAAGGGTGCGGCGCTCACCGTCGACGTCGACGGTGAGTTCGATGCCTTGCTGGCTTCCCTGCTCGCGCAGATGGTGTTCGACGTAGCGCACCGGCGATTGCGGCTCAAAATAGGTGCGGGAAAAAAGCCGCCAGATTGCCTCGGCGCTCATCTCGCCGCTGGCTTCGGTTTCGTGCTGCACCTCGCGCGAAAACTCTACTTGCAGACGGCGGGGCATGGCAATGCCATAGCGGGTTTGCAGTAGCCAGGCGATGCCGCCCTTGCCGGACTGGCTGTTGACACGGATGACCGAGTCGTAATTGCGCCCGATGTCGGCAGGGTCGATGGTCAGGTAGGGTAACGCCCAGGGTGCGCCGGGCTTCTGCACCGCAAAACCTTTTCTGATCGCATCCTGGTGCGAGCCGGAAAAGGCGGTGAAAACGAGATCGCCGGCATAGGGATGACGAGGATGGATCGGCATGCCCGTGCATTGCTCGAAAGTGCGCGCCACGGTGTCGATATCCGAGAAATCGAGCCCCGGCGAAACACCCTGGGTGTAGAGATTGAGCGCGAGGGTGACAAGATCGACGTTGCCGGTGCGCTCGCCGTTGCCGAACAGGCAGCCCTCAATGCGGTCGGCCCCGGCCATGAGCCCCAGTTCGGCGGCGGCGACGCCGGTGCCGCGGTCGTTGTGGGGGTGCAGCGAAAGAATAACGCTGTCGCGGCGGGCGAGATGGCGGTGCATCCACTCGATCTGGTCGGCGTAATGGTTGGGCGTGGCAAGCTCGACGGTGGCCGGCAGGTTGAGGATGACCTTGTTTTCCGGCGTGGCGCCCCAGGTTGCGGTGACGACATCGCACACCTCGCAGGCGAATTCCAGTTCGGTGGCGGAGAACGTTTCCGGGCTGTATTCGAGCACGATTTCGGTGTCGGGCATGGCGTCGGCCAACTGGCGGATGCGGGCAACCGCCGAGGACGCGAGCTTGACGATTTCGGGCTGAGTCATGCCGAACACGACTTCGCGGAAGGTGGGCGAGGTGGCGTTATAGACGTGGACGATGGCGCGGCGCGCGCCTTTGAGCGCCTCCAGCGTGCGGATAATGATTTCGTCGCGCGCCTGCGTGAGCACTTCAATGGTGACGTCGGGCGGAATGTGGCCGCCTTCGATGAGGTGGCGCACGAAATCGAATTCGGTTTGCGATGCGGCGGGAAAACCGATCTCGATTTCCTTGAAGCCGATCGCGCACAAGGCGTGGAACATGCGCATTTTGCGCGCCACGTCCATCGGTTCAAACAGCGCCTGGTTGCCGTCGCGCAGGTCGGTGGTCATCCAGACCGGGGCCCGCTCAATGGCGCGATCCGGCCATTGCCGGTCGGTGAGACGGACGGGGGAAAAGGGGCGGTATTTGGCGGCGGGATGGGAGAGCATCATGTTTGAAAATCCTTGCGGGGCTGATTGCTTGTGCCGGAAACCTTTTCGCGGGGAACGGGCTTGTTGCCCGCTCCCGCGTTCGGCCATCGTTCGGTAAGGAGGGTTCGGGAATATCCGGGGGGCTGGGGGCGCGGAAAGCTTGTGGCTTTGCAGCTTCGCCAACGCGCTCGTGGCGCGGCTGACGATGAACGCCATATTACGCGGCGACCCTCGGCAGAAGATTGCAAAGTTTGATGTTTTTGGTTTGCTTGCGAAATATTATTTCTCTATTAAACGTTTTATTAGAATAATTTGCCGTTCCGTGATAAAAGGCAGCCGCAGCAAAACACCGGGCAAGCGCCTCTGGCATTGGGGCAGGGGTGGGAAAGAAGTGTCATCGCCTTGGCGGATGCTGGCGGCAGTTCTGAACTGAAGCCAATTTACCGTCCTGAAAGCCGCTTGGTTTACCATGTCGCCCTTTACCGGAGACACCCCCTATGCGCGCGACGATTGCCCTGACGGTGCTTGCCGGCACCCTGTTCCTGTCGGCATGCGGTATCAAGGGGCCGCTTTTTCTCCCTCCCGTCCCCGAGGAAGATCGGACGGTCGTCCCGGTGGAAAACGGCGATCACGGCGAAGCCGCAACAACCATGTCCGACGACGCCTCCCAGCCATGAGCACGACCCCGTCCCTGTCGCCCTTTTCCCAGGGGCCGCGCGGCCTGACCCTCGAAGGGGTTGCCCTTGCCGACATCGCCGCGCGTTTCGGCACGCCCACGTACGTTTATTCGCGGGCGGCGCTCGTCGCCGCTTTTGACGCTTACCGCCACGCACTCGGCGAGCGTCCGGCGCTGGTGTGTTGCGCGGTCAAGGCCAATTCCAACCTCGGGGTGCTGTCGGTGTTCGCCGCGCTCGACGCGGGGTTCGACATCGTTTCGGGCGGCGAGCTGGCGCGCGTGCTTGCGGCGGGTGGACGCGCCGATCGTGTGGTGTTCTCGGGTACGGGCAAGAGCCGCGCCGAAATGCGGCAGGCGCTCGCCGCCGGCATCCACTGTTTCAACGTCGAATCCGCCGCCGAACTCGACAGGCTCGACGAAGTCGCTGCCGCACTGGGGACGACGGCTCCCGTCGCCCTGCGCGTCAATCCGGACGTCGATCCCGGGACGCATCCCTATATTTCCACCGGCCTCAAGAGCAACAAGTTCGGGGTGGCGTTTTCCGGAGCGCTGGCGCTCTACCGGCGCGCCGCCGCCTTGCCGAACCTGCGCGTTTGCGGCATTGCCTGCCACATCGGTTCGCAGTTGCTCGATCCCGCGCCAGTCGTCGAAGCCGCCGGAAAGGTGCTTGGCCTCGTCGACCGGCTTGCGGCGGAAGGCATCCATCTCGACCACATTGACCTTGGCGGCGGGCTGGGCATCCGCTACCGGGACGAAACACCGCCCACGGTCGCAGCCTATCTCGCCCCGCTCCTCGAATTGTTCAAGGGACGCACCGAGGCGCTGTGCTTCGAGCCGGGCCGCTCGCTCACTGGAAACGCAGGCCTGCTGTTGACCCGGATCGAATACCTGAAGCCGGGGGAAGAAAAGAATTTCGCCATCGTCGATGCGGCGATGAACGACCTTGCCCGCCCGGCGCTCTACGACGCCTGGCACGACGCGGTGGCCGTCATGGCGCGCGACCTGCCGCCACAATGCTACGACGTCGTGGGCCCGATTTGCGAGAGCGGCGATTTTCTCGCGCGCGAACGCAATCTCGCCGTCGAGGAAGGCGATCTGCTTGCATTGCTGTCGGCGGGTGCTTATGGCATGAGCATGAGTTCAAACTACAACTCGCGTCCGCGCGCCGCCGAGGTCATTGTCGATGGCGACAGCGTCCATCTCGTGCGAGAGAGAGAAACAGTCGAATCGCTCTATGCGCTGGAAAAGCCGCTGGCGCGGGAATAGACCGAACCGTTTCAGGTGTCCGCCGGTTCCTGCGCGGCGTCGGCCAAGGCGCGCCCGAACGTCCTCCACACCCCCATTTCCGGCACCTGAACGCCTGCCAGGGCGCTTTGCCGCATGATGTCGAGCATCAGTTCCGAGAGCGCGAAAAGCTCGCCCCTGGCTTTCATGCTCCCGTCGCTGGCGTGCAGCATGGCGAGACGTTGTTCGGAGGTGCAGCCCAGGGCTTCACGAGCCAGGGCGCGCACCTGGGCAGGATCAGACCAGTCCAGCCCGATCAGGACGCCCCGGGTGACGATCTCGTCTTCAAGCTCCAGCGCGGTACGCTCATAATGCCCAAAACCACTCATTGAATTCTCCACGAATGAAGGCACGAACAACCATGCCATCAAGTTATAGTGCAGCGCATCATACGTTACCATCGTCATGGTTGCCGCGAATGTCGTTTCGGTCACGTCGCTACGTACTTGCTTTTGTCCTGGGCGTGGTCGCCGCGCTGGGCGTGCACGCCGCCCCCGGCGCAAAGCTGCCGCCCGTTGTAGACGTGGCGCTCCAGCGCGCCCGCATTCCGGTGAGCGCGGTGTCGATATGGGTTCAACCCGTGGACGCGGCGCAGCCGACGCTGGCGATCAACGCCGGGCAGCCCATGAATCCGGCCTCGGTGATGAAGATCGTCACCACGTTCGCGGTGCTGGAACAGCTCGGCCCGGAACGGAGCTGGAAAACGCGCCTCGCCGCCAGCGGGCCGATCCAGGACGGCGTTCTCGGCGGCGACCTCTACCTGATCGGCGACGGCGACCCCGTTCTGACCTACGAACGCCTCTGGCGTCTGCTGCGCCGCCTGCGCATGCTGGGACTCACCACTATTTCAGGCGACATCGTGCTCGACGGCTCCGCGCTCGTTCTGCCCGCGCACGATCCCTACGCCTTCGACGGACGAGGATTGCGGCCCTACAACAGCAACGGCGACGGCCTGCTGATGCACTTCAATACCCAGGAACTGGCCCTCTTTCCCGGCAATCCGCCGCAAGACCCGGTGCGGCTGGTCGAGGAGCCGCCCCTGGCGGGCGTCGTCATCGACAACCAGATCGTGACTTCCGGCAAGGCTTGCGAACCATGGTATCGAGACCTCGACGCCCATTCCGAAGGCGGACGGTTGGTGCTTACCGGCAGCCTGCCCGCCAGTTGCGGGCCGCGCATCTGGGCCACGTCGCCACTGGCGCCGCCCGATTTCGATGCGGCGCTGGTGCAAGCGCTCTGGCGGGAACTGGGCGGCGTCGTACGCGGCAAGGTGCGCAGCGGCATCGCGCCCCAAGAGGTGCAAACCCTGTTCGCCGACGAGTCGCCGCCGCTCGCAGAGATTGTGCGCACCATGAACAAATGGTCGAACAACGTGATCGCGCGTCAACTGCTGGCCCAGTTGGGCCGGGATACTCCCGCGCCCGCCGATTCGATGAGCGCGGGCGTCGAAGCGGCCCGCCAGCGTCTGACCGAGGCCAGCATCGACGTCTCCGGACTGGTCATCGTCAATGGCGCCGGGCTGTCCCGCGACGCCCGCATCCGCGCCGACAGCCTCGGCGCCTTGCTGATCCGCGCCTGGAATCGTCCCTGGATGCCGGAATTCGTCGCCTCGCTTCCCGTGGCCGGGCGCGACGGCACCACCCGCCGCCGCCTCACAGACAGCCCGGCGCGCGGTTACGCCCACCTGAAGACCGGCACCATCAACGACGTAAAAGCCATCGCTGGCTACGTGCTCGACCAGTATGGCCGCCGTCACGCGCTGGTGATGATGGTGAACCACCCCGCCGCCGTCGATTCCGGCAAGGCGCAGGATGCGCTGGTCGAATGGGTGTGGGCGTCGCCTGCACGTATTCCGGCAAACGACAGATCTGTCAGCAAGTAGGGAAATTGCCGTTTCGGGGGATGTTTACCGTTTCGCCCGCAACAGGTAAGGAACGCCCTGGATGCCCAGCCGTTCCCCGATCGCCAGGTTCAAGGCCAGTGCGCCCGTGTCGCAATCTCCGTTACCGGGGGGTATCTGGCGTTTCAGCATCCAGCCGTTCCAGGCCGCGCTCCGGTCTTGTGCGCACCAGATCTGGCGCGATTTCAAGTCCGAATCTTCGGACAGGATGGGAAGCAGGAAGGTGTAGATGGTCACGTTGTCGAGATGGGCCAGTTTTTCGTCCAGCCTGGTGCAGAACGGGCAGTTGGGGTCTTCAAACGTCACCACGATCAGTTCGCCGTCACCGTGCACCTGCCTGATCGCCTGCTGCAAGGGCAGGTCGTTGAGGTCGATTTCGCCGTCGGCGCTCTCCAGCACCTCGGCGGCGATCTCGTCCGGCGTCCGGTTGGCCTCGCGGTACAGGGAGTAAAAGACAGCCGCCGCCACGCACAGGGCCACGAGGCAACCCACGAGTGTTTGCGTTTTCACGATTCTGCCTCCGCGCCGGGTTGCGCCGCCGCCGTTCGCAGGATTTCCCGCAGCGCCGCAAGCAGCGTGGCGCATTGTTCGTCGGTGCCGACGGTGATGCGCACATATTGTTCGATTCTCGCCGCCTTGAAATGGCGCACGACAATGGCGCGCTGGCGCAGGGCAGCGGCGATGTCGGCGCCGTCACGGCGAGGGTGGTGGGCAAACACAAAGTTGGCCGCCGAGGGCAGGACGTCGAAACCGAGTTCCCGCAACCCGGTCACGAGCGCGGCGCGGCTGGCGATCACCTTGCGGCGGCTTTCCTGAAAATAGTCCTCGTCCTCCACTGCGGCAAGGGCACCGGCAAGCGCCAGACGGTCGAGCGGATAGGAATTGAAACTGTTCTTGATCCGTTCCAGGCCCGCGATCAGGTCGGGATGCCCGAGGGCGAAGCCGATCCGCAGACCGGCAAGGGCGCGGCTTTTCGAGAAAGTGTGCACCACCAGCAGGTTGGGATGGCGGTCGATGAGGGCGACAGCGCTCGCTTCGGGGTCGGCGAAGTCGATGTAGGCTTCATCGACCAGCACCACGGCCTCCGGGTTGGCGGCGACGATGCGCTCGACCGCCTCGCGCGGCAGCAGACGGCCCGTGGGGGCGTTGGGGTTGGGAAAGACAATGGCCCCGGCGCGCTCGTCGGCGCGGGGCAGGTAGTCTTCGACCCGCAGGGTGAAATCGTCGGCGAGCGGAATCTGGCGGAAGGCGATGCCGTAGAGACCGCAGTAGACCGGGTAGAAGCTGTAGGTGACATCCGGCATCCACAACGGGCGTTCATGTTTCAGGAGACCGAGAAAAGCGTGCGCAAGCACTTCGTCGGAACCGTTGCCGACGAAAACCTGCGCCGGACTCACGTCATGGCGGGCGGCAAGCACGGACTTGAGCGCGCTTGCGTTTGGATCGGGATAAAGACGCAGGCCGTCGTCGGCGGCGTCCCGGATGGCGGCAAGCACCCTGGGTGAAGGGCCGTAGGGGTTTTCATTGGTGTTGAGCTTGACGAGATTGTCAAACCGGGGCTGCTCGCCCGGCACGTAAGGAGTCAGGCCATGGGTGACGGCGCTCCAGTAGCGGCTCATGGGAACACTCCAACGAAAACTACGCAAAAAGAAGGCGCAAAAGCGCACGGCAATCCGACGACGGCGCGTGGGACGTTGGACGTATTCAAGGCCGGGAAAATCAAATGATTGGAGTAAGGGTCGCCAGCGGCGATGGTATCATGTCCCGCACTTCCATCCGCTCTCCGAACCGACCATGCGCCAGGCCAGCGTTATCCGCAACACCGCCGAAACCCGCATCTCGGCGCGCATCGACCTCGACGGCACGGGACAGGGCAGGCTCGACACTGGGGTGCCCTTTCTCGATCACATGCTCAATCAGGTGACCCGGCATGGCCTCGTCGACCTTGAGGTGCGTTGCGAGGGCGACATCCATATCGACGACCATCATTCGGTCGAGGACGTCGGCATCGCGCTCGGGCAGGCGTTCGCCAAGGCGCTTGGCGACAAAAAAGGCGTGCGCCGCTACGGTCATGCCTACGTGCCGCTCGACGAATCGCTCTCCAGGGTCGTGCTCGATCTTTCCGGGCGGCCAGGGCTGTTCTACTGTGTAAATTTCGCCCGCGAGCGCATCGGCGGCTTCGACGTCGATCTGGCGCGCGAATTTTTCCAGGGTTTTGTCAACCACGCTGGCGTAACGCTGCACATCGACAACCTGCGCGGCGACAACGCCCACCACCAGTGTGAGACCATGTTCAAGGCGTTTGGCCGCGCTCTGCGCATGGCCGTCGAGCACGACGAACGCGCCGCAGGCACGGTGCCGTCGACCAAGGGGTCTCTCTGAGGCGCTTTCGGCAACAAAAACACGATTCCACAATCGAACTCTTTTGATGGACTGGACTTCGCGGTGCGCGCGCGGCGTTTTTGCCGTTTTCCTTTTTCCTTTTTCCTGACAGGCAGACACGATGACCACGGTGGCCATCATCGACTACGGCATGGGCAACCTGCGCTCGGTGGCGAAAGCGATGGAGCACGTCGCGCCGGAACACCGGGTGGAAATTACCGCTGACCCGGCGCGGGTGCTCGCCGCCGACCGGGTGGTGTTCCCCGGTCAGGGCGCGATGCCCGACTGCATGCGTGAACTTGATCTGCGCGGCCTGCGCCCAGCGGTGCTCGACGCTGCCGCCACCAAGCCTTTTCTGGGAATCTGCATCGGCCTGCAAATGCTGTTCGAGCACAGTGACGAAGGCGACGTGCCGGGCCTGGGCGTATTCGCGGGCAAGGTCACGCGCTTCCGCGACGAAGACATGTGCGCCACCGACGGCGCGCGCCTAAAAGTGCCGCACATGGGCTGGAACGAAGTGTGGCAACGGCGTCCGCATCCGCTCTGGGAAGGCATCCCGGATGGCGAACGCTTCTATTTCGTCCATAGTTATTACGTACTTTCGGCGGACGCGCAAGCGGTCGCCGCCGAAACCGTGCATGGCATACGCTTTACCAGTGCGGTGGAGCGGGCTAATATCTTCTCAGTCCAGTTCCATCCCGAAAAAAGCGCCCAGGCCGGTCTGCGCCTGCTGTCCAATTTCACGCGGTGGGAACCCTGAGTCGCGGGTTCCTTCATCTTCCCTCCCGACCACGAATCCCTGTCCCGGTATGTTGCTCATTCCTGCCATTGATCTCAAGGACGGTCATTGCGTTCGCCTTCGCCAAGGCGAAATGGCCGATGCCACGGTATTTTCGGAAGTGCCCGCAGACATGGCGCGGCACTGGCTTGACCAGGGCGCCCGACGCCTGCATCTGGTCGATCTCAACGGCGCCTTCGCGGGCAAGCCCGTCAACGGCAAGGCGATCCGCGCCATCGTCGATGAAGTCGGCGACGACATTCCGGTGCAGCTCGGCGGCGGTATCCGCGACCTCGACACCATCGAACGTTATCTCGACGAAGGCATCACCTACGTCATCATCGGCACCGCCGCAGTGAAGAACCCCGGCCTGCTGCACGATGCCTGCGTCGCTTTTCCCGGCCACATCATCGTCGGACTCGACGCGCGCGACGGCAAGGTGGCCGTCGATGGCTGGTCGAAAGTCACCCGGCACGACGTCGTGGATCTGGCGAAAAAGTTTGAGGATTACGGGGTCGAAGCGGTGATCTACACCGACATCGGGCGCGACGGCATGCTGTCCGGCGTCAACATCGACGCCACGGTGCGATTGGCGCAGGCCTTGCGCATCCCGGTCATCGCCAGCGGCGGCGTGGCGAGCCTCACCGACATCGAAGCGTTGTGCGCCATCGAAGACGAAGGCGTGAGCGCCGCCATCACCGGACGCGCCATCTACGAAGGCACGCTCAATTTCGCCGCCGGGCAGGCACGCGCCGACGAACTCGCCGCGCGGGCGCGTTGATGCTGGCCAAGCGCATCATTCCCTGCCTCGACGTCAATGCCGGGCGCGTGGTCAAGGGCACGAATTTCGTCGACCTGCGCGATGCCGGCGATCCGGTGGAGGTGGCGCGCCGCTATGACGAACAGGGTGCGGACGAGGTGACTTTTCTCGACATCACCGCCAGTTCCGACGCGCGCGACATCATCCTCCATGTCGTCGAACAGGTCGCCGCGCAGGTTTTCATCCCGCTCACCGTGGGCGGCGGCGTGCGCACGGTCGAAGACGTGCGGCGGCTGCTCAACGCCGGGGCCGACAAGGTCAGTGTCAACACCGCCGCGGTGAATAACCCGCAAGTCGTGCGCGAAGCCAGCGCCAAGGTGGGGAGCCAGTGCATCGTGGTGGCGATCGACGCCAAACGCAGCGCTCCCGGCCAATGGGAAGTCTTCACCCACGGCGGTCGCAAGGGCACGGGACTGAACGCCGTCGCCTGGGCGCGCCAGGTCGAAGCGTTGGGTGCGGGAGAAATTCTGTTGACCAGCATGGATCGGGACGGCACCCGCGCCGGGTTCGATCTCGAACTCACCCGCGCCGTAGCCGACGCGGTGCGCATTCCGGTGATCGCCAGCGGCGGCGTGGGCACGCTCGAACACCTGGTCGACGGCGTGAGCGTGGGCGGCGCCGATGCGGTGCTGGCGGCGAGCATTTTCCATTTCGGCGAGCACACGGTGCGCGAAGCCAAGGAACTGATGCGCGCGCGCGGCATCGAGGTGCGCCTGTGAATGAATCCGGATCGGAAAACTGGCTCGACGCCATCCGCTGGGATGCCACCGGCCTCGTGCCGGTGATCGCGCAGGAAGTCAAAAGCGGCAAAGTGCTGATGTTCGCGTGGATGAACCGCGAGGCGCTGGCGCGCACCGTGGCGACGGGCGAGGCCGTATACTGGTCGCGTTCGCGGGGACGCCTGTGGCACAAAGGCGAGGAATCGGGCCACGTGCAAAAAGTGCTCGACATCCGCACCGACTGCGACAGCGACGCATTGCTGATCGCCATCGAACAGGTCGGCGGCATCGCCTGCCACACCGGGCGGCACGGCTGCTTTTTCCAGCGTTACGCCGACGGACACTGGGAAAGTGTCGAGCCGGTATTGAAGCACCCCAGGGACATCTACAAAGGACGCGCCGGAAAAACATGAACTCTCCCCCTCCCGCCAGCGACGTCCTCGACCGGCTTTCCGCCACACTCGCGGCGCGTCGGCACGCTGACCCGTCCACCTCCTACACGGCGAAGCTCTTCGCCAGAGGGCCGGACGCCATTCTGAAAAAAATCGGCGAGGAAACCGCTGAACTCATCATGGCGAGCAAGGACGGCAAGGAAACCGAAATTGTTTTCGAGGCGGCGGACGTGCTTTTTCACACCCTGGCGCTGCTCGCTTTCCACGGTCTTTCCATGGCTGACGTGCGCCAGGAACTGGCGCGGCGCGAAGGTGTTTCCGGCATCGCGGAAAAGCAGGCGCGGCAAACGCAATGAATTCCCATCGTTCCCGAGGACAGGCATGAGCGACTGCATTTTCTGCAAAATCGCGGCGGGTGACATCCCGTCCAAAAAGGCATACGAAGACGATCTGGTTTACGCGTTCCACGACATCCACCCCTTGCGTCCCACCCATGTGCTCGTTATTCCCAGGCAACACATCGCCTCGCTCGCCCACGTGAGCGCGGCGGACGAACCTGTACTGGGACGCCTGTTGTCGGTGGCGCAGAAACTCGCGGCGGAAAACGGCAGCACGGACGGCTTTCGCGCCATCATCAACACTGGCAGGGTCGGCGGGCAGGAAGTGCCGCACCTGCATCTGCACATCCTGGGCGGGCCGGAACCGGTCGGCCCGATGGTGAAAAAAGTTTAGAACGGCGTGCAACAACGCCACTGAGGAGATTTTTTCATGGGTACCTGGTCCGTCTGGCACTGGTTGGTCGTTTTGCTGATCGTTGTTCTCGTTTTTGGCACCCGGAAACTGCGCAACATCGGGCAGGATCTGGGGGGCGCGGTGCGTGGCTTCAAGGAAGGACTCAAGGAAGGCGAAAGCGCCGCCGAAACGCCACCGCGCCAGATCGCCGCACAAGACAATGGCGCGATCATCGAAGGGGATGCGCGCGAAAAGGCCGGAGATGGCGCGGGAAAATCCGCTTGATTCCTTTGTATGCCGCAATGACGGGGAAGCGATTGAAAGATGTTTGATCTCGGCTTCTCGGAAATCATCGTCATCGCCGTCGTGTTGCTGATTGTGGTCGGCCCCGAACGCCTGCCCGGTGTGGCGCGCACCGCCGGTCACCTGCTCGGGCGCTTCCAGCGCTACGTCGCGGATGTCAAGGCCGATATCCGGCGCGAGATACAGGTCGACGAGTTGAAAAAATTCCGGGAGCAAGCGCAGAACCTGGATCAAACCCTGCGCGCCGAAATAGGCGGCATCCAGGCCGAGGTACGGGACGCCTTGACCCCTGCCGACGATGCCGCCGCGCCAGCCAGCGCCCCCATACCGGAGAATGCCGGTCAGCCCGAGGCCCTGCCGGAACCCGAACCGCAACTCGACCTCGACCTCGACCTCGACCTGCGGGCGACATCCGCCCTGCCCACCGCGACGCGGGTGGATAAAACATGAGCGAAGCGTTCCCGGAAGAAAGCTTCATCTCGCACCTGATTGAGCTGCGCACCCGCCTGCTGCGCACCATCATCGCCGTGGCGGTCATCTTTTTCTGCCTGATGCCGTGGGCGGGCGCGATCTACGACTTGCTCGCCAGCCCGCTGATCGACACCTTGAAGCCCGGTGCGCATTTGATCGCCACCGGAGTCGTGACACCGTTTTTCGTGCCCATCAAGGTGACGGCGCTGGTGGCTTTCGTGTTGGCGCTTCCCTATGTGCTCTATCAGGCGTGGGCTTTTGTCGCGCCGGGCCTTTATGCGCATGAACGCCGTCTGGCGCTGCCTCTGGTGGCGGGGAGCGTGCTGCTTTTCTTCGCCGGAATGGCGTTCTGCTATTTCTTCGTGTTCCGCATGGTATTCAGCTTCATCGCCAGCTTTGCGCCTGACAGCGTGACGCCGATGCCAGACATCGAGCAATACCTGTCTTTCGTGATGACGATGTTCATCGCCTTCGGCATGACGTTTGAGGTGCCGATCGTCGTCATTCTGCTCGTCAAGATCGGGATGGTCTCAGTGGCGAAGCTGCGCGAGATACGCCCTTACGTCATCGTCGGCGCTTTCATCGTCGCCGCCATCATCACGCCACCCGACGTGGTGTCGCAGATCATGCTTGCAGTGCCCATCTGCCTGCTGTACGAAGTGGGCATCCTTGTCGCCGGCGTCGTTTCACGGCCCGTGGCGGTCACGGAACACGAGGTTGAGGTCGCCGAAGAACACAAACCATAGAATCCGGGCCGCCCGACATTCCAGGCCGTGCCAATGACAGGAATCAGCGTTGCGCCGATGGCGCGGGCCGGCGTCCGACCGGGATTTTCAGGTCGATTTCCTTGCGATTGCGGAAAAGATGAAAGGTCACGGTTTCTCCGGGTGGGAGCGCCGCGATCAGGCTGAGCAGCTCGCGGGGGTCTTGCACGCTTTTTCCGTCGATGGACAGCAGCACGTCGCCGGGCCGGATGCCGCCCTGGTCGGCGGGGCTGCCGTTGAATACGCCATACACCAACACGCCGCCGTCCGCTGGCATATCGAAGGATGCAGCGAGATCGGGGGTGATTTCGCGCATTTCGACACCGATCCAGCCACGCACCACTTCACCATTGGAGATGATCTGTTCGAGCACCGTGCGCGCAATGGAAACCGGAATGGCAAAACCAATGCCGAGGGCGCCGTCGCCGGAGCCCGTCGAATAAATCAAAGTATTGATACCGACCAGACGGCCAGCGCTGTCGACGAGCGCGCCGCCCGAATTGCCGCGGTTGATTGCGGCGTCGGTCTGGATGTAATTCTCGAACGTGTTCATGCCGAGATGCTGGCGACCGAGGGCCGATGCGATACCCAGCGTAACCGTCTGTCCGATGCCGAAAGGGTTGCCGATCGCCAGCACCACATCGCCCACGGCAAGGCTGTTGGACGGCGCAAAGGTGATCGACGGCAGGGCGGCATCGGTATCGAGCTTGAGCACGGCGAGATCGGTTTCGGGATCGCGTCCGACGATGCGGGCGTTGAACCTGCGCCGGTCATTGAGAACAACCTCTATCTCGTCAGCGCCCTCGACCACATGGTTGTTGGTGAGCACGAAACCTTGCGGGCTGACGACGACGCCCGAACCCAGCCCGCTACGCTCCGGCGTGCCGAAAAAGCGGCGAAACAGCGGATCTTTCATCAGCGGAGAAGCGGGTGCCTTGGCAGCCTGCCGGGTGTAGATGTGCACCACTGCCGGCAAGGCCCGTTGCGCGGCTTCGGCGTAGGAAGCGACGCCCGCGCTGGCGGCGGGCGCGGCGGCTTCGATAAGCGTGACCGCAGGCGTCACGCTCGCGCCGCGTATCCACTCGGGCTGGAGCGTGCCGATCACGAAAATGACGGCGACGCTGATCGTCACCGCCTGTGCAAAAATCAACCACAAGCGACGCATAATGACAAACTGCGGACGGGAAAACGCCCGGGAAAAATGGATAGGGGGAAGAAAAACATGCGGCTCGACGCATTGTTGCTGCATCTCGACCGATTGCTGGAAACAGCGCGGCTGCGCGATTATTGCCCAAACGGGCTACAAGTGGAAGGACGCCCCGAGGTGCGGCGGGTGCTGTGCGGGGTGACGGCAAGCCAGGTATTGGTCGATGCCGCAGTGGCCGGGGACTACGATGCGCTGCTGGTGCACCACGGCTACTTCTGGCGTGGCGAAACCGGACGCATCACCGGCATTCGCCGTCGCCGGCTTGGCGCCCTGCTCGGACACGACATTTCGCTGCTTGCCTATCACCTGCCGCTCGACGCGCATCCGCTGCTTGGCAACAACGCCCAGCTCGCGCGGCTCATGGGGTGGGAAGGCGAAGGCCATTTTGGCGACCAAGAGTTAGGCTGGATCGGCACGATGGGCGAAACCGGAGCCAGCGCGAACGATCTCGCAGCGCAGCTTGCCGAAAAACTCGGGCGCGAGCCTCTGCTGCTGGGCGATGGCAACCGCATCGTGGCGCGAATCGCCTGGTGTACCGGGGGAGCGCAAGGGCTTTTCGAGCAAGCGATCGCCGCAGGCGCCGATGTCTACATATCAGGTGAAATCTCGGAACCGACCACTCATCTGGCGCGGGAGTCCGGTGTTCCCTACATCGCTGCGGGCCACCACGCCACTGAGCGCTACGGCGTCCAGGCGCTGGCCCGCTACCTGAACGACGAGTTGAATCTGGACGCCGATTTCCTCGACCTGCCCAACCCGGTTTGAACCAACGTTGCACAATTCATGGCCCGAGGCGATGGGCGCGCCGTCAACCTTCCGTCGGTTCCTGGCATTCGAGACTCTCGATTTCGGTCGGAGGGGCGCCATTCTCGGGGTTGTAGAACTCGTCCATTGGCCCGGTATAGGGGCCGAGATCATATTCGAGGGCGGCGCTGAGGCAGAGAATATCGTCGATGGCGGTAAGCGAGAAACCGCGCCGCGTCTCGTTCCGGGTGTCGTGCAGCAGGTATTGCAGGTAAGCCTGACACTTGCGCGTGCCCCAGATTTGTTGCAGGAGGTTCACGATATGCGGCATTGTCTCGATGCCGCGCGACGGATCGCGGGCATCGTCGAAATTGTCCCAATTGACGGCGCGAGCATTGAAAGCCCTGTTCAACCGCTGGGCAATCCTGTCGAATTCGTCGTGCTGACCGCTTTCACGATAAACTTCCAGCAGCTTGAGCCATGGGGTGATGGCATCTTTCGGGTTGTTTTCGATGAAATTCGCCAGCGCTTCGGCGGCGCTATTGACTCGCCCGAAACTCAGCATGATCTCGGCCAGTTCGATGGTCGAATCATGCGCCCGTATATTTTCTTCTGGCGCGAATACCTCGACGGCCTGCAAATCGAGCGCGGGCGAAGCCGGATCCCAGTCTGGCAAGGCGGGCAGAATGGGATGAACTGGCGGCGGCAGCGTGGTTTTCGTGTCGGGGTCGGTAACAGTGGCCGTGACGGTGGCGGCGTCTGCACCGGAGGCATGCGCTGCGCTGCCGGTTTCGGGCTGGCGCATCCGCAGCAGCAGGATGATGCATAAAGCGCAGGCGAAAACGGCAGCGCTGCCGAGCACCCAGTTGAAGCGGAAACCGGTCGGCGCTTCCGGCTGGAGCGGCAAGGCGTCCATTGGCGGAACGGCGGAAAAGCCCGTGAATGTGCCGCCCGTGGCCTGTTTGACCTGCTCCAGCAGGCGGGCCTGCTCGTCCATCTGCTGTAGCAGGCGGGTCTGCATCTCGGCAAGTTCGCGGACGCGCGCTTCCAAGGCATGCACTTCTCTGTTCGCTGCTTCCAGGCTGGCGTCTACGGGGGCGGGTTGCGCGGTGGGAGGCGGTACTCTTGGTCTGGCAAGAAGATCGAACGGCAGGCAGGCGATGAGCATGCCCGCGAGCAAAAGAACGATCCCGGTTCGTCTTGAGTTCATGTGCGCTTGGCCGGTAAACGGCGGGAGCCGAATTTATCTGTTGCCTATCGTACCGCATTGCGGTCGTATCGGGCATAGTAGATCTGTTACGCTAAGAGACATCTACACACCATTCTTGCGTCATCCTGCGTGAAGCGAAACGTCGTGGCGGCGCAGTGCTTTTTGTGGAATTTTTTCCATTATTGTGGTTTTGGAAGTGTTGGTCAGAATGCAGAGAATTGTGAACGGACAAGTTCAGGAGTATTGCAATCATGCCCAATAGTGGCGTGGCGTTCAGAACGCCAGTGCTCGAATGCGCCGCGCGCACGGACGTCGGTTTGGTTCGGGCGCGCAACGAGGATTCGGTGTGGGTCGATGCCGAGCGAGGCTGGTTGTTGTTGGCCGACGGCATGGGCGGCTATCGCTCGGGCGATCTGGCTTCCGCGCTGGCGGTGAGTTACGTCCTGAGCCGCCTGCGCCTCGACGCAGAAAGACGCGAGGACGCCAAAAGCGACCGTACCATACTGCTCGCCACGAGCATCATCGACGCCAATACCGCCATCCGTGGCGCCAGCATGCAATCCGCCGACGCCGAGATGATGGGGGCGACGTTCGTCGGCGCACTGCTCGGTTCGGACGAAGTCATTTACGCCAACGTCGGCGATTCACGCCTTTACCTGTTGCGCGCCGGTGCGCTCAGGCAGTTGTCGCGCGATCACACCATGGTGCAGGAGTTCGTCGATGCTGGTCAGATTTCGGCCAGCACGGCGCAAAACCATCCCTATCGCGGCCTGCTCACGCGCGGACTCGGAATAGGGAACGATGTGGAACCCGACACGGGAGTCTGCGCGTTACAGGCGGAAGATCGTCTACTGTTATGCTCGGATGGGTTGACGGACATGGTGGACGAAGATGAAATCGCCATGTTGCTCGGCGCGCCCGTGTCGGCGGAAGACGTGGCATCGAGCCTGATCGAGGCCGCAAAGGCCGGCGGCGGGCGCGACAACATCTCCGTCATCGTTGCTTGGTTCGTCGCCTAGGCTATCATGACGACGATGAGTGTCAGATGCGCGGTGGGCGCGCATTGCAAGATGGATGGATACACGCGATGCCGAAGTTGATTCTCAGCATGGACGGGCTGGTGCTCAAGGAGATCGTGCTCACCAGGGAGCGCACCTCGATCGGTCGCAAGCCGATCAACGACATCCAGATCGACAATCTCTCCATCAGCGGTCAGCATGCCGTGATCACCCACATTCTGGGCGACGCCTTCCTCGAAGACCTCAACAGCACCAACGGCACTTACGTCAACGGGCAGCCGGTCAAAAAGTACGTGCTGCGCAACAACGACGTGATCGAACTCGGCAAATATCGCATCAAGTATCTGGTCGATGCTTCCACGCCGGGGGTATCGGCAACGGAAATGGTCGATACTGCGGCCCTGAAGCCGTTCGAGATCGGGACGGTCAACGCCGGTGAAACGCGGCTCGCCGGCACATCGACCCTGCGCACCGACTCGTCTCAGCCGGGACACCCCGCGAGCGCCACCTCGATCGGCCATTTGCTCGAACACCTCGGCGTCATCCAGGTGTTGAGCGGCGTCAACGTCGGGCAGGAACTCGAATTGAGCAAGGCTGTCACCACCCTGGGCAAGCCTGGCCTTCAAGTGGCAGTCATCACGCGGCGCGAGCAGGGCTACTTCATCACGCACGTCGAAGGCAAAGTTTATCCCTTGGTCAATGGCGAGCAGCTTGATGCCCAAGCCTGCCGACTCAATGACCATGACATCATCGAGATCGCTGGTGTTAAAATGGAATTTTTCTTGCGTTCCTGAGCGTGCATGCGTGGTTTTCGCCATTGTGATTTCTTTCATCGCCCGTCATGGCGGCAGGTGATAACTTCCCGATCCGACAGCAAGATGACTGCGGCCCAAGGATGGGCTGGGCGAGAAGTTCATGAAACTTACGGTGCTTGGCTGTAGCGGTGGAATTGGCGGGGAGGATTCGCGCACTTCGTCGTTTCTCGTCGACGATGACGTTCTCGTCGATTGCGGAACCGGGGTTGGCGACCTGGAGTTCGATGCGCTACGCCGCATCAGCCACGTTTTCGTCAGCCACTCCCACCTCGACCACATCGCCGCCATTCCCATGCTGGTCGACTCCATCGGCGAAGTCTGCCATCACACCATCACCGTCTACGCGCCCCCGGAAACCCTGCACATCCTGCGGGCACATGTGTTCAACTGGCTTGTCTGGCCGGATTTCACCGCCATTCCCGACCGGCGCCATCCCTACCTGCACCTGCAACCGGTCGCAGTCGGCGAATCGGTGCATCTGGGCGAGCGCCTGTTCACGGCGCTGCCGGTTCGTCACACCGTGCCTGCGGTGGCATGGTGCCTCGACAGCGGCGCAGCCCAACTGATCTATTCGGGCGACACCACCTACTGTGCCGAACTGATCGAAGCCATCAACGCCCGTCCGGCCCTTCGCCACCTGATCGTGGAAACGGCCTTTCCCGAAGAAATGCGCGCCATGGCGATGGCTTCCCGTCACCTGTGCCCCGGCATGCTGGAAACCATGCTCGGCGAACTGACCGTGACGCCCGAAGTGCACGTCAGCCACCTCAAACCGGGCCTGGGCGCGCGCATCATGGAGCAAGTCGAGGCCCTGCGCGGCAAGCTGCGCCCGAAGCGCCTCGTGCGAGGGCAAATCATCGAGTTCTGACAGCGCGTCAAGGCGCACAGTCATCGCGCGCCCCGCGACGCCGTGGAGGCGTGCGCCGCCAAGACGGGTAAAATCCCGGCTTTGAAGCCCAAGGAGTTCCGCGCCATGTATCGTCTTGCCCCAAGTCTGCTTTCCGCCGACTTCGCCCGTCTCGGAGAAGAAGTGGAAAACGTGATCGCCGCTGGCGCGGACTGGATCCACTTCGACGTGATGGACAACCATTACGTGCCCAACCTCACCATCGGCCCGCTGGTGTGCAAAGCAATCCGCCCCCTGACGACAGCGCCGATCGACGTGCACCTGATGGTAAAACCGGTCGACAAACTCATCAGCGACTTTCTCGCGGCGGGCGCGGACATCATCACCTTCCACCCCGAAGCCTCAGAACACATCGACCGCAGCCTTGCCCTGATCCGGGACGGCGGCGCAAAAGCAGGGCTGGTGTTCAACCCCGCCACGCCTCTCAACTACCTCGATCACACGATGGACAGGCTCGACATCGTGCTCCTGATGAGCGTCAATCCCGGTTTTGGCGGGCAAACGTTCATTCCCGGCGTGCTCGGCAAGCTTGCCGCCGCCCGGGCGCGGCTCGACGCCTGCAAACAGGCGAGCGGGCGCGACATCCTGCTCGAAGTCGATGGCGGCGTGAAGGCCGACAACATCGCCGCCATCGCCCGCGCCGGCGCCGACACCTTTGTCGCCGGTTCCGCCGTGTTCGGCGCGGGGCGCGGCGGCGATCCGCACCGCTACGACACGATCATCGCGCGGCTGCGCGCCGAACTGGCGGCCGCGGGCGCATGAACGCGGCGCGCTTTGCGCCGAAGGCCGTGCTGTTCGATCTTGATGGCACCTTGCTCGACACCATTGCCGACCTGGCCGATGCCGCCAACCTGATGTTGTCCGAACTAGGGCGTCTGCGGCGCACTCAGGCCGAAATCCACAGCTTCGTCGGCAAGGGCATCGGCAACCTAGTGTGGCGCTGCCTCTCGGAAGGTAATCCAGCCGCCACAGAAGCGGAAACCGCCGCTGCGCTCACGGTCTTCCGCCGTCACTACGCGCGCGTGAATGGCCAGACCACGCGCCCCTATCCCGGCGTGTCCGAACTCCTCGCCACCCTTGCCGCGCGCGACCTGAAAATGGCGATCGTTACCAACAAGGCCACCTCCTTCACCTTGCCGTTGCTGGAGCGGTTCGATTTTACGCGCTACTTCAGCGCCGTCGTCTGCGGCGACACCCTGCCGGTGAAAAAACCCGATCCCGCCACGGTCGAATACGCCTGTGCCCTGCTCGGAGTAAAACCGGATGAAGCCCTCATGATCGGCGACTCCGCCAACGACGCCCTCGCCGCCCGCGCCGCCGGCATGCCAGTGTTGCTGGTGACATACGGCTACAGCGAAGGCATGCCGGTGGAGAGTATCGAATGCGACCGGCTGTTGTCCGGCGCGCCGCAGGTGCTCGACTTCATTGCTTGAGAACCTCCGCAGCTCGGGTCGTTCCGAGAACAAGAAGGCGCTGTTTGGTGCATCCATGGCATTTCTAGCCAGAACCCCGGAGCGTTGCGTGCTTACCCAGGGTGTGTATTCAGGTGTGCTTTTTTCAAGTATCATGCTGGCGTCACGTTATTTCAGGTGGTAGGTTTAATAATGAGCGTGCCAAGCAATTACACAATAACGCTCGATAGGATTAGCAAAAGCTACCAATTCGGTGGTGGAGATGTTCGTGCTGTCTGTAATATTTCACTTAAAGTGCGGCACGGAACGTTTGCTGCTGTACGTGGCCCGTCAGGAAGCGGAAAGAGTACTCTGCTGAACATTTGTGGCTTACTTGATTCGTTTGATACGGGCGCTTATTATCTGAATGATGTCAATATAGGGTTAATGACTGATAAAAGCAGAACAGATATACGCAGGCGTGAGATAGGATTTATTTTTCAGAGCTACAATCTGATCCCAGTGATGAATATATTCGACAATGTTTCTTATCCGCTTGTTCTCTTAGGTGAAAATAAATTTCAAATTAATCGCTTGACGTCTGATGTTTTGGAAAAAGTTGGACTAATAAATCTTGCAAAGAGGCTGCCTGACCAGTTGTCAGGCGGGCAAAGACAGCGAGCCGCTATTGCGCGTGCGCTTGTCAAGCGTCCGACGCTTGTGATAGCGGACGAACCAACGGCGAATCTGGATACAAAAACATCTGGTCTGATCGTTGATCTGATGAGAGAACTTGGCCGCGAATTCATGGCGACTTTTTTAATTGCCACTCATGATGAAAGAATGACTGAACATTGCGATGAGGTCTATTCAATTGTTGATGGTGAATTGGCATGAATTCAATATGGGTTGCTTTGAAAAACGTTCTCCGTAATCGTCGGAGATCTGTGACGACAATACTCGTCGTAGCCATCGGATGTGCCGCACTATTAATAGCCGGTGGTTTTACATTATATACTTACGCGATGTTGGAAGATAATGCTGCTAGGGAAGCCGGACACATTACGATAGCAGATAAACGTTTTTTTGAAGAAGAAGAAGAAGCACCAATGCAGTTTGGAATTCATGCACAAAATGTTGTCAGCAATTTATCAGAGATTTCAAAAATAGAGTTCGTATTGCCTCGCCTCTATTTTTCGGGTCTTATATCAAATGATGATAAGTCTGTTATTTTTACTGGAATAGGAGTGTTGTTGAATACCGAATTGGAGGTGAGAGGGGATTTTTTGAAAGTAGTTGAAGGTCTTGGTATAAGTGGAAATTCTGTCAGCGGTGCAGGGGTTTTAATCGGAATAGACCTTGCTCGCAGCTTGAAAGCGCGTGTTGGAAGCAGCCTCACCTTGATGGCAACTACCACGAGCGGAAGCATGAATGCAATAGATGTGGTCGTGACTGGAGTTGTTACCACTGGCTGGAAAGATGCCGACAAACGATTGGTTTTGGTTGATATTGCTGACGCACAACATCTGTTGATGACTGATAAGGTAAGCAGTTTGTCTCTTTATTTGTCTGATAAAAATTCAATTGAAGAAGTCAGAGAGGGTTTAATAATAGACAATAATTTGATAACTAAGCCATGGAGTGAGCAGGCTTTTTACTACACATCTGTTAAGGCTCTGTATAACAGAATATTTGGACTATTGGGAATAATTATTGCTTTACTGGTATTGTTTTCAGTAGCTAATACTATGTCGAGTGCTGTGTCAGAAAGAACCAGAGAAATAGGAACCCTCAGGGCTCTTGGAAGTTATCCTCGTGAAGTTATAGCGCAATTTGTTTACGAAGGTATGGTCATCGGTGTTATCGGAATATTGATAGGTGATTTGCTTGCTTTGATAGTTACATATTTATTGCCTTATGCCGGATTTGAGATGCCACCGCCACCTGGACGTTCTATAGGTTATCCGTTACTAGTGAGTGCCTCGATAACTCTGTATGGAGTTATAGACATGCTGATGGTTTTGTTATGCTGTATTGCGGCATTGTTTTCAAGCAGGAAAGCCGCGAGAATGCAAATCATGGAGGCGTTACGCCATGTTTAGATATATGCTTGTTGTTATGCTTGGATTGATCCCTGGGTTTGTGTTTGGCGATGAAGCTGCACAAATACTACACGATGCGGATTCTTTTAGGCTGCCAAATGGTTCTGTCCGCGTCGAAACCGATGTAAGACAATACCGCAACAATAAACTTGACAAAGAAAGACGGTATACCGTTTATATAAAGCCTCAGCGCCGATCTTTAGTGTTGATGAAATCTCCCCTTGAGGTTGGGCAAAAAGTTTTGATGCTTGGCGATAAATTTTGGTTATTGACAATTGACAGCCAACGTCCCTTGCGAATCACCGCTAGTCAGAAATTACTAGGTGAAGCGTCTACAGGTGATATTGCCAACATGACTTGGAGTGAAGATTACGTAACGCAAAATGCGGAAGATGTAATATGCCCACAGCTTACCGCGACGATAAGTGATGTCGATGTCGAAAGGTTTTTGAAACCATCCGAGTGCATACAGTTAAATCTGATAGCGAAAGTTGATGGGGTGACATATTCAAATATAACACTTTATATTGAGAAAAAACATAGAACACCTATAAAGGCTGATTTATTTGTTAATTCCGGTAAAAAGGCAAAAGAAGCGTGGTACGCAAAATTGAACAGCAGTAATGATAAATATATCGACACAATGGTGTTAATTGACAATATTCAATCTACACATCATACAGTTATTAACTATAATAATATCGAACCAAAAGAATGTCCGGATGAGTTCTTCAATCCAGCCGCACTTATTCGCAATACCCTGCCAGGGTGGTAATGAGTGCGTCATGAGATATTTTTTGTTTTTTATTACCCTGGGTGTAGGAGGCTATCAGAACGTATTCGCGCTTGAATACGGGGTGGTTCAATATAATTTAAAATATTTGTTGTCGCCCGAGTATCACGAAATTAATCATAATTCTCTGTATTATCCGGGAAGTAAATTAGGCGGAAAAGATAAGTTTTTTTCGTTGAAAAACGAACTGGAGCTACGTGTTCAATGGGATAAAATCATTATCCAATCTACATTGTCTGACAAGGGTTATTCAAACTTATCTTATATCAATCAATTATATTATGACGACGCGGTTGGGTTCTTGAATTTTACTTTTGGAAAGAAAGTTATCTCTTGGGGAGTGGGGCATGCTTTTAGACCACTAGATGTCATTCAGCACGAAAATAGAAGGGCGATCAATACTTCAGCGCTTATTGGTGTGCCCTTGATTTCTGTAGAAAAAATCACGCCATCGGATGCGCTGACTGTTGTATGGGCAAACCCGTTTGTTGATCATGATCGAAATAAGAATGAGTCCGTTGCGTTTCGCTATTATTTATTTTCAGATAATTATGACTTTCATTTTGTGGGTCAATATTCAAGGAAAAATAAAACTGAAACAGGTTTAGGAGCGACACGCATCGCAAATGAAAATATATCATTATTTGGTAGTATATTATATGCGCAGAGATATTCTAATATTAAAAACAGTTTAATACTGACGGATAACATTTACTCTGAAGTTGATCCAATGGAAATTAGAGAATATACCGATGCTGTGCGGGCTAATATTGGGTTGCAATGGACGGGCAATTCTGGATTTGGAATTTTGCTTGAAGCGTATTATGACGGAGAGGCATATAGCCAAAGCGATTGGAGAAGATTGGATAGGCTTACAAAAGAACAAGTGGCATCTGGGCTTGTTTCTAGAGAAGTTATGGCGGGTAATGTGGCATGGTCAAGTGCTGCTTTTTATCAAGACAATCTGGTTCGAGAAAATTATTTCATGCGGTTATCGTATGATAACGCCAATGGCTTCAAGTCATCCTTCGATCTTCTACTTGCCCCAAAAGACGGGGGCGTCATTGCTACTATTGAGCTTATGTACGAGAAGAATACCCAGCGATATCGCCTCGGAATTCGCCATTATGGAGGTAAAGCAGACTCTGTTTTTTATAACATTCCGGAAAGCAATGTAAGCTGGGTACGGTTTGAATTGTCATTCTAGGATGTTTCGCTTTTAAGAGAGGATATTGAATTTTCCAGGAATCATAATGGTGAATATGAACTTACTCAGAATCTCCGGCAAGCAATTGCCAAGCCGAGCGCATACCTGCTACGCTTTCGCGGATCGGAAAGGGGCACAGCATCGGTCTCTCTCCGCTGGCTGCTGCCGAACCTTCGCGCCAAAGCCAGGGTTCCAGCTTTCGTCCGCCCTCGCCGGGCGGGTTTTACCTTGGAGTCACAGAGTGAATAAATTCCACATTTCGCCCCTGCTTGCCGCCTTTGCTCTGGCGGGATTTCTGTCCGCCTGCGCCAGCACCGGAAACAGCGACATGAGAGCATCCGCCCGTCTCCAGCCGACCCAGGACAACACGGCTCAGGGCACCGTCGATTTCGTTCCGGAGGCGGGCGGCGTCAGGGTGATCGCCAAGATCAGTGGTCTGACGCCCGGCGTGCATGGCTTCCACATCCATGAAAAGGGCGATTGCAGCGCGCCGGACGCCACCAGTGCTGGCGGGCATTTCAACCCGCACGGCGTGGGACACGGCAAGTATGACGCCGCCGTTCATCACACCGGCGACCTGCCGGTACTGGAAGCCAGCGCCGAAGGCGAAGCCAGTCTGGATGTCGTGCTTCCCGGTCTGGCCTTGTTGGGGACGGACGGCGTTGTCGGTCGCGGCCTGATCGTCCATGCCGGCGCCGACGATTTTGTGACCCAGCCGACGGGCAACGCCGGCGCGCGCGCGGCCTGCGCCGAAATCCGGCTTGCGTCGGAAGGCTCGAAGTAACGGCATCAGGGCGCGCGGGCCTCACTGGCCCACGCGCGCCTGTCCTTTTCTTTCCCTGCCGCCGCCGATGAAGAAGGTGTAATAGACGTCGAGTGCGTTGTCGGTGCCGCCGCGCGCCACCAGCGATAGGCGGCGGTCGAGACGGTAGGTGAGTTTCACCAGCGATTCCGCACCGGCCAGGCTCTGTTCAAACGACAGGAAAAGGTCGTTCGTGAGCCGTTTGCCCACCGACACCACGTCGCTGCTGACCGCCGGCCCGGCGCTGATCCGCGAGCCGCCGCCTACAACCTTGCTGGTGGCGCTGCGGCTGCTGCTGTTCAGGTCGCCTTGGCCGATGCTGAAGCTGTCAAAGCCCAGTCCGCGCGCCAGTTCATCGGTCATGCCGCCGCCAGAGCCGCCGAACAGCGCCTGCGCTGCCGGGACGAGCAGACCGAGATCGGCCCCGGCTGCGTCAGGTGCTCGCCCCAGTACGAGCCAGGAGAGTTTTTCCGGATCGGGCACCGCCGGTTCGGAAACGAGCTTCACTTGCGGGCCATGGGCGTCGCCGGTGATCGCCACCCCGGCATCGACTTCCATCCCGCGCCGCATGGCGACGATGTTGAGCCCCGGATTGTCCGGTTCGCCCTGAAAGGTGATTGTGCCGCGCTCAATCGCCAGCCGCTGACCGTAGCCGCGATAGCTGCCGTCGATGGTGCGGATGGTGCCCAGGGCGCGCGGTGGCCCGTCTGGGTGCAGCTGCAGTTCCAACCCGCCGGTCAGACGGGTGTCGACGCCAAAGGCATTGAGGTAGAGGGCGTGCCCGAGTTCGAGCGCGATTTTGCCCGCGATGGCGATGCCGCCGTCCGCATCCTGTGCAGTGTTGCCTTCGCGGGCGTTTGTGCGATGCACGACGACGTCGTCGCCGATGCCGGGTGGCGGGGTGTCGTCGATTTCAATGTAGCCGGCATCGGCGCGCAGGCGGGCGTCGAGGTCGATCGCTTTGCCTTGCAGGCTCGCGTTCCCCTCGCCGGAGACGATCAGCCAGCGGTCGGGACGCTGCAACAGTGGCAGGCGCTCGGCGGTAAAGGTGAAGTGTCCGCGTTGCGCCCCGCCTTCCTCCGATGCCGCCGCCGCGCCCAGGGCGACGTCGCCCGTCACCCGCAGCGTGCCCGGCGTGGCGGTGAGTTTGTCGACGGGGACACGCTTGTCGCGGGGGATGACCCGGTTGGCCGACTCGAACGCCAGCTGTTTCAGGTGCAGATTCTGGCGTGCATCACGGTGTGTGAAGCCGGCTTCCAGTTCGCCGCCCGCGAGGATCAGTCCTTGGTCGACGAAAGCAAGCTGCAAGTCGTGGCCCGCGATGTTGCCTTGTAAATTCGGTGCAGTTGGGGTGCCGGCGATGTTGACGTCGGCGGTGAGGATGCCGGTGGTCTCGACGTTTTCGCGCAGCAGGCGGCCCAGCCAGGCGAGCGAGGGCATGACCAGGTGAGCCGCGCCGACAAGCGGTTCGTGCGGAGCCAGCCGCCAGCCGTCGCTGCCGCGATCGACGCCCGCTTCGAGCGAGACGCCGAGTTCGCCAGCTTCTTTGCCCTGCGCGGCAAGCGCCAGGGTCACTTTGCGGTTGCGCGCGAAAAGATGGGCTTCCAGTCGCTCCAGGCCGAGTTTGGTAGAAATTTCGCCCTGTACCGAGAGATCGCCCGATTCGCGCAGCAGGTGCGCTTCGCCTTCGAGGGTTTCGCCGATGCGCAAATCCCATGCGCCGCCCAGGGTGAGCGGCTGCCGCCGGCTCTGCCCGGGCAGCATCGTCATTGCCAGACCGCTCAGACTGCCGTGTAGGGCGAGCGCGCCATTTTTCCAGCGAGTTTCGGTCAGGCGGATGTCACCCTGTTCGCCAGCGTCGAAGTCGGCGTGGACAAGGCTCAGTTCTTCCGCGCCCAGTTCCAGTTCCGCCGGGGCGCGCAGGCGCAGGGGCCAACGTCCGCTGTTTTCGAGGGCGAGAATCTGGCCGCGCCAGTGAAGTTCTTGCAGGCAGCCTTCCAGTGTGGTGGTGAGTTTGGCGTCATTTTCGCCGAATTTTCCGGCGGTTTCGAGGTGGATTCGGTGATGATCGCGTCGTCCGTCGGCGTCGAGCCGGACTGCGGCCAGGCGCAGATCGCCCATGGTGAGGCCGGAGCCTTTCAGCTTTAGCGCGAGGGAGCCTTTGTCGCTGGTTTCGATGCGCGCCTCGCCCGAGAGCGCGGCGATATCCACTTCGCCGGGCAGGTGCAGTTTTTCGGTATCGAGCCGCAATGTTCCTGCCGGGGCGTCCAGGCCGCCGGTGATGAGGCCAGTAGCGCGCAGTTGTCCCGTCAGGCCGTGGCCCATGGCGGCAAGGCGGGGCGCGTTGACGTCCAGTGACAGGATGTCGGCAATATCGCCCCAATTGCCAGCAAGTTTCAGGTGATTGCCAGCAAAATCCAGCCCAAGCGCAACATCGCGCAGGCGTGCGTCCTCCAGGGTGAGGCGTCCACTGCCGCCGAGCGGCTGGCCGTCGAAGCGGCTGTTGCCAAAGGCGAAATGGAGCGCGACCGGAGGCCGTTGTTCCGCGATGACACCGGCTGCCACGGCTTGTAGGGAGATGGAGGCCGACGGCGCGGCGGGATGAAAACTGGCCGGGTCGAAGTCGTGCAAATTCAGCTTAAGGACAAAAGCCGGCGCGGCGGCGACGCCGGCCACGACTTCGCCATCGGCTTCGATCCGCGCTGCGCCCGCGCGCAGGGCGACTTTGCCCCATTGCCGCTGCGCGCTGGCGCCGGCCTGGAGGTTGCCGTCGACACGGCGGGAGGGCAGGCGCGCATCGAGGCGGGCTGGGTCGAGGGCGCTCACGTCGAGGTTGGCATCGATCTGGCCGAAACCGGCGGGCAAAACATTGTTGGGTCTGACGCTGCCGTCCTGCTCCGCGTGTCGCTGCCAGTGCAGGCGACCCGCGAGCTTGCCTTGGCCGCCTTCCAGCACGAGCGCGTCGAGCTGCAATTCGTCCAGCGCCGCGTCGACGTCCGCGCTCAAACCCGTCAGCGGCAGGCCACCGGTGTCGAGTGTGGCTGGGCGGGCGTTGTCGATGCGCAGGGGGCCGCGCAGAACAGGTTGCCCGTTTGCGCCGGGGGTGGCGGCAAAGTTGGCGCGCAGCCGCAAGGCCGCGCGCGGCAGACCGGGCGCGAACGCGGCGGGGTTCAGGTCGTCGGCTTCGAGTTTGAGCGTTTTCAGCGGCAGCGCGGCAAAAGGCGTCGCCGCCACGGTCGCCCGTCCCTGCGCGCCATGCGCCTGCGCCCGCAATTGCAGCAGCGGTTCGGCCAGGCTGCCTTCGCCGTCGAATTCGAGCGCGAGCGCCTCGGACGCCAGCCGTCCGTTCAGACGCAACGCGAAGGGCGGGGCTGTGCCGAGTTCGCCTTCGGCTTCGATGCGCCCTTGTGGCAGTTCCATCGCCAGACGGCGCAAGAGAAAGCGAGACGATTCGCCGTGCAGGGAAAGAGCGCTGTTGCGCAGGACGAGAACCGGTACGTCGTCATTTTTGCTGCGTTGCGCGTCGTGAATCTCCACTGTGCCGACTTCCAACGCCAGATCGAAATCAAGTGGCAGCCGCAGGCTTTCGGGTAGCACGGGCGGCTCCGAAGACGAGGGCGGCGTGTCCTTGAGGAAGACGTCGACTCGTTTCACCCGCAGCCGGTCGACGGCGACGTGGCGTCCCCAAAGCGCTAGTGGACGCCAGTCGAGCGCGATTTCGGCGATTTCGATCTTTGCCTGCGGCAAATCCAGGCTCAGGCGCGAAAGCGCGAGCGGCCCGCGCAACGCGCCCTGGGCGCCTTCGATGCGCAATGCGCCACCGCTAAAATAGTGCGTTGCGCGTGTGAGCGTTCGCAGGCCTGCTTCGGTGACGGTCAGCCAGCCAAGCGCGGCGCAAACCGCGACGACGACGACGGCGAAAACGGCGACGAAAACAACAAGCAGCCTGCGGCGGCGATGCACACGCAGGGGAAGAGGAGGCGCGGCGCTCATCGCTCAGTCGTCGCGCGCATCGCTCCGTGTGCCAAACAGCGCCGCCAGCGCCACGCCCGGTTCCGGCGCGCGCATGAACGCTTCGCCCACGAGAAAGGCATGGACGCCCGCTGCGCGCAGGGTGTCGACGTCCCGCCGTTCCAGAATGCCGGATTCGGTGATGACGAGGCGATTTTCCGGCACTCGTGGCAGCAGGTCGATGGTGTTGGCGAGCGAGACTTCAAAGCTGCGCAGATTACGGTTGTTGATGCCGATCAACGGTGTTTGCAGTCGCAGCGCCCGTTCCAGTTCTGCGCCGTCGTGCGATTCCACGAGCACTGCCATGCCCAGTTCCTGCGCGACGCCTTCAAAGTCCTGCATCTGCCCGTCGGAGAGCGCGGCGACGATGAGCAGGATGGCGTCCGCGCCTATGGCGCGCGCTTCAAAAACCTGCCAGGCATCGACGATGAAATCCTTGCGTAGCGCGGGCAAGTCACAGGCGGCGCGGGCCTGGGCGAGGTAGGCGGGGTCACCCTGGAAGAATTGCCGATCCGTCAGTACGGAAAGGCAGGCCGCGCCATGCGCCGCGTAGGAAGCGGCAATCGCGCCGGGCTGGAAATCGGGTCGGATCACGCCCTTGGAAGGCGACGCTTTTTTGATTTCGGCGATCACCGCTGGCTGTTGGCGTCTGGCGCGGCCCGTGAGTGCGGCGGTGAAAGCACGCGCGGGCGGCGCGTCCTTCGCCCGTGCGGTGAGTTCGGCAAGCGGCAGGCGCTCCCGCGCCGCCGCGACTTCTTTCGCCTTTTCGACGAGGATTTTTTGCAGAATATCGTTCATTACATGCAGCTCAAAAATAAGTAACCCGGTGCGCCCAGAAATATACCTACAACGTCATCGTGAGCGTAGCGATTCATCGTCAAAACCAGACTGGTTTGAACACGGGGCCCGTTTTGAACGACTGTCGTTAATTGCTTGCTTTTACCGGTAACGCCGTTTTGTCCACCACCCTGCGCAACACAAAGCTCGTATGCACGCCCGACACCCCGGCGATGCGGGTGATGCGCTGCAAAAGCAATTCCTGATAGGCGTCCATGTCCGCGACCACGACCTTGAGTTGATAATCGGCGGATTGCCCCGTGACCAGCAGGCATTCGAGCACTTCTCCGATCTGGGCGACTTCCGCCTCGAAGTGGGCGAAGCGCTCCGGGGTGTGGGCGTCCATCGAAATGTGGAGCAGCGCCGTCAGCGACAGGCCGAGGCGGCGGGCGTCGAGAAGCGCGCGGTAGCCGGTAATGAGTCCCGATTCTTCCAGCGTGCGCACGCGGCGCAGGCAGGCCGAAGGCGACAGACTCACACGGTCGGCGAGATCCTGATTACTGATTCGGCCCGCGCTTTGTAGCAGATCGAGGATTTGCCGGTCGTAGCGGTCGAGTTGCACTGTATCGGTCATGATTCAATCCGGGTTCTGGCGCACGGCGCTCAGTACGCCTCGGCGACGTAAATCTCGACCCGCCGGTTCATGGCGCGGCCCGAGGTCGAGGCGTTGCGGGCGACCGGCTCCCGCGAACCGCGCCCGTCGATGGCGATACGTCCCATCGCCACACCACGCGCCGTGAGGTAGTCGCGCGTTGCAGCGGCGCGATTGACCGATAGCGGATTGTTGATCGCATCGCTACCTGTGCTGTCGGTATGGCCGATGATCGTCACGTAGGTGACAGGAT
>JAITQD010000031.1 GCA_031289095.1 Azoarcus sp.
CTTCCACGCCTTCGGCCAGCACGCTCAGGTTCAGACTTTGCGCGAGCGCGATGGTGGCTTTGGCGATGGCGGCATTCGTGGTGTTGGACGTAATGTTGTGTACAAAAGACTGGTCGATCTTGATCTTGTTGAGCGGCAGGCGGGAAAGGTAGGTCAGCGAGGAATAGCCGGTGCCAAAATCGTCCAGCGAGAACTTGACGCCCATGTCACGCAGGCGATGGCAGGTGGCAATGGCGCTTTCCGCGTCCATGAGGGCGCTTTCCGTAATCTCGATTTCCAGGTAACACGGCGCCAGGCCGCTCGCTTTCAGAGCGTTTTCCACCACACTGATCAGTTCCTGCGAACGGAACTGGCGCACCGACACATTCACCGCCATGACCATCGGCGGCAGGCCTTCGTCCTGCCAGCGCCGGTTTTGGCAGCAGGCTTCTTGTAACGCCCATGCTCCCATGGGCTGGATCAGGTTGCTTTGCTCGGCGATGGAGATGAAGTGTCCGGGCGAGATTTCCCCCAGTTCCGGACTGCTCCAGCGCATCAGGGCCTCGACGCCCTCGACTTGGTGGGTGACGGTATTGATCTGCGGCTGGTAGTGCAGGTGGAATTCCTGGCGTTCCAGCGCGCGGCGGAGATGGGCTTCCATATTGAGGCGCAGCAGGGCGCGCTCACCCAGTTCAGGGGTGTAGAAGCAAAAGCAGTCGCGGCCCTGCCGTTTGGCCTGATACATGGCGGTGTCCGCGTGTTGCAGGAGGGTGTCGGCGGTTTGTCCGTCTTCGGGATAGCAACTGATGCCCAGCGAAATGCTGATATGGACTTCCTGCTTGTTGTTCAGCAGAAAAGGGGGGCGGACGCACTCCAGAAAACGCTGCGCGATGCGCGCGATCTCGCCAGATGTCTTGACGTTTTCAAGCAAGACCATGAATTCATCGCCGCCCAGACGAACAAGATTTTCCTCGTTGCCGGGAAGCTGCTCGCGCAGACGCCCCGCCAGCATTTTCAAAACGCTGTCGCCAGCGGGAGGCCCCAGACTGTCGTTGACGGTTTTGAAGTTGTCTACGTCCAGGCAGATCAGGGCCAGTCGCCAGCGATTCTGTTGGCTTTGGTCGATGGCGTGCATCAGCCGGGAAGTGCCCAGCAGCCGGTTGGGCAGCGCGGTCAGGGGGTCGTAGTGCGCCAGCCATTCCCGTTCGCTCTCGCTCTTTTTCTGGGAGGAGCGGTCGTTCATCACCCCAATGTAATGCGTGGGCTGGTTGTTGCTGTCGCGCACGGTGCGAATCGTCAGAAATTGCGGATAGATCTCGCCGTTCTTGCGCCGGTTGTAAATTTCGCCGCACCAGGTGTCCGTGACGTTCAGGGTCTCCCAGAGCGCATCGTAAAATGCGTCATCGTGCAGACTGGAACGCAACAGGGCCGGGGTGCGCCCAATGGCTTCTTCCCGCTCGTAACCGGTAATCTCGCACCAGGCCTGATTGACCGACACAATCGTTTTTTGCAAGTCCGTGACAACCACGCCTTCGCTGGTGCTCTCCTGTACCGCAACGGCCTGCCGCAAACCCTGTTCCATGCGGGTGCGTTCCACCGCCTTGGTAATCAGGAATGCGAAATCCTTGAGCAGCACCGGAATATTGAGGCCGAGTGGTTGCGCCGAATGCGTATAAAAATTCATTACGCCCAGGAATTTGTCGCTACCGATCCACAATGGTTGCGACCAGATGCCGCGCACGCTCGACCGCCTTGTAGCGATCGGGCAGCCCGTGCATGAGGTTTCCGTGGGGACATGCGCCAGATAGCATTGCGTGTCGCTCGGCTCCATGATGCAGTGGCACTGTTGGGCCATAGCCGGCGCCGGTGCGTGTCCGGACTGGTAGATCGCCCCACGTGCGACCTTTCGCGTCTGCTGATCCTGATGTTGCTGCTGGCTGCTTTCGTCCAGAAGCCAGATCATGGCGTGCCAGTCGGGAAAGGCGACTTCCAGATGTTGGATGATGCCATCCAGCACGCGCCCGATGGCCGCACCTTCAAAAATTCGCATGCACGCAGTCATGCGGGCGTCGTGCAGCAGGGCGGCATTGCGGTCGTGGGTAATGTCCTGAAGGGTGCCCACCGAGCCTTCGACCTTACCTGCCGCGTTTTTCAGCAGGCATTGCCTGTCGCGCAACCAGATGTAATGCCCTTCCCGGTGCAAAAAACGATATTCCGTCTGCGCATGTCCCTGTTCCCACAACACCATCCGTCCTGCCAGCATGTCTTCCCGGTCTTCAGGATGCACGCGGGAGAGCCACGTTTTTTCGTCGAGGGCGTCGTGGACGCCCAGCGTCTGCTCGATGACGGTATTGTCAAAGCCGAGCATGCGCTCCATGTTGGCGGTCGTCCATTGCGGTTTCCAGGCATCTGTCCGCCAGTCGAGCTTGAACAGCACCAGGGCGCTGGTGCCGAGGATATGCATCAAGTTTTCCCAGGCTTCAAGCAGTGTGGCGCGTTCACGGGCAACTATGTCATATTTCTGATACCTTTTATGAATTTCCCGCAAGCGTTCTGACAGTCTGGTGGCGTCGCCCTGCCAGAGCAGGAAATCCTGCGCTCCTTCTTGCATCGCCTCGACGGCTTCCGCATAACTCGCTGCGTCGCTCATCATCACCACAGGAACCGTCAGTCTCGCCTGTCGCGCCATTTTCAGCAGTTCAATGCCGGAGCCGTCCGACAAGGTGAATTTGACCAGCCACAAATCGAAGGGCGCATGCCGGACATCCCCCAGCCGGATGCGGGCCGCCGCGAGCGAGTCCGTTACCTCCAACTGGATGCCGGTCACTTGCCATGCCAGCACCTTGCGCATGGATTCGACATTGGCGGCGACACTATCTACATAAAGGATTTGCATGACAAAAGTCTGTTCCCGGTTCAAGCGGGTTTCCGTGGCGGAACCCTTCTTTTCTACTGTACTGTTTTTTCTGGTCGGGATGCGTGTGTCAGTTTCGATGTTGATACGGATATAGCCTGGACATCTTTCACAGTCAGGCGTTTCGCCATGAGCCAGGTCGCCAAGTGATGTGCATATACCGGCTATGCTGGCTGCTTAATCATCCCCGCCCCAACGGTGTTGTTGTTGCTCTCGTCGATAACGATGAACGCGCCGGTGGAGCGGTTGTCGGTGTAAGGGTCGGCAAAGACGGGCTGCGCCAGTTTGAAGTGCACGCGGGCGATGTCGTTCATGACGAGCTTTTCGGCGGGGAGGCGCTCCAGCGTGTTTACGTCCAGCTTGTGGACGATGTGGGTGAGCCGGGCTTTCACTTCGCGCGTGGTGTGCCGGATGAGGTAGGTGCGCGCCCGGTCGAGCGGCCATTCCGCGAACCAGCAGACGATGGCCTCGATTTCCTTCCGCGCATGGGGCGCGGCGTCGCGGGCGGCGATCATGTCGCCGCGCGAGATGTCGATGTCGTCGTCCAGCAGCAGGGCGACGGACTGTTCGGTGAACGCGGCATCAATGTCCGCGCCGCCCAGTTGCACGGCCCTGACCGTGGTCGTCAGGCCCGAAGGCAGCACGGTTACGGCATCACCCGCCCTGACTGTGCCGGATTCCACTTGCCCCATGAAGCCCCGGTAGTCGTGCAGGGCGAGGTTGGCGGCATCCTGCGGGCGGCACACGTACTGCACGGGAAAACGCAGCGGTTCGGTGTGTTCGCTGTGTGCGAGCGGCGCGCTTTCCAGGATTTCGAGCAGCGTGGCGCCCAGGTACCAGTCGAGCGCATCGCCGCGTTCAACCACCATGTCGCCGTTCAGGGCGGAAAGTGGAATGAAGTGGACATCCTCAATGCCGCGTTTTTTGGCGAATTCGAGGTAATCGGCCATGATCTTCTCGAAGACTTCCCGCGAATAACCGACGAGATCCATTTTGTTGATGGCGACGACGAGATGCGGAATGCCCACGAGGTGGGCGAGAATCGAATGCCGCCGCGTCTGCGTGAGCACGCCTTTTCTCGCATCCACCAGGATGATGGCGAGATTGGCGGTGGAGGCCGCCGTTACCATGTTGCGGGTGTACTGCTCGTGGCCGGGCGCGTCGGCGATGATGTATTTGCGCGTGCCGGTGGAGAAGTAGCGATAGGCCACGTCGATGGTGATGCCTTGTTCACGCTCGGCTTGCAGGCCATCGGTCAGCAGCGACAGGTCGACGCTCGTGAGGCCGCGCTTCTGCGAGGTTTTTTCGATGGATGAGAGGGTGTCGGCGAGGAGCGCCTTGCTGTCGTAGAGCAACCGCCCGATCAGGGTGCTTTTGCCGTCGTCGACGCTACCGCAGGTGAGAAAGCGCAGCAGGCCGTGATCTTCGGGCGTGGTGGGGGAAATGGCGGTGGACATATCAGAAATAGCCTTCTTTTTTGCGTTGTTCCATGGAAGCTTCGGAAGTCTGGTCGTCGAGGCGGGTCGCGCCGCGTTCGGTAATGGTTGTGGAAGCCGTCTCCAGCAGGATTTTTTCCACCGTGTCGGCGTTTGATTCCACCGGCGCGGTGCAGGTGACGTCGCCGACGGTGCGAAACCGCACTTCGAGTTCGATCACCTGTTCGCCCGGCCTGGGCGCGTTCAGAACATCGCCACCGGGGGAGAGGACGTTGACCGGCACAATAGCCCCCTGCCGTATCGCCACGGGGCGGGTATGGGCGAAATAGATGCTGGGCAATGCCAGCTTTTCGCGCCCGATGTATTGCCAGACGTCCAGTTCCGTCCAATTGGAAATGGGAAAGGCGCGGATGTTTTCGCCCTTGTGGGTGCGGGCGTTGTAGAGGTTCCACAGTTCGGGACGCTGGTTTTTTGGATCCCACTGCCCGAATTCGTCGCGGAAACTCATGATGCGCTCCTTGGCGCGCGCCTTTTCCTCGTCGCGCCGCGCCCCGCCGATACAGCAGTCGAAGCCGAATTCCTCAATGGCTTCCAGCAACGTCACCGACTGGTGCCGGTTGCGCGGCTCCAGCGGGTGCTTGAGGACGACCGTGCCGCGCTGCATGGAATCTTCCACCGAGCGCACGATCAGTCGCTCGCCCAGTTCGGCGGCCCGCCTGTCGCGGAACGCCGTGACCTCGCGGTAGTTGTGGCCGGTGTCGATGTGCATGAGCGGAAAAGGGAAACGTCCGGGTCGAAAGGCTTTTTCGGCAATGCGAAGCATGCAGACGGAATCTTTGCCGCCAGAAAAGAGCAGCACCGGGTTGGCGCACTGCCCGGCGACTTCGCGCATGATGTGGATCGCCTCGGCTTCGAGCCAGTCGAGATGGGAAAGCGTTTGCGTTTGGGTTTGCGTCGGTCGGGTCATGGGAATCGCCGCTGAGGCAGTGCTCGCCGCACTGTCGAGGGGGAAAAAAGGTTCGTTCATCTGGAGTCTATAGGGGGAAGACGGCTGACTGCTGTTACGGATGCCGGGCATGCAGGCCGCATTCCCTGTTTTCTGGCATTTCCCACCACCAGCGTCCGGCGCGGATGTCCTCGCCAAGGCTGATCGCGCGCGTACAGGGCGCGCAGCCGATGCTGGGGTAAAAACGTTCGTGCAGGGCGTTGTACGGAACGTCGTGGATGCGAATGTACGCCCACACTTCGGCCTCCGACCAATCGGCAAGCGGATTGAACTTGACGAGGCCGTTCGCGCCGTCGTTTTCACGTTGCGCCAAGCCGTCGCGGGTGGGCGATTGCGCGGCGCGCAGGCCGGTGATCCACGCCTTCTTCCCTGCCAGCGCGCGCCGGAGCGGGTCGAGCTTGCGCACACGGCAGCAGGCGCGGCGCAGTTCCACCGACTGATGGAAGGCATCGACGCCGTGAGCGCGCACGTAAGCTTCCACGGCGTCGGACTCAGGAAAATAGAGCGTCAGGCGGGTGCGGTAGCGCGCTTCCAGTTCGCCGAGCAGGGTGTAGGTTTCGGGGGGCAGCCGCCCGGTGTCGAGCAGAAAGCTTTCAACCGGCAGCGCGGCGGTCAGGATGAGGTCGGTGAGCACGACGTCTTCCGCCCCCAGGCTGTTGGCAAAGGTGAGCGCCGCGCCGAATTCGGCGACCGCATCGGCGAGCAGCGTTCGCGCCGCCTCCGCCTTTTCCGCCACCGCCGCGCGCAGCGCCCCGGTCAGTTCGGGATGGATGGATGGGTTGTGTGGACGGTTCGCGCCGGGGCGCGCCGGGAGGGATGTTTGCGGGTTCATGTGCGTATTTCTGGTGTGCGTTGCACGCGCCGCCACAACGGGCGGGGATCGTCGACCGCGCCCTGGTAGGGATGCGCGAACAGCCCGAGGCTGGCGACGGCCTCTTCGAGTTGCGCCTGGCTGTAACGTCCGGTGCGGGGAAGCAGGGTATCGAAACCGCAGCGAAACATGAAGGCGAAATAGTCGCGCAACACGTCGCCGATGGCCCACAGCGACCCGCGATACTGAAAACGTTCGCGCAGCAGCGCGGCGCTGGAATAGGCGCGTCCGTCCCCTGCCTTGGGAAAATTCAGCGCCACGAGCGGCGCGGCGACGAGATCGACCGCAGCGGCCAGGGTTTCGACTTCCTCGCAGGCGTCGAGCCAGATGCCGACTTCACCGGCGTCGAAACGCGCTTGCAGCGCGTCGCGCCGCGCCTGCCACAAGGCCAGCGGCACGATGACCGGGCCTGTGGGCACGGCGAGACGGGCGATCAGTTCCGCCGGTGCGGCGGCTTCGCCGGTGTTGCGGGCCAGCCCCGCCTTGCCGGTGGCCTTGGGCCGGGGGGCGTTCTCAGGCGGGTAAGACACGATGGCCCAGTTTTCCCGCGTGATGCGCCCGTCGGCGCGGATGACTTCAGGCATGCTGCGTCTCCTTGGTTTTGACGCCATAAACGCACGCCTTGAACGGTGCGATGCCAATGCGGCGGAAAGTGTCGATGAAGCGCTCTCCCGGCTGGCGCGCTTCCGTGTAAACAGCGAGGATTTTTTCGATCATGCCGGGAATATCCCCAGCGGGTACGGCCCGGCCAATGATTTCACCCAAACTGGCGTCGACCCCCTGATTGCCGCCGAGCGCAACCTGATACCACTCGCTGCCTTCCTTGTCTACGCCGAGGATGCCGATGTGGCCGACGTGGTGATGGCTGCACGAATTGATGCAGCCGGAAATGTTGAGGTCGATTTCCCCAAGATCGGCAAGGCGCGCGGGATCGGCGAATTTTTCCTGTATCGCCAGCGCGAGAGGCACGGAGCGGGCATTCGCCAGTCCGCACAGGTCGCCGCCGGGGCAGCAAATGACGTCGGTCAGCAGGCCGACGTTGGGCGTTGCCAGCCCCTGCGCGTGCGCATCGCGCCACAGCGCGAACAGCGCCTCCAGTTGCACATCGCCCAGGAGCAGATTCTGGGAATGTGTGCTGCGCAACAGGCCGAAACTGTAGCGTTCGGCCAGGGCGGCGGCGGCGTCCATCTCGTCGGAAGTGACATCCCCCGGCGCGCGGCCCGCGCGCTTGAGCGAGAGCGTTACCGCACGATAGCCGGGCTGCTGGTGGGGATGGACATTGCGCCGCAGCCAGGCGGCGAAATCGGGGTGCTCGTCTTGCAGGACGCGCAGGCGGGCAAGCGCGGCGGACTCATCGGCGGTCTTTTCGTAGGGCGGCGGCGAAAAGAAGGCGCTGACCCGCGCCAGTTCCCCATCGGTCAGGGTCGAGGGGCCGTTTTCGAGATGCGCCCATTCGGCGTCGACCTGCTCGCGCAACGTCTGCGCGCCCAGACTGTGCGCGAGAATCTTGATCCGCGCCTTGTAAAGATTGTCGCGCCGCCCGTAGCGGTTGTAGACCCGCAGAATCGCCTCGCAATAGTTGAGCAATTGCCGCCAGGGCAGCGCGTCGTGCAGCGTCACGGCCAGCATCGGGGTGCGGCCCAGGCCGCCGCCGACCAGCACCTTTACTTTCACTTCGCCCGCGCCGTCCCGGTAAAAAGCAAGGCCCACATCATGCACGCGGAGCACGGCGCGATCCTGCCGCGCCCCACTGACGGCAAACTTGAACTTGCGCGGCAACTGCGAAAATTCCGGGTGCAGGCTGCTCCATTGCCGCAGGATTTCGGCGAACGGACGCGGATCGACCTCCTCATCCGCCGCGATGCCCGCCAGATGGTCGGCGGTGATGCTGCGGATGCAACTACCGGAAGTCTGGATGGCGTGCATGCCGGTCTTCGCCAGTTCAGCCAGAATTTCCGGCACATCGCCGGTTTTTGGCCAGTTCAGTTGCAGATTCTGCCGCGTGGAAAAATGGCCGTAACCCTTGTCGTAGACGCGGGCGACGTGGGCCAGCGCGCGCAATTGCCGGCTGGAAAGCAAGCCGTAGGGAATGGCGATGCGCAGCATCGGCGCATGGCGCTGGAAATAGAGGCCGTTTTGCAGGCGCAGGGGGCGAAACTCGTCTTCCGTCAGCTCGCCCGCCAGGTAACGGCGCGTCTGGTCGCGGAACTGGGCCACGCGGGCATCGACAAGCGCCTGATCGTAGGCATCGTATTGGTACATGGGGACATCCTGTTCTGTGTCCGGGCGCATCGTCCCGGTTGTTGCAGTGCATCGTAAGCAGGATGTTAAGAAGGGAAACTGAATTTGAGTTAGTCTTTAAGAAGATTTGATTATTAAGGGGTGGAATATGAACCTTCAGCAACTGCGTTACGTTCATGAAGTTGCGCGCCACGGCCTGAACGTATCCGATGCCGCCGAAGCGCTCTTTACCTCGCAGCCCGGCGTCTCCAAGCAGATACGCCTGCTCGAATCCGAACTGGGGGTGGAAATTTTCGTGCGCAATGGCAAACGTCTGGCCTCCGTGACCGAACCGGGGCGGGCGGTGCTCGACATCGCCAGCCGCGTGCTTGGCGAAATCGACAACCTGCAACAAGTCGGCGCGGAATTCACCGCCGAAGACGCCGGGCGGTTGTCGATCGCCACCACGCACACCCAGGCGCGCTACGCCCTGCCGCCGGTCATCCGCGACTTCATGCGGCACTATCCGCACGTCCGGCTCGAACTGCACCAGGGCAACCCGAAGCAGGTGTGTGAAATGGTGCTCGACGGCAGCGCCGACCTCGCCATCGCCACCGAATCCATTGCTGGCTACGAAGAACTCGTGACCCTGCCCTGTCGGCAATGGAACCGTTGTGTCGTGGCGGCGCCGCGCCATCCCATCCTGCGCGAACAGCCGCTCACGCTGGAAGCGATCACACGTTACCCGGTCATCACCTACGACGACGCCTTCACCGGGCGCGGCCAGATCAACAAAGCCTTTCTCGGGCGTGGCCTCAAGCCCCGCATCGTGCTGACCGCCATCGACTCGGACGTCATCAAGACCTACGTGGCGATGGATCTGGGAATCGGCATTCTCGCCCGCATGGCCTACGACCCGGCGGTAGATCGCAACCTGGGGATGATCGACGCCGCCCACCTGTTCGAGTCGAGCACCACCCGCATCGGCCTGCGCCGCCGCGCTTGGCTGCGCGGCTACGTCTATGCCTTCATCGAGGGCTTCGCGCCGCACCTGTCGCGCCAGATGGTGGAAACGGCCCTGACCGGACACGGGGAGGATTACCAGCTTTAGGGAAACGCCGGTTTATTCCAAACCGTGGGTACTTCGATTGCGCCTTATATGCGGCTCAGGGGAAGTCCCGGACTTCCCTCACGTTTTTGTCTCGCCGATCGCCATGAATGGCGGGGATTGCGCTTGGCCCGTGTTCAACATCCGCCGCCACGCAGCCGCATAGCCCAGGGTGAGGATCGCCGGCATGGTCACGACAGACGCCATGAGCATTGTCGAAACGAAGGTCGTAAAAAAGGTTTCCAGATCGTTTGTGTCGCCAGCCATGTTGTCTTTCCGGTCAAGTCATGCGTGAAACTCCCCGGTGGTTTCTCTCGCAGGTGGCCGGGTACGCCAAGTATATGCCGGGTAAGGCATTTTCTCGCCGCCGGGTCAAGTTTTTCTCACCGTCGCCGTTATGCAGGCAGGAGATTCGATTTCATGTATGCGCCGTTGGCCCGATGTTTCGTACAGGTGCGAGGGCAATGGCAGAGGAGAAAATAAAATGTCAATGGCAACAATCGCCGGGGTCGCATCGCCGACCGTCCATCAAAGCGCGGAGCAGGATGAGGTACAGCGTACCGGCTACGTTTCCGCCAACAGAGAGTCGCGGCAGCGGTTGAACATGCAGATTCTGGAGGCTTCCGCCAAGGTGTCGATCAAGGCGGGCGATCAGTCGCAGGCCGTGCTGTTCCGTTCCGCCATCGACCACATCAACGGTTTACTGGCGCCCGAACTTGGCCCCGATGCGCTCCAGGGCCTTGCCGTCAGTCAGGATAATTCGCCGGAAGCAACCGCCGAACGCATCCTGAGTATTTCCACCGGTTTTTTGGAAGGTTATGCCCGCCAACATCCCGGCGAAGACCCGGAAAAACTGGCGACGGATTTTGTCGCCACGATCCGCAAGGGCTTCGAGAAAGGTTTCAACGAGGCGAAAGACATTCTGGAAGGTCTGGGGGTGTTTGGCGGTGCAGTCAAGGAGGGCGTGATGAAGACCTGGGATCTGGTGCAGAAGGGTTACGACGATTTCCTTGCAGGCAAACTTGCCGCGAACAAGGAGAACGCCGGAACGGTCGAGGTCTGAGCCGCCAGCGCCGCTTTTCATTGTTCGGCCTTCAGCCCGGAACGCTCCCATGTGGCGCGCGTTCCGGGCTTTTTGCGTGGGGAATCAAAATTACAGCAGCACGCGCTCGATTCCCCCGTGGTTCGCCTGCTCCACGTAGTTGTCCAGCCAGTTTTCCCCCAGCAGGCGGCGGGCGAGTTCGATGACGAGGTAATCGGATTCCACACCGCCCGCCACGTTGGCGTAGCGCGCCAGCCCTTGCAGACAGCTTGGGCAGGCGGTGAGGATGCGGGTTGTGGCGGCGGGGCTGCCGGCACGCTGGGCGACGTTCTGTTCGATTTCTTCCTGCTTGCGCAAGCGTACCTGGGTGGAGATGTCGGGACGAGCGATGGCCAGGGTGCCGGATTCGCCACAACAGCGGCCTGAGAGCATGACCGGCGCGTTGAGCAGTTCGCCCGCGACCTTGAGCGCCGGGTATTGCTTCATCGGGGTATGGCAGGGGTCGTGGAAAAGGTAGTTCTCGCCCGTCGCGCTGGCGAGCCTGACGCCTTTTTCCAGCAGGTATTCGTGGATGTCGAGCAGGCGGCAGCCGGGGAAAATTTTGTCGAATTCGTATTCTTGTAGCTGATCCATGCAGGTGCCACAGGAGACGATGACGGTTTTGATGTCGAGGTAGTTGAGGGTGTTGGCGACACGGTGGAAAAGGACGCGGTTTTCGGTGGTGATGCGCTGGCCTTTGTCTTCGTTGCCGCCCGCAGTCTGCGGGTAGCCGCAGCACAGATAGCCGGGTGGCAGGACGGTTTGCACGCCGAGGTGGTAGAGCATGGCTTGGGTGGCGAGGCCGATCTGGCTGAATTGGCGTTCCGAACCGCAGCCTGGGAAATAGAAGACGGCTTCCGATTCGGTTGTGGTCTTGGCAGGATCGCGGATGACGGGAATGGTGGCGCTGTCTTCCAGACCGAGCAGGGCGCGGCCCATCCGGCGCGGCAGGTTGCCGGGCATCGGGCGGTTGATGAGGTGGATGACCTGGCTTTTGAGCGAGGCGCGTCCGACCGTGGCGGGCGGTGTTTTGAGCTGCTTGCGCACGAGCGGCGATTTGCGCGCGAATTCGTGCGCCATGCGTTGCAGTTTATAGCCCCAGCGCAGCATGACGGTGCGCAGCGCCCCGAGCAGCATCGGGTCTTTGACGGTGAGGAAGGCCAGCGCCGCGATCTTGCCCGGATTGAACGAGCGTTTTTTCTGCTTGCGCAGCAAGTTGCGCATGCTGATGGAGACGTTGCCGAAGTCGATGTCGACCGGGCAGGGTTTTTCGCAGCGGTGGCAAACGGTGCAGTGGTCGGAGACGTCCTCGAACTCGTCCCAGTGCGCGAGCGAGACGCCGCGCCGGGTCTGTTCTTCGTAGAGCATGGCTTCGATGAGGAGCGAGGTCGACAGGATTTTGTTGCGCGGGCTGTAGAGCAGGTTGGCGCGCGGGACGTGGGTGGAGCACACGGGCTTGCACTTGCCGCAGCGCAGACAGTCTTTGATGGCGCTGGCGATGGCGCCGATCTCGGTTTGTTCCATGATGAGGGATTCGTGTCCCATCAGGTTGAAGCTCGGGGTGTAGGCGTTCGCCAGGTTGCCGCCGGGCATCAGTTTGCCCCGGTTGAAGCGGCCTTCCGGGTCGACTTTGGCTTTGTAGGCGCGGAAGGGGGCCAGTTCTTCGTCGCTCAGGTAGTCGAGCTTGGTGATGCCGATGCCGTGCTCGCCGGAGATGACGCCGCCGAGCGAACGCGCCAGCGCCATGATGCGGTCGACCGCGCGGTAGGCGGTCTGGAGCATTTCGTAGTCGTCGGAGTTGACCGGGATGTTGGTGTGCACGTTGCCGTCGCCAGCGTGCATGTGCAACGCCACGAATACCCGCCCGCGCAGGATTTGGCGGTGCAGGGCGTCGATTTTTTCCAGCACCGGGTGAAAAACCGCGCCGTCGAAGATTTTCGAGAGCCGGGGTTCGAGTTCGACCTTCCACGACACGCGGATGGAATAGTCTTGCAGGCGGTGGAAAAGCGTTGGCTGGGGGGCGCGGTTGCTGAATTCGCCCGCGTTCACGCCGAGGGTCTCGAATGCGCGTTCGGCTTCTGCCAGCGGCAGATCGAGGTTTTCCAGCAGCCATTGCCAGCGGTGGCGCACGGTGTCGATGTAGGTGAGCGCAGCCGTGCGCCGGTCGCCGATCAGTTCTTCCGGGCCTAGGTTGGCGTCGCCCTGGTCGAGCGGCAGTGCGCCGGCCAGAAAGCCGGAGAGTGCATCGCACAGGGCCAGCTTGTTCTTGATCGACAGTTCGATGTTGATGCGCTCGATGCCGTCGCAATAGTCGCCCATGCGCGGCAGCGGAATGACTACGTCTTCGTTGACCTTGAAGGCGTTGGTGTGGCGCGAGATGGCGGCGGTGCGGCTGCGTTCGAGCCAGAAATGTTTGCGCTGTTCCGCCGAGACGGCGATGAAGCCTTCCGCGCCGCGCGCGTTGGTCATGCGCACGACGGCGGCGGCGGCGGCCATGACGGCTTCTTCGTCGTGGCCAACGATGTCGCCGACCAGCACCATTTTGGGACGGCCATGGCGGCGGGCTTTGGTGGTGTAGCCGACGGCCTTCACATAGCGCTCGTCCATGTGTTCAAGTCCGGCGAGCCGCACATCTGCTGCGTGCCCGCCGCCGCCGGGCTTGAAGTAGTCGGTGATATCGACGATGGCGGGCACTGCTTCGCGCACCTGTCCGAAGAATTCCAGGCAGACGGTGCGCGTGACTGGCGGCATTTCGTGCAATACCCAGCGCGCCGCGACGATGATGCCGTCGGTGCCTTCTTTTTGTACGCCAGGGATGCCGCCGAGGAACTTGTCGGTGACGTCCTTGCCCAGGCCGGTCTTGCGACAGCGCGAGCCCGGTATCAGCAGTACGCCTTCGCCGAGCAGGGCGCCGCGCACGCTGTCGACGCGGCGCAGGCGGAAGCGGACATCCTTTTGTTCGTGGATTTTGCCGAAGTTGTGGTCGAGTCGTTCGACTTCCAGCCAGTTGCCGTCGGGGGTGACCATTTTCCACCACGCCAGATTGTCGAGCGCCGTGCCCCACAGCACCGCTTTTTTGCCTCCGGCGTTCATGGCGATGTTGCCGCCCACAGTCGAGGCCGATGCCGAGGTCGGGTCGACCGCAAAGACCCGCCCGGCCTTGCGGGCTGCTTCCGTGACGTGCTCGGTGATGACGCCGGCGCCGGTGCGGAGGGTGGCGCAGGTTTTTTCCATCGGCTGACCCATGGCGTCGGAGAGGGGACGCTCTTCAACCGGGTCGATCTGGGTGAGTTTTTCGGTGTTGATGACTACCGACTGTGCATCGAGCGGAATGGCGCCGCCCGTGTAGCCGGTGCCGCCGCCGCGTGGGACGATGGTCAGCCCCAGCGCGATGGCGGTGCGCACCAGCGGCGCGACTTCCCGTTCACTGTCGGGGTAGAGGACGACGAGCGGATATTCCACCCGCCAGTCGGTGGCGTCGGTGACGTGCGCGACCCGGGCGTGTCCGTCGAAGCAGATGTTGTCGGCGCGGGTATGGCGGGAGAAGCGGTGCCGAATGGTGCGCCGCCGCCGCGCGGTTTCCGCGAACCAGCGCTCGAAATCGGCCACGGCGGCGCGCGCGCGCGCGATGAGCAGGGTGACGCGCTCATTGCCCTGGCGGCGCTTGTCGACTTCGTTCACACGGTGATTGAGTGCGCCGATCAACGCATCTCGGCGCTTGCGGCTGGCAAGCAGGTCGTCTTCGAGATAGGGGTTGCGGCGCACGACCCAGATATCCCCGAGCACTTCGTAGAGCATGCGCGCCGAGCGTCCGGTGACGCGCTCATCGCGCAGTTCTTCGAGTACCGTCCAGGCGTCGGCGCCGAGCAGGCGGATGACGATTTCGCGGTCGGAAAACGAGGTGTAGTTGTAAGGGACTTCGCGCAGGCGTGGGTTCATCGTGGCAGGGCAGGGCGGCGAAACCACTCATTCTAGCGAAGCGCGGCGTTACATGGCGCGCTCGCCCGCGAATCCGCCCACTGCCACGGCGCGTATTGGCGGCGGAAAACGGTTCAGATGACCTCGAACAGTACGATGTCGTCTTCGAATTCCTGTGTCGAAAATCCGCAGCCGATCCGCCCGGCGCCAGCAAGCAGGTGTTCGCCATCCTTGATGCTGCATTCTTCCTGGCCGTCGAGGGCCACGAAACAGCCGTTGGTGCTCTGGTCTGTCAGCACAAAGCCGTCGCGCCGCCGTTCGATGCGTGCATGTTGGCGCGAAGCGCGCGGGTCGACGATGACTATATCGTTACCCATCTCCCGACCGATCAGCACCACAGGGCGGCCTTCTTCGACGAACAGCATCTCCTGCTGATGGTGCAGGCGCAGGCGTGGCATGAGTGAATTGCGCGCCGTGAGCGAATCCTGTACCGACAGGGATTTCACGGGATCCTTTGAGCCGGTGAGCGGCGATGCCGGTTGCGGGCGTGGTCGCATCGTCGCCGCGACCGAGGCGATCTGATTGCCGATGGCGAACACCGGCCAGGGTAATGCGCCCTGGGCGTCGTCATGAAACGCCTCGGTGCTGGCGAAATGCCGCACTGACGAACTCAGTTCGGCGACTGCAACGGCGCTGGCCAGCGATTGGTCTGCGGTGCAGGCAAGGAGAATCTGGCGCGCGCCTTCCACTCCCTCGCCCTCTTTGCCGTCGACGGGGCCGTAATGGACGCCGATGCGCAGGCGCATCTGCGTGCCGCTCACGGGCGGCAGCTTGCGTACCCGGTCGATGGCTTCGCAGGCGGCCATGACGCCGCTGTCGCTCTGCGCAAAAGTTGCGATGACCGCCGCGTTGTCGCGGGCGACAATCTCGCCGCCGCTGCCGCCGATGGCGAGATCGACGCGGTTCAGACAGCGTTCCACCGCGCGAGAGGTCTCGGCTTCCCCCAGCCGGGTCACCACGCGATCACCCCCCACGATTTCGGCGACGAGAACACAAAGATTGTGTGAATTTGACATTTGTCGTATTTGCGGCTCTGGTATCCACCAGCGGCACATCAGACCCTCTGTGCGCTGGCTGATAACGTCGTTGCGTGTGAAGACGGGTACGGATACAGGGCGGCATTATGCCATGGGCGATTGGGGCGATCTGACTCTTATGACACGGATAGGGGCGAAACTTTTTTGTGATGGCTGCTGCGCGCCGGGGACATCGCCTTCCAGATCTTCCTCACCACTTGCCGGGTTTCCCGTCAGGTGCGCAAAGTCGAAAAGGCGGCTGTCGCCAAGGTGGGAGGGGGTTACGTTGCGCAGCGAGGTGGCGAGCGACTCGATGCGGCCCGGGAAATGGGCTTCCCATTCCCGCAGCATGGCCTTGATCTGCTGGCGCTGGGCGTTTTCCTGTGTGCCGCACAGGTTGCAGGGAATGATCGGGAACGCTTTCGCGCGCGCGTAGCGGGCGATGTCGGTCTCGGAACAGTAGGCGAGTGGCCGGATGACAACGTTCCTGCCGTCGTCGCTTTTCAGCTTGGGCGGCATGGCCTTGATTCTGCCGCCGAAAAACATGTTCAGGAACAGCGTTTCGAGGATGTCGTCGCGGTGATGCCCGAGCGCGATGCGGGTCGCGCCAATCTCGCACGCCGTGCGGTAGATGATGCCGCGCCGCAGGCGCGAACATAGCGAACAGGTTGTTTTGCCTTCAGGAATCTTGTCCTTGACGATGGAATAGGTGTCCTCGGTGACGATCCGGTACTCGACGCCGATCTTCTCAAGGTACGCGGGCAGCACGTCGGCGGGAAAGCCGGGCTGGCGCTGGTCGAGGTTCATCGCCACGATGCGGAAATCAACCGGTGCGCGCGCGCGCAAGGCCAACAGGCACGAAAGCAGGGTGTAGGAATCCTTGCCGCCGGAGACGCACACCATTACCGTGTCGCCCGCGCCGATCATGTTGTAGTCGGCGATGGCCTTGCCGATCTGGCGCAGCAGCCATTTTTCGAGCTTGATGCAGCTTTTACTGGGAGTGGTCACGGCGATAGCCTTCACGATTCATCTGGATCTGATTTTTCCATGTGAGCGGCAAAATGCCCGCCGGAAAGGAGCGAATATCCGTCAAACCGGCCTGCCGGACAGATACGAAAAAGCCCTGGAAAGACAGAAAAGCCGGTTCCCGCGCGGCAGATTGCCTCCCGCGCGGGTGCCCAGGGTATCGCGCTTACTGCGCCTGGTTTGCGTGCTCATTGACCAGCCGCGCCTGTACGTCGCCCGTGACCGGTTCGTAACCGCTCGCTGCGATGGCGAATTCGCTTTCGCCCGCGCACAACGCTTTCAGACGCGCCTCGAAGCCGTTCATGTCGGCCATCGGCACCGACGCGGTGATCAGCGTCCAGCCGCTGGCGGGGCTGTCGGTGGCGGTCACGCGCCCGCGCCGTCCGGAGAGTTCGGCGCTGACGTTACCGAAATATCCGTCGGCGACCCTGACCTGCACTTCGACGATGGGTTCGAGGATTTGCGGACGGGCGGCGAGCACGGCGTCGATCAGGGCATGACGTCCGGCGGTGACGAAGGAAATTTCATTGGAGTCGACCGGGTGATGCTTGCCGTCGGTGATGACCACCCGCAGATCATGGATCGGGTAGCCGGCGAGCGCCCCGTCGGTCACGGCCTGCCGCACGCCTTTTTCCACCGCAGGCATGAACTGCACCGGAATCGCGCCGCCCTTGACCTCGTCGTCGAACTGGATGCCTGCGCCGCGCGCCAGCGGCTCCACGCGCAGGGCGACTTCGCCGAACTGTCCCGCGCCGCCGCTCTGTTTTTTGTGGCGATAGCGCGATTCGGCGGTGGCGGTGATGGTTTCGCGGTAGGGAATCGCGGGCGCTGCGGTGTCGAGTTCAAGGTTCCAGCGCGTCGCCAGTTCTTCGAGGACGATTTTCAGGTGGTGCTCGCCGAGACCGCGCACCACGGTGTGACGGCTGCGTGTGTCGTAGCCGACCTCAATGCAGGGGTCTTCGTCGGCGATGCGGGAGAGCGCCTCGCCCAGGCGCTGCTCGTCGGCGGCCTTGCGGGCGATGAGCGCCAGGCCATAGACGGGCTGCGGATAGGCGGGCGGGTGCAGGTGGAAAAAATCCTCGTCGTGCGAATCGTGCAGCACGGCATCATGGTGCAGTTCATCAATGCGGGAGACCGCGCACAGGTCGCCGGGCACCGCGAGCTTGGTTTCGGTCGTGTTCTGCCCTTGCAGGCGCAGGAGGTGCGCGACCTTGAACGGCTTGCGCCCGTCGCCGATGAACAACGAACTGCCCGGCGCGATTGTGCCCTGGTGCACACGGAAAAGAGCGATCTTGCCGCGATAGGGGTCGTTGCTGATCTGAAAAACGTGTGCGAGCGCGTGCCGTCCGGCATCGGGGATGACGTCGACCGCCACGGCGGCGGCGTCCTCGCCCTTGAGGAACTGCGGCGGATTACCTTCGGTGGGATCGGGCATCAGTTTGCCGAGGATGTCGAGCAGTTCGCGCACCCCGGCCCCGGTCTGGGCGGACACAAAACAGACAGGGATCAGGTGGCCGTCACGCAGGGCGGCCTCGAACGGCGCGTGGAGCTGCTCGGGTTCGAGCGCTTCGCCCTGTTCGAGATAGCGCGCCATCAGGTCTTCGTCGAGTTCGATCACCTGGTCGACGATGGCTTCGTGCGCCGCGTCTACGCTGGAAAAAGCGGTCGCTGCCCCGGCGGTGGGCGCGAAGAAACAATCGGCCACGCTGCTGGCGTCAGGGGAGGGCAGGTTGAGCGGCAGGCACTCGCGCCCAAAAGCGGCGGAGATGGCCTCCATGAGCGCATTGAAATCGCCACCGGCGTCGATCTTGTTGACGATGACCATGCGGCATTTGCTGCCAGCCGCCGCCATCATCCGCCGCGCGCTGTTCTCGACACCCGCCATGGCGCTGACGACAATCGCTGCTGTTTCGACTGCTTCCAGCGTCGCCAGCGCGCGCCCGGCGAGATCGGGGAGTCCCGGTGTGTCGAGCAGGTTGATCCAGTGCCCGGCCCACTCCAGGTGAGCCAGCGTGGACGCGAGCGAGTGGGCGTTCGCGCTCGCGCCGCCGCCGTCCTCGACGCCAGCGGCGGCGAGCAGAGCCTTGACCAGAGCCGTTTTGCCGCTGCCGGTCTGGCCGAGCAGGGTGACGTTGCGGATGTCGTGGACTGAACTTGGCGTCATGGTGTTCCCTTCCTTGTCTTGCTGGTGATGAGATGGCCGAAGTTTCTGCCATCCGGGCGGCGCTGGCAATGCGGATGCGGGGTTAAATGTGGGACGCGCCGGGTGCTGCGGTCGTGTTTTTCGATTGCTGCGGCGTCTGCACTTTGGCCGGGAGACGTGAGCGATTTACACTGCACGGATTTTGTTCCGGGGCTGACGGTTCAGTTGGCGAGTCATGCGGAGTCCCCGGTCGTTTTCAACCTCCGCACCTTTCTTACGGGCGGGTTTCAAACCGGAGCCGGTTTACGATGAAATCAGCATCCCTCCCCAGAACGATCCGCCGTAGCGATTACCGGCCACTGGCCTGGACGGTCGAGAGCATCGACCTGCATTTCCGTCTCGATTCCGATGCGACCATCGTTACCAGCCGCATGGCGTGCGTGCGCAATCCGGAGGTCGAGGATGGCCCCTTGCGCCTGTGGGGAGACGAGCATGGACGCCTGTCGGTGCGGGTCGATGGCCGGGCGGCTGCCTTGCGCGTTGTCGATGGCGCGCTGGACGTCGGCGTCGACGGCGGGGCGGAAGGCAGGGCAACGGTCGAGATCGTCACCCGGATCAATCCGCGGGCCAATACCACGCTCTCCGGTCTGTACCTGTCCAATGGCGGTTTTTTCACCCAGTGCGAAGCCGAAGGCTTCCGCCGCATCACCTATTTTCCCGACCGCCCCGACGTCATGGCGCGCTACACCGTGACCCTCGAAGCGAAGCGCGACCAATGTCCGGTGCTGCTCTCAAACGGCAATCTGGCCGATGCCGGCGACCTCCCCGGTGGCTGGCACTACGCGCGCTGGGAAGACCCTTTTCCGAAACCGTCCTATCTGTTCGCGCTGGTGGCGGCGAAGCTGGTGGCGCTGGAACGCCACATCGAAACCGTCTCAGGTCGCCGTGTGCTGCTCCAGGTCTGGGTCGAGGAAGGCAACCGCGAGCGCGCCGGGCATGCGCTCGATTCGCTCGTCAACGCCCTGCGCTGGGACGAGGAACAGTTCGGGCTGGAACTCGATCTCGACCGTTTCATGATCGTCGCCGTGGCCGATTTCAACATGGGGGCGATGGAAAACAAGGGCCTCAACATTTTCAACGCCAAATACGTGCTCGCCACGCCCGAGACCGCTACCGACGCCGATTACGCGGGTATAGAAGGCGTCGTCGCCCACGAATATTTCCACAACTGGACGGGCAACCGCGTGACCTGCCGCGACTGGTTCCAGTTGACCCTCAAAGAAGGTCTCACTGTCTTCCGCGATCAGCAGTTTTCTGCCGACATGCTTGCTCGCGCCGCAGGCAAGAAGGGTGCGGCCTCGGCGCGGGCCGTCAAGCGCATCAACGACGTGCGCGCATTGCGCGCGGCCCAGTTTCCGGAAGACAACGGCCCGATGGCGCACCCGATCCGTCCCGACAGCTACCGGGAGATCAATAACTTCTACACCGCCACGGTGTACGAGAAAGGGGCCGAGGTTGTCCGCATGCTCCACACCCTGCTCGGGCCGGAAGGCTTTCGCGCCGGGATGGCGCTTTATTTCGCACGCCACGACGGTCAAGCTGTGACCTGCGACGATTTTGTCGCCGCGATGGCCGATGCCAACAGTGAGGATCTTTCCCTGTTCATGCGTTGGTACTCCCAGGCCGGCACGCCAAGGGTGAAAGCGCGCGGGCAATGGTATGCCGACAGCCGCAGCTATTCCCTCACGCTCTCGCAGCGCACGCCGGGACTGGCGCACAAACTGCCGTTGGAGATTCCGGTGGCGGTGGGGCTGATCGGCCCCGACGGGCGAGACCTGCCCTTGCGTTTCAGCTACGAGAGAGCCGACGAGGCAGTGACGACCAAAGTCCTGGTGCTCGAACGCGCTGAACAGACCTTCCGCTTCACCGACATCGACTCCGACCCCGCGCCTTCGGTGCTGCGTGGTTTTTCCGCCCCGGTGATCCTCGAAATCGAGGAAGACGACGCCCGTCTCGCCTTCCGCATGGCGCACGATGCCGACCCCTTCAACCGCTGGGATGCCGCCCAGCGTTTCAGCGAGCGAACAATTCTGGCGTTGGCCGCCAGCCCCGGCGCGCGACCGTCGGCGGCCTACGTCGATGCCTTCCGCGCCCTGCTCGTCAACGACAGACTCGACCCCGGTTTCCGCGCCGAGGCGCTCGCCCTGCCATCGGAAAATTACCTGCTCGAATGTATGAATCCCGCCGACCCTATCGCCCTGCGCACGGCGCTCATCGCCCTGACCCGCGAACTCGGTGCAGTGCTGGCAAAGGACTTTTCCGTGCTTGCCAAGACGCTGTGGGTCACGGGGCCATACCGCTATCATCCTGCCGACGCCGGACGGCGTGCGCTCTCCAATCTGTCCTTGCGTTATTTCGTCGCTGGCGGCGGCGAAACCGGAACGCAGCTCGCCCTTGCCCGTTTCGCTTCCGCCGGCAACATGACCGGCTACATGGGCGCGCTCGCCGCATTGATGACGAGTGCGGACGAGCCGGCGCGCGCTGCGGCGCTCGCCACCTTCCGGATGCGCTTTGGTGGCGACGCCTTGACACTTGACAAATGGTTTGCCCTCCAGGCGACCGCCTGGCGCTGGAACACACAAGAAAAGCCCCTTCTCGCCCGTGTGCGCGAACTGATGAAAGACCCCGCCTTCGCGCTCTCGAATCCGAACAAGGTCTACGCTCTGCTGGGCGCCTTCTTTCGTGGCAATCCCGGCGAATTCCACAGCCCAGGCGGCAAGGGCCACGCCTTCTGGGCCGAACAGGTACTCGCGCTTGACGCCCGCAATCCCCAGGTCGCGGCGCGGCTGGCGCGCGCGCTGGAAAACTGGCGGCGCTACACACCGGCCTTGCAAACGAGCATCCGCGGCCAGCTCGTGCGGATAAAAGCGGCGAAGCTTTCATCCGACGTGGCGGAAATCATCGACAAGGCGCTGGCGTGACTCGCGGGAGAGGAGCGCGGTGTCCCTTGGCGTCATGCCTGCCGGGAAGGGGGAAGGTCTCGAAGCAGGTGGTGGGGGTGTAGGGCAATGAAATCCGCACCGATTTGGCGCCCGCGAGTCGCCAGGCGGTGCGTTTCGTCCTGGCAGCCAACAAGGTAGAATATAAAGATTGGCGAGGAGATGCTAAATGAGTCATCGGGAGGCGCTGGAAGCAATCTACCGCTTGACGAAGGAAGAATTCGGCAAGGAGGGGCATGACGCACAGGTAGTGGAGTTGCTGGGCCAGTACCTCGAACTTCACCCGAAACACATTTTCAGCGCAAGACATCGCCATGCATGGACGCTTTTCGGCGATGCGCTGTTGGGCATCGGTCGCGCCCGCGAAGCGCTGCCCATCCTGATGACTGCCTACGACAAGGCTCCCGAGCAGTCACGCGGTCACGTTGCCTCCCGTATCGCTCGCCTGCTGGAAGAATACGTCTCGCCTCGGCAGGCGAAAAAATGGCACAAGGCGGCCACCGACTGCTGCGGCAAGCACGAAGGCTGGCCATGGGTATTCCGGGGCGCGAATTACGCCGTGCTTGGCGAATTCAAGCAAGCCATCGCCTGTTATGAAAGAGCCATTGAAATCGAGTGTTCTCCCGACAAGGATGAAGCCTGGCTGAACATGGGCTACTGCTACCGCGCCCTGCGCGAGTATGACAATGCTGCTTTGTGCTTCGAGCAATCTCTTGCTCTCGATCCAAAGAGCAGGGAAGCAAAAACGGCGCTGCGCGCCGTGCGGGGGATGGACGCGACCTTGAAAAAACTGGGCGGAATTCTGCCTGCCGCTGCGAGGGAGGCGGGGCAGAAGACGGCGTGATGCGCGGCGGTGCGCTTTTCGGACGGCGCGCAATGCCGGAAGTTTTTCGTCATATTTCGATATTGTCGATCAGTCGCGTCGCACCCAGGCGGGCGGCGGCGAGCACGACCAGTGCTTCGTCCGGCTGTTGCGGCGGTTGCAGATCGGTGCGGCGGCGCACGGTGAGGTAGTCCGGCTGCCAGCCGTGGTGCGCCAGTTCCGCGAGCGCGACGGCTTCGAGTTCGGCATGGTTGCTCGCGCCGTTGCGCACGGCATTGGCGAGGGCGGTGAGTTGCTGGTACAGGCGCGGCGCTTCGGCGCGCTCGGTGGCGGAAAGATAGCCGTTGCGCGAAGAAAGCGCGAGGCCGTCGGCGGCGCGGATCGTGTCCTGGGCGACGATGGCGATGGGTAGCGCCAGCTCGCGCACCATGTTCTTCAGCACCATCAGTTGCTGGTAGTCTTTTTTGCCGAACAGGGCGACGTCGGGTGCGACGATGTTGAAGAGCTTGAGCACCAGGGTCGCCATGCCGCGAAAATGGCCGGGCCGGCTGGCGCCTTCAAGGATGTCCGTCTGCCCGGACGCGGGATCGACGTAATAACGCTGCGGTTGCGGATACACCGTCGCCTCGTCCGGCGCAAAAAGATGCGCGACCCCGGCGGTGGCCAGTTTTTCGCGGTCGGCTTCAAAAGTGCGCGGGTATTTGTCGAAATCTTCGGCAGGGCCGAATTGCAGGCGGTTGACGAAGATACTGGCAATCACGGTATCGGCGTGTTTTGCTGCTTCGAGCATGAGGGCGACGTGGCCGTCGTGCAGGTTGCCCATGGTGGGCACGAGGGCGACGCGCCCGGCCTGGACGCGCGCCGCGCGCAGACTGGCGATATGGGTGTGGACTTGCATGTTTCGTTCTCAGTAACAGTGTTCCGCTGCCGGAAAATCGCCGTTTTTGACTGCGACGACGTAAGCGGAGACGGCCTCGTCGACGGAGCCCACGCCCTGCATGAAGTTGCGCACGAAGCGCGCCGTCTTGCCGGGAAAGACGCCGAGCATGTCGTGCATCACCAGCACCTGCCCGTCGCATTGCGGGCCTGCGCCAATGCCGATGCTCGCCGTTGTCGTCAGCGCGGCGGTGATTTCTCCCGCGAGGGCGGTGGGCACCATCTCCATCACCAGCAGCGCGGCCCCGGCCTGTTCCAGCGCCAGGGCGTCGGCCTTGAGGCGGGCCGCGCCGGCGTCGCCGCGTCCCTGCACGCGGTAGCCGCCGAGTTGATGCACCGATTGCGGGGTGAGACCGATGTGGGCGCACACCGGGACGCCGCGCTCGACGAGAAACCGGACTGTTTCTGCCATGTACTCGCCGCCTTCGAGTTTGACCATCTGTGCCCCGGCGGCCATCAGGCGGGCAGCGCTTCGCATGGCCTGGGCGGGACTTTCCTGGTAGCTGCCGAATGGCAGGTCGCTGAGGACGAGGGCGCGCTTCGCGCCCCGGCTGACACACCCGGTGTGATAGACCATCTGGTCGAGCGTGACGGGCAGGGTGCTCGTTTGCCCCTGGACGGTGTTGCCGAGCGAATCGCCGACCAGAATCGTGTCGACGCCGCAACGCTCGAACAGCGCGGCGAAACTGGCGTCGTAACAGGTGAGCATGGCGATTTTGCGGCCTTCGGCGCGCATCTTGCCCAGCTCGAAAAGCGTGACGGGTTTTGCGTCCTGGAGATAGCTCATGGCGATCCTTCTTCGCGGAGTGCAAGGGTTTTTCCTTGCGGGGAGCGAAGTTTCGACCAAAGCCGGGGGATATTCAAGGGAAGCGCGACGTTCCCGGACGGCTCAGCCCGCGTAGCCGAAAAACTCGCGGTGGCCGCGCATTTCACCGAGGCGCTCGACCAGAAGCCTGAAATCCGCTTCATTGTCGACCGGGTTGAGCACGGCGGCATCGACGACGAACAGCGGCGCGGCTTCATATTGGAAGAAGAAGTTGGCGTAACGCCGGGCGACTTTTTCGAGGTAGGACTCGGTGATCCGGCGTTCGGCCTCGATGCCTCGCTTGTGGATGCGTTCGACCAGCGCCACGGTCGGCGCCTGCAAGTAGATGACGAGATCGGGGGCGGGCGGAGAGACCGGTTTCATTGCCGCATAAACCCGCTCGTAGAGGGCGAATTCGTCGGGCGAAAGGGTGAGGCGGGCAAAGAGCGGATCGCGTTCGAGCAGGAAGTCGGAGACGATGCGCTTGCCTTCGCTTCCGGGTTCGAGTGTGGCGAGCTGATCGAGGCGCTGGAAAAGAAAGGACAGTTGGACGGGTAATGCCCAGCGCTCCGGATTTTGGTAGAAGGGGGCGAGGAAGGGGTTCTTTTGCGGTTGCTCGAACATCGTCTGTGCCGACAGGTGTTCGGCCAGCCGTTGCGCCAGTGAGGTCTTGCCTGCGCCGATTGGGCCTTCGACGACGATGTGGCGCGCCTTGTCGAGCATCGTGGGAGCCTCGGCGGGTTGCGGGTGGAGGGCGGGGCCGGGCATGTCGGTCAGGAAGATCGGTTCGACAGAAAATCCGCGAACGCATGTTCGTCCCGCGCCGTGCCGAAGAATGGCCCTTGCTGTAGTTCGCATCCAAGGGCGAGGAGGAAATCCCGCTGCGCTTCGGTGTGCACGCCGCGCGCCAACACCCGGATGCCAAGCGGCGCGGTCATGCGGACGATGGCTTCGATCAGCGCCGTGTCGCCATCGTCGCGGCCTACCCGCGCGGCCAGAGCGGCATCGAGCTTGAGCACGTCGAGGCGATGACGGGGCAATTGCGCGAGCGGCACGGGAATATGGCCAAAATGGTCAACCGCCAGCCGTACGCCCATGTCCGCCAAGGCTTGCAGCGTGGGTGAGAGGTCATCCTCGGGCAGGGAGAACGCATGCGCGTCGAGGGAGAGTTCCAGCCGGCCCGCTTCCAGTTGGCTGGCTCGCAGGGCCGAGCCGACCAGCGACGGCAGGGCATCGCCGCGTACCTGTCCGGCGGCGATGTTGACACTGACCGTGGGTGCACACCCCAGAAGTGGCCATGCGCGGGCGGCGCGGCAGATGGCAGTGAGCGTCGGGGCGTCGAGCACGGCGGCCTCGCTGGCGTTTGCCATGGCGGCTGCGAGGTGCGCGAAGTTGTGGGAATCCTGTTCCGGCGCTTGCTGGCGCGGCAAGGCTTCGACGGCGTGGAGGGTATTGTCGCGGACGTGAACCTGAGGCTGAAAATGCAGCGTCAGCGGCCCGTCGCACGGCGGTGGCGCGGAAAGGACGTCGCCGTTCGCGCGCTCGAAGCCGAGGACGATGGCGTGGATGCCAGGCCGTAGCCGGGCCGCAGCGATGTAGGGAAAGGCATGCACGTGACCATTGGGCAGGACGAGTTCGAGCGTGCCGCGCGTCTCGCCCCGAATCAGCAGTTTTTCGCGGGCGTCGAGAAACGCGCGCCCGTTGGCGAACAGATCGGCCAGCGGTTGGCCGGCGAGTTGCCGGTAGCTGCGGCCAAGCAGACGGCAGGCGGCGCTGTTGGCGTCGATGATGTATTCGTCGCCAGTGACGATCAGCCCTTCGTCGATGAGTTCGAGCAGCGCCAGGTAAACGCCGATTTCCGTCCCTTCCGACAGGTCGGGGGCGAAGGCCGCTGCGTCGTCGTTGTTCCGTGGAGAAGGAGCGGTTTTCATCGGTGGCTGCATGTCCGTGGTGTCCAGTCTGCTATATCGGCGCGAGCGGCGAACATGTGAGGGGTTTGGCTTTTGGGTGCAGCATACCCGTCGTAGCCAGAGCGAATCGGGGGAATAAACGGACAAGTCGGCGGTTATTTTCTTCCCAGTCCGCCAAGGAGCGCGGCCAACGGACGGCGCGGGCTGTTGGGATTGCCCGTGGGGGCAGCGGCGCTTTCCGCTGTCGCGTTCTGGCTGGCCGCAGGTTCGTAAGGCTTGGAAAAATCGAAACCGTCGGTGGCGATCACGGCGCGCGGGGCAGGGCGCTCGCGGTGGCGTTCGCGCTTCGGCCCCTTGTCAGCCTTGTCACCGCTGTCCTTGTGTTCGGCGCGACCGCCGCCAATGCGGCGGGCGTGGCTGTGGGAACCCGTCTCGGCGAATTCGGCCCCTGGATCGTAGCCGGGCACGGCTTCCTGCGGAATCTCGAACTTGATCAACTTTTGAATATCCGCCAGCCAGTGCTTTTCCTCGGGGCTTACCAGCGAAATCGCGTTGCCTTTGTGGCCGGCGCGACCCGTGCGGCCAATGCGGTGGATGTAGTCCTCGGCGGTGTGCGGCAACTCGTAATTGATGACGCAAGGCAATTCGTCGATGTCGAGGCCGCGTGCGGCCACGTCCGTGGCGATCAGCACGCGCAACCTGCCGCTCTTGAACGAATCCAGTGTTTCCGTGCGCTGCTGCTGGCTTTTGTCGCCGTGGATCGCGTCCGCCGAAATGCCGTTGCGTTCGAGGAAATGGGCAAGCCGCCCGCACACGAGCTTTGTATCGACAAAAACAAGCATCTGCATGTCGGGCTGATGCCGCAGCAGATGCACGAGCAGGTTGCGCTTCATCCCTGCGGACACTGGGTGCACCACGTGGGTGATGGTGTCCGACACCGTGTTGCGGCGGGCTACCTCGATCAGTTGAGGGTTTTTCAGCATCTGGTCGGCGAGCTTGCGGATTTCTTCCGAGAAGGTGGCGGAAAAAAGCAGGCTCTGCCGGTTGGTGGGCAGCAGCGTCAGGATGCGGCGGATGTCGGGGATGAAGCCCATGTCGAGCATGCGGTCGGCTTCATCGAGCACCAGCACCTCGACCTGGGAAAGATTGATCGTCTTCTGCTGCACATGATCAAGCAAGCGCCCCGGTGTGGCGATGACGATTTCGATACCGCGTCGCAACTCTTGGATTTGAGCGTTCATATCGACGCCGCCATAAATGCAGGTGGCGCGCAAGGCCAAGTGTCGACCGTAACCGGCTACCGCCTCGAACACCTGCACCGCCAACTCGCGGGTGGGCGCGAGAATCAGCGCCCGTACCGGGTGGCGGGCGGGCGACGTGCCGGTATTGGCGTGGCGGGACAGACGTTGCAACAAGGGCAGGGTGAAACCCGCTGTTTTCCCGGTGCCGGTCTGTGCGCCGCCCATCACGTCTCGACCGGTCAGAATGACGGGGACGGCCTGTTGCTGGATGGGGGTCGGTTCGGTGTAGCCCTCGTCGGCGACGGCTTGCAGAAGTTCCGGGATGAGGCCGAGATCGGCAAAACTCATGAGTGTTGTTTTTTCTTCAGGTTGACTGCCCGCGATGCCGCCGATCCAGTTGACCGGCTGATGCCATGAGTGCGGGAAAGTGCGGATTATACACGCAGCTTCCCTGGCGGCGGATTGAACCGTGCGCGGCGGCGGTTCGTCCGCTTTATTGCGTGGATGCCGCCGGATGCGGCCCGTTGGGCGTCGCCGGCTTGGCGCTTGGCGGCGGCAACTGCGACGGCACTTCCTTGAGGTTGTGCTCCATCATGTAATCGTTCATGGTTTTCCACCCCGTGAAAATGGCGGCCTTCTGCGCCTCGGGGTTGAGGGTGTAACAGTCTTCGATCGAACGGCCGCTCTGGCGGCAGGCGCTGCCGATGGCCTGGCCTTCGGCTTCGGTCAGGGCGGCTTCCTTGGCCGGGTTGGGGATGTCGAGCAGTTCGGCAAACCGGTCGCAGCCGCAAAGCAGCGGTAAAGCGATCACGAGGACGAGACGAGCGACGGGATTGCGCATGGCCTGTTCCAGAGCGCGGTGAAAGGGGTATGAGGCTTAACGACAACAGCAAGGCAAAACTTGATCCTTTTGTAGTTGCCGGAGCGTATGTTTACAAGCCTCTCTCGCGCCGGTTTGCCGGTTTTTTGTTGTCTATAATCCAGCTTTCTTTTTTTGGGAATTCCTCATGAATAAGTTCATTCGGAACATTGGACGTCATGGCGTCGCTTGCGCCGTCGGCGTCGCGCTGTTGGCCATGTCGGCGACGCCAGCGCTTGCAGCGAAAAAAGCCAAAGCCGCGCCGGACAAGGCCGAGCAGACTCCCCGGGTGCAGCAGATCGAAATCTCCCAGCGTCTGCCGCCGTCGCGGGCCAAGGCCCTGCAAGACATCATCGCGCGCTTCAACGCCGAAAATCCGGCTTATCAGGCGACGCTCGTCGAAAACGACTGGCGTTCGGGCGCGGTTCCGCACCTGTTGATTCTCGACGGCGCGGATGAAGAAGCCTTCCTCGCCGCCAAGAAGCCGCGCTACAAGCCGCTGTTCGCACTCATGAAGGAAGCGGGTGTCGCGTTGCAGACCGTGCGTCCGCCAGCCATGGTGACGCGCAGGCCGCTCGATGCGAAAGGGCAATTGCTGGCGTTGCCGGTCGGTCTGGGCACGCCGGTGCTCTACTTCAACCGCGCCGCCCTCAAGCGCGCGGCGCTCGATCCGAACGGCGCTTCCGCCTTCGCCACCTTTGGTGACCTGCAAGGTGTGCTCGGCAAGCTGGCGTCGAGCGGT
>JAITQD010000086.1 GCA_031289095.1 Azoarcus sp.
CTCAAAAAGCAGGAAGGCGAGGGCGACAACGTGACCGTGCCCGGCGATTACACAGTCGACCTCAAGGCGCATCAGGTGCTGCTGACCGAACAGGGACACGAAACCGCCGAGCAACTGCTGGTGAAGATGGGCCTGCTCACCGAAGGCGCCGGGCTTTACGACCCGGCCAACATCCTGCTCGTACATCACCTCTACGCCGCCTTGCGGGCGCACGCCCTCTACCACAAAGATCAGCATTACGTGGTGCAGAACGACGAAGTCGTCATCGTCGATGAATTCACCGGTCGCCTGATGGTGGGGCGGCGCTGGTCGGAAGGCTTGCACCAGGCGGTTGAAGCCAAGGAAGGCGTGCGGGTGCAGTCCGAAAACCAGACCCTGGCCTCGATCACCTTTCAGAACTACTTCCGCATGTACGGCAAGCTCGCTGGCATGACCGGCACCGCCGACACCGAAGCCTACGAATTCCATTCGATCTACGGTCTGGAAACGGTGGTGATCCCGACCAATCGCCCATCGAAGCGCGCTGACGCCAACGACAAGGTTTATCGCACCGCTGCTGAAAAGTGGAAAGCGGTCATTGTCGACATCGAAGAATGCGTCAAGCGCGGTCAGCCGGTGCTGGTCGGCACGACCTCGATCGAGAACAACGAGCATCTCTCGAACTTGCTGACGAAGGACAAAATCCGCCACGAAGTGCTCAACGCCAAACAGCACGAGCGCGAAGCCGAAATCATCGTCCAGGCCGGTTTACCGGGGCAGGTGACCATTGCCACCAACATGGCCGGGCGCGGCACCGACATCGTGCTCGGCGGCAACATCGAGAAAAAACTGGCGGCGATCCGCAACGACGAGGCGCGTTCCGAAGCCGACAAGGATGCAGCGCTCGTCACCTTGCGCACCGAATGGCAAGCCTTGCACGACAGGGTCGTGGCGGCGGGCGGCCTGCACATCATCGGCACCGAACGGCACGAATCGCGCCGCATCGACAACCAGTTGCGGGGCCGTTCGGGACGGCAGGGCGACCCGGGATCGAGCCGGTTCTACCTGTCGCTCGAAGACCCGCTGCTGAAGATTTTTGCGGGCGATCGCCTCAACGCCATCATGGTGCGGCTGAAAATGCCCGAGGGCGAAGCGATCGAACACGGCATGGTCACGCGCTCGCTGGAATCGGCGCAGCGCAAGGTTGAACAGCGCAACTTCGACATCCGCAAGCAGTTGCTCGAATACGACGACGTTGCCAACGACCAGCGCAAGGTCATCTACAAAAACCGCAACGAACTGCTGGAAACCGAGGACATCGCCGACACTGTGCGTGGCATGCGCTACGAAGTCCTGAGCGCGGCCTTTCGCCTCTACGTGCCGGCGGAAAGCGTCGAGGAGCAATGGGACATCCCGGCGCTCGAACGGGCGCTGGCCGCAGACTTTCTGCTGCCGCTGCCGGTTGGGGAATGGATCAAGGCCGATGCCAGCCTCGACGACAATGCCATTCTCGCCCGCATCGTCGAAGCCGCCGATGCCGCCTACAAGGACAAAATCGCCGTGGTCGATCTGGCGGCCTGGCGTCAGTTTGAGCGCAACGTCACCCTCAACAGCCTCGACAACCTCTGGCGCGAACACCTGGCTGCGCTCGACCTGCTGCGGCAGGGCATCCACCTGCGCGGCTACGCGCAGAAGAACCCCAAGCAGGAATACAAGCGCGAGGCGTTCCAGCTTTTCGGCGGCATGATCGACGCCTGGAGCCAGGAAACCACCCGCGCACTGTTGACCGTGCGGATACGCACCGAAGTGGCGGAAGAACAACTCGCCGCCGCCGATGCGCCGGTTCAGGCCGAAAACGTCCGCTACCAGCACGCGGGCTATGACGAAGCCCTCGCCGACGACGGGGCGGACAGGCCGCGCATGCCAGCGGTCGCCGGGCCCAAGATCGGGCGCAACGACCCGTGCCCCTGCGGCTCGGGCAAAAAATACAAGTACTGCCACGGCAAGCTGAACTGAACGGGCAGCGTGCGCAGGGCGTGACGATCATTTTTGAGGCGACGACATGGCGGTCAATCTGACGACTCCGAATCCCGTCGATCTATTCCCCGTTGCCGGTGTCCGGTTGGGCGTGGCGGAAGCGGGCATCCGCAAAGCCAACCGCCGCGACCTGACGGTTGTCGAGCTGGCTTCCGGCAGCCGGGTGGCGGGCGTCTTCACGCAGAACCGTTTTTGCGCCGCGCCGGTCACGCTGTGCCGGGAACACCTGGCGGCGGCGGGCGGCGTCCGCGCGCTGGTCATCAACACCGGCATCGCCAACGCCGGCACCGGCGAACGGGGTCTGGCCGACGCTCGCGCCACCTGTGCGGCGCTGGCGGAAAAACTCGCCATTGACGCGCGTCAGGTACTGCCGTTTTCCACCGGGGTGATTCTGGAACCGCTGCCGGTGGCGCGCCTGATCGCCGGCCTACCGCACGCCATCGCGGACTTGCGCCCCGACGCCTGGTTCGACGCAGCGCACGCGATCATGACCACCGACACCGTTGCCAAAGCGGCCTCGCGGCGGATCGACATCGGCGGCACAACCGTCACCGTCACCGGCATCGCCAAGGGTGCGGGCATGATCCATCCCAACATGGCGACCATGCTTGGTTTCATCGCCTGCGACGCGGCGGTGAGCCAGTCCTTGCTTGAAGCGATCACCCGCGAAGCGGCGGACGCCTCGTTCAACAGCATCACCGTCGATGGCGACACCTCGACCAATGATTCCTTCATCGTCATCGCCACTGGCAAGGCCGGCAATAGCGAGATCGCCAGCGCGGGCAGCGCGGAATACCGCGCCTTGGCCGACGCCATTACCGCCGTCGCCGTCCGGTTGGCGCAATCCATCGTCCGCGACGGCGAAGGCGCCACCAAGTTCATGAGCATCGCGGTCGAAGGCGGCGCAAGCCGAGAAGAATGTCGCCGCGTCGGCTACGCCGTGGCGCATTCGCCGCTGGTCAAGACCGCCTTTTTTGCCTCCGACCCCAATCTTGGCCGCATCCTTGCCGCCATCGGCTACGCCGGCATTGCCGATCTGGACGTCGAACGCCTGCGGGTGTGGCTGGGCAACCCGTCCGAGGAAGTGCTCGTCGCCGAACGCGGCGGACGGGCGGCGAGCTACGCCGAAGAAGCCGGGGCGCGGATCATGCAGGATGCCGAACTGACCGTGCGCGTCGACCTCGCGCGCGGGCAGGCCAGGGCGACGGTGTGGACGTGCGATTTCTCCTACGATTACGTGAAGATCAACGCCGATTACCGGTCGTGAAAACGCACAACCCGCTGATTTGAGACGGGGTTGCGTAAAAGGGATGCGCCGAGTGCGGTGAAACCGCGTTGGCGAATCCCGGCGATTGTCCGGGTTCAATGCAACGCCCCCGGCGTCGCCAGCATGAACGCCGGAATTTCGGTCTCGAATTTTTCCCCGTCGTCGGTCTCCATCAGGTAATCGCCCTGCATCGTTCCCACCGGGGTGTCGAGCACGCAGCCGCTGGAATAATGGAACACCTCGCCGGGCACGAGACGGGGCTGTTCGCCGACGACGCCAAGACCGTGGGCTTCGCGCACGCGCCCCTCGCCGTCGGTGATGACCCAGTGCCGGCTGATGAGCCGGGCCGCCACCGTGCCCGTGTTGCGTATGATGACGTGATAGGCGAAAACATAACAATCCTCACCGGGATTGGACTGGGCGGCGATGAACTCGGCGGTGACTTCGATGCGGATGCTGTGCGGGGCGGGTGTTTTCACGCGGATGGTTTCCCTTGGCGGGGTCGGCGATCCTGGCTTGGCGCCAGCGGCGTGAGCGATTCCGGCGCGAGTGACGGAATCGACCGGGCTTGGGCGGTAAAATAACACTTTTACCCAGGAAATTGGCCATGCCTGCATCAGTTTTGACCGCTCTTTCTCCCCTCGATGGCCGCTATCATGACAAATTGTCAGGGCTGCGCGACCACTTTTCCGAACACGGCCTGATCCGCAACCGGGTGCGCGTGGAAGTGGCCTGGCTGAAGGCGCTGGCCGCCGAACCCGCCTTCGCCGAGATTGCGCCGTTCTCGCCCGCGACCGTGGCGGAACTCGACGCCGTAGTCGCCCGCTTCAGCGAAGCCGACGGCGCAGCGGTGAAAGAAATCGAAGCCGCCACCAACCACGATGTCAAGGCGATGGAATACTGGCTCAAGAAGCGCCTGGGCCATAATGCCGAGGTGATGGCGGTGTCCGAGTTCATCCATTTTGCCTGCACCTCGGAGGACATCAACAACACCTCGCATGCGTTGATGCTGAAGGCCGGGCGCGACGAAGCGCTTCTTCCCGCCCTCGACGGCGTGATTGCGCGATTGCGCGAACTCGCGCACCTCCACGCCGATCTGCCGATGCTGTCGCGCACCCACGGTCAACCCGCGAGTCCCACCACACTGGGCAAGGAGATGGCCAACATCGCCGCACGCCTTTTGCGGGCGCGGGACAGAATCGCCCGTGTTGCCCTCACCGCCAAGTTCAATGGCGCGGTGGGCAATTACAACGCCCACCTTGCGGCCTGGCCCACTTTCGACTGGGAAGCCTTCAGCCGCTGCTTCATCGAGTCGCTGGGGCTGGAATTCAACCCTTACACAATCCAGATCGAACCGCACGACGCGATGGCGGAACTGTTCGACGCCATCGCCCGCGCCAACACCATCCTTCTCGACGCCTGCCGCGACCTCTGGCTGTACATCTCGCTCGGCTATTTCAAACAGAAGCTCAAGGAAGGCGAAGTCGGCTCCTCGACCATGCCGCACAAGGTCAATCCGATCGACTTCGAGAACGCCGAGGGCAATTTTGGCCTTGCCAACGCGGTGTTGCGCCATTTTTCCGAAAAGCTGCCGGTGTCCCGCATGCAGCGCGACCTTACCGATTCCACCGTGTTGCGCAATATGGGTGTGGGCTTCGGCCACGGCGTGCTTGGTGCGGTCAGCATGTTGCGCGGCCTGGGCAAGCTCGAAGCCGACCCGGCGCGGCTCGCCGCCGATCTCGACGCCTGTTGGGAAGTGCTCGCCGAGCCGGTGCAGACGGTGATGCGCCGCTTCGGCATCGCCAACCCCTACGAGCAGCTCAAGGCGCTGACGCGCGGCAAGGGCATCTCGCGTGAAGCCCTGCGCGACTTCATCGCCACGCTTGCCATTCCGCAAAGCGAGCGCGAGCGGTTGCTGGCGATGACTCCGGCCAGCTATGTCGGCAAGGCCGTTGAACTGGCGCGGCGGATTTGAGGGCGATGCGATGAGTTTTGCCGAAACACTCAAGACCCTGCCCGGCATCTCGCATCTGGCGGCGATGAACCTCATCGACGCCTGTGGCGCGGTGGCGGCGACAATAGAAAACAAGCCCGGCCAGACGGGTTCGCTCGCGGTCTACAACCATCTCGCCCAGCTCTACGGCGCGATTACGCCCGAAGCGGCGCGCAAAGGGCTGGAACTGTACGGCGAGCACAGCGAGGATGCCCGCCAGAACCCCGGACGTCACCCCAACATCGACCGCTTGATCGGCCTGTCCGAGCGCGGCGAAACGCTACGGGTGAAGCAGGTGTTCGCAACGTGAATCCGGTCGCGCCATGCAAAAACGCAAGGCGATAAAGCCTTGCGTTTTGTGCGCCGCTTCGGCCTATACCACCGCTTCCTGCTTCTGCACCTTTGCCTTGGCGAACTGTTCGCGCGACACGCCCAGCCACATCACCAGCGGGCTGGCGACCAGCACCGAGGAGTAGATGCCGAAGCAGATGCCGATGGTGAGCGCCAGCGCGAAGTAATGTAGCGTTTCGCCGCCAAACAGCAACATCGACAGCACCATCGCTTGCGTGCTGCCGTGGGTGATGACGGTGCGCGATATGGTGCTGGTGATGGCGTGGTTGAGCACCTGCGGCGTCGCCAGGTCGCGCCGCTTGCGGAAGGTTTCGCGCACGCGGTCGAACACGACCACCGATTCATTCACGGAATAACCGAGCACCGCCAGCACCGCAGCCAGCACCGGCAACGAGAATTCCCACTGGAAGCAGGCGAAGAAGCCGAGAATGATGGTTACGTCATGAAGGTTGGCGATGATCGCCGAGACCGCAAACCGCCACTCGAACCGTAACGCCAGATAAAGCACGATGCCGACGATCACCAGCAGCAGCGCCATGGCGCCATCGCTAAAGAGTTCCTTGCCGACCTGGGGGCCGACGAATTCGGCGCGCCGCACTTCGGCCTTCGGCCCTTCGACTTTTTGCAGTGTTTCCTTGACCTGTCCGGTGATGCGGGAGGTGTTGACGCCGTCGCGGTTGGGTAGGCGGATGAGCACCTCGTGCGTGCTGCCGAAGTTCTGCACCTGGGCGTCGGGGTAGCCGCTGTCGGCAAGCGCCTGACGGATGGGTTCGAGCGGCGCGGTTTCGGCATAGACCACCTCCACCAGCGTTCCCCCGGTGAATTCCACCGACAGGTGCAGGCCGCGAAACGCAAGAAAGAGCACCGCGATGATGAAGGTGACGAGCGAAATCACGTTGAACACCAGGGCGTGGCGCATGAACGGGATGTCTTTCTTGATGCGGAAAAATTCCATGATCGTGAGTTTCCTTTGCGGTTTCCGTCCGGGTTCTCAGTTGTTGCCCGGCTTCCACACGGTGCCGATCGACAGTTTGGCGAGCTTGCGGCGGTTGCCGTAGATGAAATTGATCAGCATCCTCGATACCAGAATGGCGCTGAACATCGAGGTCAGGATGCCCAGGCAGTGCACCACGGCAAAGCCGCGCACCGGCCCGGAGCCGAAGACCAGCAGCGCAATACCCGCGATCAGGGTAGTGATGTTGGAGTCGAGAATCGTGTCCCAGGCGCGCTCGTAACCGGCGGCGATTGCCGCCTGCGGCGTGCAGCCGTTGCGCAGTTCTTCGCGGATGCGCTCGTTGATGAGTACGTTGGAGTCGATTGCCATCCCCAGGGTCAGCGCCATGGCGGCGATGCCGGGCAGGGTGAGTGTCGCCTGCAACAGGGAGAGCAGCGCCACCAGCAGCAGCAGGTTGGCGGTGAGCGCGAGCGACGACACCAGCCCGAACAGCATGTAATAGGTGCTCATGAACACCACGATGGCGATAAAGCCCCAGAGCGTGGAGTGAAAGCCTTTGCTGATGTTGTCTGCCCCAAGGCTGGGGCCGACGGTGCGTTCCTCGATGATTTCCATCGGTGCCGCCAGCGATCCGGCGCGCAGCAGCAGCGCCGTCTTGTTGGCTTCGACGGTGCTCATGCTGCCGGAGATTTGCACCCGGCCACCGCCGATTTCGGTACGGATCACCGGCGCGGTTACGATTTCGCCCTTGCCCTTTTCGATCAGCAGGATCGCCATGTGCTTGCCGACGTTCTGGCGCGTGAGGTCGCGGAATTTTCGCGCCCCGGCGCTATCCAGGGTGAGATGCACCGCCGGTTCCTGGTTCTCGTCGTAGCCGGCCTGCGCGTCGGTCAGGGATTCGCCGGTGAGTTCGACCTGCTTCCGGAGCAGGATCGGCATCCCGCCGTACTTGTTGCTGTGCTCGATGTACAACTCCGTTCCGTACGGCGGCTGCGCCTTGCCTTCGGCGATGCTGATCGCTGCCAGGTCGCCGGGGGTGCCCTCGACCATGCGCAGTTCGAGCGTGGCGGTGCGGCCCAGGATGTCCTTGGCCGTGCCGACGTCCTGCACGCCGGGCAGTTGCACGACGATGCGATCCTGTCCCTGTTGCTGGATCACCGGCTCGGCGACGCCGAGTTCGTTGATGCGGTTGTGCAGGGTGGTGATGTTCTGCTTGATGGCGGAATCGCGGATGTTCTGTTGCGCCGGCAGGCTCAGGGTGGCGATGAGCCGGAAATCGTCGATCCCGTCGTCACGGTCGAGCAGTTGCAGGTTGTGGTCGGAAGACTGGATTGCGCCGCGCGCCGCATCGCGCAGGGCCGCGTCGCGGAAGCGGAGTTGGACGGTCTCGCCGCTGCGTTCGATGCCGGCATGGCGCAGGTTTTTCTCCCGCAACAGGGTGCGCAGGTCGCCAGCGATGGCGTCGAGCCGCCGGGTGATCGCGCCTGGCATGTCAACCTGGAGCAGGAAGTGCACGCCGCCGCGCAGGTCGAGCCCCAGGTACATCGGCAGGGCGCGCAGGCTGGTGAGCCAGGCGGGCGAGTTCGACAACAGATTGAGCGCCACGACGTAGGAAGGGTTCTGCCGGTCGGGGTTGAACTTCTGTTCGAGGATGTCCTTGGCGCGCCCCTGGGTTTCGACGTTTCCAAACCTCACCCGCACGCCAGTGGCATCTGAAAAAATGCCGTTGTATTCTATTTTGGCCGCCTGGAGCGCTTCGGCGATGCTCGCGCTCACGCTGCCGGGATCAAGGTCGAGCGTAGACTTGGCGCTGGAAATCTGTACGGCGGGCGCTTCGCCGTAGAAGTTCGGCAAGGTATAGAGCAGCCCCCACAGCAGGATGACAGCGATGAGGAGGTTTTTCCAGAGAGGATAGCGATTCATGGTCGAAGGCTCGGCGAAAGGACGCGCTGCGGCGCGACCCGCGCGTCACGCCCGGAAGCGATGTTCCAGGCGTGTGGATTCAGAGGGTTTTCAGGGTGCCCTTGGGCAGGACGGTGGCAATGCTTTGTCTCTGCACCGCAATCACGGTATTGGCGGCGATCTCGACTTGCACGAAGCTGTCGCCCACTTCGGCGACCTTGCCGGCGACGCCGCCGCCGGTCACGACTTCGTCACCCTTGGAGAGCGCTGCGACCATGGCCTTGTGTTCCTTGGCGCGCTTCATCTGCGGGCGGATCATCAGGAACCACGCCACCCCGAACATCACGATTATGGGCAGAAAACCCAGCCCGCTGGCGGCGGTTTGCCCGGCGGCGTCGGCGGTCTGGGCGTGAGCGGTTGAAATCAGCACGGTGTAACTCCAAAGGTTGCGAAAAGTGGCGAATTATAACAGCCAGAAGGACAACATCCAGAATCTGGCCGTTTGTACCTTTTTCGTGGTAACGCCGACAATGGGGCAAGCCTCCAGGAACGGCATGATATGCTTCGGTCGTCTTTCCCGTTGCGACTTTGCCGTGTTGGATGTGACTTCCGCTTCCCAATCCTCGAACCCCTTTTGCGCCACTATCCCAAAGGGATTGCCGCGCGGTTTTTGCAGGAAATGGATATTTCGGAATGCCCCCGGATTTCAACGGATCGCTTCGGACTGCATTGGGCGAGAAAAAGGCCGGAAGCCTTGATTTTCCTGGGCTTTCCGGCCTTTTGCCGAACTGCTTTGAACGATGAATTGGTGCCCAGAAGAGGACTCGAACCTCCACGCCTCGCGGCACTAGTACCTGAAACTAGCGCGTCTACCAATTTCGCCATCTGGGCGAGGGGCGCATTATAAAAGGCTGGAAAAGAAAGTCAATGACCTGGAAAACAAGCAA
>JAITQD010000032.1 GCA_031289095.1 Azoarcus sp.
CAGTCGGCGCTGGAGAGGTAAACCCGATCTTCGCCATCGGCGCGGAAATACAGAATGCGATGGTGTTCGAGGAAGCGGCCTACCAGCGAACGTACGCGGATGTTGTCCGACAGCCCCGGCACGCCGGGACGCAGGGCGCAGGGGCCGCGCACGATGAGGTCGACTTCCACTCCGGCCTGCGAGGCTTCGTAGAGTGCCTCGATGGTTTCGGGGTCGAGCAGGGCGTTGATCTTGGCGATGATGCGCGCCCGCCGTCCGGCACGGGCGATTTCGGTTTCATGGGCGATGGCGGCCACCACGTTGGGCTGAAGCGAGAATGGCGCTTGCCACAGGTGGGTGAGGGCGCAAGCGTGGCCCAGGCCGGTGATCTGCTTGAAGACTTCGGCGATGTCCTCGCCGATCCGTTCGTTGCTGGTGAGCAGGCCGAAATCGGTATAGAAGCGCGTGGTGCGCGGATGGTAGTTGCCAGTGCCCAGATGCACGTAGCGGCGCAGGCTGTCGCCTTCGCGGCGCACCAGCATCAACAGCTTGGCGTGCACTTTGTAGCCGAAAACGCCATAGACCACGTGCGCGCCGGCTTCTTCCAGGCGGTTGGCCCAGGAGATGTTGGCTTCTTCGTCGAAGCGGGCCATGAGTTCGAGCACGACGGTGACTTCCTTGCCTTTTTGCGCCGCGCGCACGAGGTGTTCCATGAGCACGGAGTCGGTGCCGGTGCGGTAGACGGTCATTTTGATGGCGATGACCTGTGGGTCGTCGGCGGCGGCTTTCAGAAGGCCGATGACGGGAGTGAAGCTCTGGAACGGGTGATGGAGCAGGACGTCTTGGGCGCGGAGGACGGCGAAAAGGTCGCTGTGATGATCCAGCGGTTTGGGCAGGCCGGGGCGGAAGGACGGGTATTTGAGATCGGGACGGTCGACCCAGTCGGGCACCTGCATCAGGCGCACGAGGTTGACAATACCGGGGGTGCTGTAGAGATCGGCGCGGCCAAGCCTGAAATGCTGGAGCAGGAAATCCGCCATTTCCTCGGAACAGTTGTCGGCGACTTCCAGCCGCACGGCGTCGCCGAAGTGGCGCTGTTGCAGTTCGCCCTTGAGCTGGGCGCGCAAGTCCTTGATTTCTTCTTCGTCGACGAACAGATCGGAATTGCGAGTGACGCGGAACTGGTAGCAGCCATGGACGTTCATACCGCTAAAGAGTTCGTCGACGTGGGCGTGCAGCACCGAGGAGAGAAAAACGAAGGTGTGGGGGGGTTGTCCGGGCCGGTCGGGCAGGCGGATGACGCGGGGAAGCACGCGCGGCGCTTGCACGATGGCCGCACCGGAGTTGCGCCCGAAGGCATCGCGGCCTTCGAGTTCCACGGCGAAATTGAGGCTCTTGTTGAGCACGCGCGGAAAGGGGTGAGTGGGATCGAGGCCGATGGGGGTCAGGACGGGGATGACTTCGCGGCAAAAATAGTCGTGTATCCATGCGGCTTGTTCGCCGTTCCAGACGCTCCGGCGCAGAAAAACGACGCCTTCGCGCTCCAGCGCCGGCAGAATATCGTCGTTGAGAAGGGCGTATTGTTTGGCGAGAAGATGATGCACTTCGGCGCTGACGCGCGCCATGAGTTCGGCGGGCGGCAAGCCGTCGGCGCTGCTGCCGCTGCCGCCGAGGCGGATTTGTTCGCGGATGCCGGAGACGCGAATTTCAAAGAACTCGTCGAGGTTGCTCGAAACGATGCACAGGAAGCGCAGACGTTCGAGCAGCGGCGCGGCGGGGTCGGCGGCCTGGGCGAGAACGCGGCGCTGAAATTGCAGCAGCGACAGTTCGCGGTTGATGAAGTGTTCGGCAGCGTGACGGGGCTGGTAGCTCGGGGACATGTTTTCTCTTGGTCACGCCCTTGGGCGGGGCCACGCACGTTCTAGCCGTTTTCCGCCCGCTTTGCCACCGTCAGAATGGCCTTGGCGAACTCGGGGCCGAGCGCATTGGGAAAATCATGCCCCATACCCTCGATGACGCGGAACTCCCCGTCGGGAATGGCGGCTGCGGTGTCGCGGCCACAGGCGAGGTTGAGTAGCGGGTCATCTCCGCCGTGCAGCACCATGGCCGGGACGCGCAAGGCCATCAGCAACGGACGGCGATCCCCGGCGGTGAGCAGCGTTGCCAGTTGCCGGACGACGCCCTTGGGATGAAAGCCGCCACGCCGATATTCGGCGGTGAACATGGCGCGCAATTCCTCGTCCGGTGTGGGATAGCCGGGACTCATCAGTACTTTCTGACGCCAGACGCAATCTTCGATGAGTGCGTCTTCGTTGCGCGCGACCGGCAGCGGCGCGAACAGGGAATGCAGCGCGACGGGCGTCGGCGGTGGCAACATGGGATTGCCGCTCGATGACATGATGGACGTGAGCGAAAGACAGCGTTCGGAGTAATAGGCCGCGACCAGTTGTGCAATCATGCCGCCCAGCGACGCGCCGACGACATGCGCCGCTGCAATGCCCAGCGCGTCGAGCAGCGCCACCGCATCACTGGCCATGTCGGCGAGCGTGTAGGGAATCGGCAAGGCGGGAAACATCGACGGCAGTGTCCACGCGAAGGGCTGGATGCTCATCAGGCTATGGATGTTGGGCAGGCCCAGATCGTCCATTTTGGAGGACAGGCCGACGTCGCGGTTGTCGAAGGTGATGACGCGGAAACCGGCTTCGACCAGGGGGTCGATCATCGTTGCGGGCCAGCGCGTGAGCGGCGTGCCGAGGCCCTGGATCAACAGGATCGCGGGAGCATCCGCCCTGCCATGGACGACGGCTTCCAGTTTGAAGTTGCCAATGTCGATGAGGCTCATAGGTGGCGCGCTTCCAGCGCTGCGATGGCTGGCAGGGTTTTGCCTTCGAGGAATTCAAGGAAAGCGCCGCCGCCGGTGGAAATGTAGCCCACGTCGCCAGCGATGTCGAACTTGGCGATCGCCGCCAACGTGTCGCCGCCGCCGGCAATCGAAAACGCCTGCGAATGTGCGATGGCGGAAGCCAGCATCTTGGTGCCGCCAGCGAATTGCGCATGCTCGAACACGCCGACCGGGCCGTTCCACACGATAGTGCCCGCGTTGGCGACGATCTGCGCCAGATGTGCTGCGCTGCGGGGGCCGATGTCGAGAATGCGGTCGTTGGGGCCGACTTCGTCGATGGCGATCTTGTTGGCGCGGGCCAGCGCCGAGACCTCGTCAGCCACCACCACGTCGACGGGCAGGGGCACTTCCGCGCCGCGCGCGCGCATCAGATCCATGACAGCATGCGCCTCCTTCACCAGATCGGGTTCGGCGAGCGAGGCCCCGATGCGCTTGCCAGAAGCGAACAGGAAAGTATTGGCGATGCCGCCGCCGACGATCAGTTGATCCACCTTGTCGGCCAGCGACTTGAGAATGGTGAGCTTGCTCGATACCTTGGCTCCGCCGACGATGGCCACCAGCGGACGCCGCGGATTGCCCAGCGCGCGGGACAGTGCGTCGATTTCGGCGCTCATCAGCAGCCCGGCGCAGGCGACGGGTGCGAAATGCGCGATACCGTGCGTGGACGCCTCGGCGCGGTGCGCGGTGCCGAAAGCGTCATTGACGTATACATCGCACAGCGCCGCCATCTTGCGCGCCAGCGTCTCGTCGTCCTTTTTTTCGCCGATGTTGCAGCGGCAGTTCTCCAGCAGCAGCACTTGCCCCGGCTCCGCCGTGAAACCGCCGTCCGTCCAGTTGGTGACGAGCCGTACCGGTTGCCCAAGCAACTGTCCGAGGCGTACCGCCACTGGCGCGAGCGTATCCTCGGGGCCTACCTTGCCTTCGCTGGGACGGCCCAGGTGGGATGTCACCATCACCGCCGCAGCCTGACCGAGGCAGTGCCGGATGGTCGGCACGGATGCGCGGATGCGGGTGTCCTCGGTGATGTTGCCGGCTTCGTCCTGCGGCACGTTGAGATCGGCGCGAATGAAGACTTTCTTGCCGCGTACATCGACATCGGAGAGCTTGTTGACTTGCAGGGACATTCTCGCTCCGTGAAAAAATCAGTAGCGACGACCGCTTTCGTTCGGGTCGTAAGTGATGCTGACCAGCTTGCCGCCGTTGGAAACCATACCGCCTCCGGCATAGGTCAGGGTGCCTATTCCCTTATACAGAACTTCGTCGCGGATTCTGTCGGTACCGAAGTAAAAAGGAATGAAAGCCTTGCCGGTCATGTAGGTGCGCTCGCCAGAACCGGGGCCGACCAGCGCCTCGGCCTCGGTGCGCGGCATCCCGATCCGGAGTTTGCCGAAGGGACTGTTTTCCATCGGCGTGCCCCATATGTCGCCCTCGAAACTGCCGTCGCGTGACTTCACGGACTGGTGTGGGCGTTCGTCCTTCATTTCTTCGCCGGAAGCGCCGCTGCGCGATGCACAGCCGGCGGCGGCAAGCACGGTGCAGGCGAAAAGCGCGGGAAACAGGCGATTCATGTCGTTCTCCTGGCTGGAACCGAAAGAAGCGGCATGATGGCATATCTCCGGATCGGTGCAGCGGTCATTATACGGATTGCGCGTGCGATCATTGGTGCGGCGGCAGGGGACGGGCGTCGGGCGCAATGCGGTAAAGCCCGGTAATCGTGAATTCATACAGCACGTCCTCTTCCTGCGTGCCGTCGCCAATGTTGTGAATGACGAGCAGCCGCTTCCCGGAAGGATCTTCCTTGTCGGAGACGATGCCGATGTGCCCGACTCCCGGGCGCAGTTCCCATGTCACGATGTCGCCGGGGCGGAAATTCCTGTCGGTTCGTGCGTATCCCTGGCGTTCGAAATATCGTCGCAGGTTGGGAACGCGGCGGTGGTCGATGTTGGCGTCCGGTTTTTTGAGTCCCCAGCGCGATTCGTTCGGGTACTCGCGGAAATTCTTCCGCATGTCCTCATGCACCTTCTGCTGCAAGTCCACTCCCTGGCGGCGAAGGGCGCGGATCACCACGTCCGTGCAGACGCCCCTGACGAGCGGCACATCCCCCATCGGGTAGGCGATTTTGGTATACGCCGGGTCGTAATGAAGCGTTTTGCCTATCTGCGAGCGCGCATCCTGCACGAGCCGCTGCGGTGAAAAAGCAAACACCGGGGCGCAGACGGACAGTAGCGCCAGTAGGAAGATCAGGGCGCGCAAGCTGGGAAATTTATTCATTCCATATGTCCCGTGTTCACGTTTTCTGGCGGGCCGTAGATACGACGGTGCTGCCCTGTGCCGGACAACTGACTATGCGCAGTTGAATCGATATTGCGATAGAGACCGAAGCCGGGATAAAAATTTTTGGCACTACGGTCGCAAAAGCGACGACGGCGCGTGCGCCGGGAGTGGATCGCCGTTTTTGTTCTCCAACGCATCTATAATAGCGAACTTCCATTTCGCACGGGCATACGATGCGCTCCTGGGCTTTCTCCCGCAGGGCTTTCTCCCGCTGGATTTTCCACCGCCGGGTTCTCTATCTGTTCGTCGCGCTGGCGGTCTTGGCCGTGATCGGGATTGCCACGCTGGTGACCATTTCGGTACTGATCTGGCCCAAGCTGCCGCCTCTCGACGCCCTTACCGACTATCGCCCCCGCGTGCCCCTGCGTGTCTACACCGCCGACGGCTATCTCATCAAGGAAATCGGCGAACAACGGCGCGCGGTGGTCAAAATCGAAAACGTTCCCGCCATCCTCAAGAACGCGCTGCTCGCCGCCGAGGACGAACATTTTTACAGGCACATGGGGTTCGATCCGGTCGGCATTGCACGTGCGACCCTGATGAACCTGCGGCCCGGTGCGCGCAAACAGGGTGCGTCGACGATCACCCAGCAGGTAGCGCGTAACTTTTTCCTGACGCAGGACAGAACTCTCACGCGCAAGCTGTATGAACTCCTGCTTTCGCTCAAAATAGAACACAACCTCGGCAAGGATCAGATCCTCGAGCTTTACATCAATCAGATTTTCCTCGGCCAGCGTGCCTACGGTTTCGCGGTCGCCGCCGAAACCTATTTCGGCAAACCGCTTGCCGACATCACCCTGGCCGAAGCCGCCATGCTTGCCGGTCTGCCCAAGGGGCCGTCGATCCTCAACCCCATCGTCAACCCGACGGCGGCGCAGCGGCGGCAGCGCTACGTCCTGCGCCGCATGCTCGAAGTCGGCTTCATCGAAGATGCTGCCTACCAGCAGGCGCTCAACGAACCCCTGCGCACCACCTCCGGCAGCGCCGCGCTCGATCCCGGTGTCCTCAGCCCGGTACATGCCGAGTACGTGGCCGAAATCGCGCGCCAGATCGCCGTGGCGCAGTTCGGTGAACAGGCCACCCAGATCGGCATCAAGATCATTACCACCATCAAGCGCGACGAGCAGGAAGCCGCTTACGATGCCGTGCGTCGCGGCGTCATGGACTATGATCGCCGCCACGGTTATCGCGGCCCGGAAAAATACCTCACCCTGCCGGACAGCAAGGTGGATGACGAAGTCTTCGACGACGAACTTGGCAAGGCGCGCGACGACGACGACCGCCTGCGCGACTACGGCGATCTTCTCCTTGCCCTGGTGCTCGACGTTACGCCCAAGGAAGTCACCGTCTATCGCAACGGCCAGACCATCAAAATCGGCGGCGACGGGCTGCGTTTCGCCGCGCCCATGTTGAGCGCCAACGCCCCGCAGGGGCGGCGGGTGCGACGGGGTGCGCTGGTGCGCATCGTCAACGTCGGCGGCAACAAAGGCTGGGAGCTCACCCAGGTGCCGGAAGTGGACGCAGCCTTGGTGTCGATCGACGCCAGGGACGGCGCGGTGCGCTCCCTGGTGGGCGGATTCGACTTCAACCGCAGCCAGTTCAACAACGCCACCCAGGCCCGGCGTCAGCCCGGCTCCGGCTTCAAGCCCTTCGTTTATTCCGCCAGTCTCGAACGCGGCTACGCGCCGGGGACGATGCTTGTGGACGAACCGCTCTATTACGCGGAAGGCGTCACCGGCAGCGCCGCCTGGCAACCGCACAATTATGACGACAAGTTCGACGGCAAGATGACCATGCGCGAAGCGCTGGCGCGTTCCAAGAACATCCCCGCCATCCGGGTGCTCGAAGACATCACCCCGGCCTACGCCCAAAACTACCTCGCCAATTTCGGCTTCGACACCGCGCGCCATCCGCCTTACCTCACCATGGCGCTGGGCGCGGGTTCGGCTTCGCCGTGGGAGATGGCGACCGCCTATGCCGTGTTCGCCAATGGTGGCTACCGGGTCAATTCCTTCGTGGTCAAGGAAATTCTCGATGTCAATGGCAAGGTGCTTGCCCATGTTGATCCGCCTGTCGCTGGCGAGAGCGCTCCCAGGGTGATCGACGCGCGCAATGCCTGGATCATGGATTCGATGCTCCGGGATGTCGTGCGGCGCGGTACCGGCGCGCGCGCCCGCAGCCTCAACCGCAACGACCTTGCAGGCAAGACCGGCACCACCAACGACTACGTCGATGCCTGGTTCTGCGGCTACAACCCGCAAGTCGTCGCCGTGACCTGGATCGGTTTTCCGACTCCGCGCAACATGGGGAAAGGCGAAACGGGCGGCACCGCCGCGCTGCCGATCTGGATCAACTACATGCGCGCCGCGCTGGTCGGCATGCCGGAAACGGCGCTTCCTCGTCCAGACGGCATCGCCAGCGCCCCTGTCGGCGACGGCGGGCGTGAGGACTATTACTACGCCGAATTCAAACCGCCCGAACTGCTCGCACCCGATACCGAGGACGACCCGCTGTTCGACTCGCTCACTGCGCCGACACCCACGAGTCCGGGGCAATATGTGCCGCCCGCTCCCGTGCCACAGCAAGGTCAGCCATACAGGCCACCCGCGCCCGTCGTTTCCACGCCCGTCGTCCCCACGCCTGGCGGTGCCGCCGGACAGCCGCCCGCCCCATACGACGAGCACGTTTTGCTGCCGGAACCCTGAGTGCTCCCGACAGGGAGCGTTTCCGGATCTATTTTGCCCCATGCCCTCAGTCCAATGGTTTCCCGGTCACATGAACGCCGCGCGGCGCAAGCTCGCCGAGGCGCTGGCGGCGGTCGACGTCGTCATCGAAGTAACCGACGCCCGCCTGCCCGCAGCCAGCAGCAATCCGATGATCGAAGAATTGCGCCGCTTCCGAAACCGGCCTTGCCTCAAACTGCTCAACAAGGCGGATCTCGCCGATCCGGCGGCGACGGCGGTGTGGATGGCGTTCCACGATGCCCGTCCCGGTGTGCGTGCGCTGGCGATTTCGGCCAGAAAGCCCGCCGACGTGGCGCGCATCCTGACCGCCGCCCGCCAGCTCGCGCCGTTTCGCGGCGATGGCATCAAGCCCTTGCGCATGATTCTCACCGGCATTCCCAACGTCGGAAAATCCACCCTCATGAACGCGCTGCTCAAGCGTCACGTGGCGAAGGTCGGCGATGAGCCGGCGGTGACGAAAAGCCAGCAGACGCTCGACCTTGGCCCCGGCATGACACTGACCGATACGCCGGGCCTGATGTGGCCGAAGATCGAATACGACGCGGACGGCTTCATGCTTGCCGCCAGCCATGCAATTGGGCGTAATGCGGTCATTGACGAGGAAGTCGCCGCGTATCTGGGCGATATTCTGCTTGGCCGCTATCCCGCCCTCGTCGCGGCGCGCTATCGCATTGACACGGCGGGACTCGACGGCGCGGCATTGCTCGAAGCCGTCGCCCGCCGCCGTGGCTGCGTGCGCAAGGGCGGTGCGCTCGATCTGGAAAAGGCGGCGAATGTTTTTCTGACCGATTACCGTAGCGGCGCGCTGGGCCGCATCAGCCTGGAGACGCCGGAGAGCCGGGAAAGGATGCTGGCGGTTGCGCGCGATGCCGCGCCTGTTTCGGCAGGAGAACCGGAATGAGTGGAGAGGGCGAATGCCTGGAACGTCTCGAATCCCGGCTGATGCTGGCCGAGGATCAGATCGACGCGCTCAACAGAACCGTTTATCGCCAGCAAGGGCTGATCGACCGGTTGCAGGCGCGCGTGCAGCAACTGGCGCAACAGTTCCAGAGTGCGCAGGCGGGGCAGGGTAGGCCGGAGGACGAGATTCCACCGCATTGGTGAGGCATGGATTCTCAGCGGGCAGGATGAAGGCGGACGACGGCGGGTGGCGCGGCCTGTTCGTTCTGTCCGACGACGTGCATCTCGCAACGTTTGCAGTCAAAGCGCAGGGTCAGGGTTTGCCTGCCGTGGATGAGCCGCATCGGTTCTGGGCGGATGCCCGGGACTTCCTTCGGACACAGGTTGAAGCTGTAGCGCAGGCAGTGACGTGTCACCATCAATGAGACATCGCCTGCCGTCTCGTTGGCCTCGAAGGCGGCTTCGATCACTTTCACGCCGTGATGCTCGTAAAAGGCGCGCGCCTTGTCGTTGAGGACGTTGGCGAGGTAGTTCAGGCTGTCCTGCGGAAAGTTCGTCGGCGGTGCGGCGGGCGTGGCGCGGGGTGCGCGCAGGTGGGCCGCAAGGCGGGCGGTGTCGAGGCGGGTGACGGCGTCCCGGCGCAGGGCGTTGATCGCGGCGGCGGGCAGAAAGCACGGCGTTCCCGTGCATTCGATGATGTCGGCGGCAAAAGGGGTGTCGCCCAGTTTGCCGAGATGGCGGCGGATGTCGGCGAGGGCGCGGTCGGGCTGGCGCGCGGCTTCAAGGGAAAGGGCTTCGGAGGCGGCGAGCCGGGCGCTGGCGGTGATGCCGTCTTCGTCGGTGAGCGTGAGCGTGCAGGCGTCGGCATCGAAAACGAGGTGCATGGCGACGCGGATGCGGCGTTCGGCGGAAGGCTTGTCGAGCAGGCGCATGAAGGCGTGGTCGTGATTGCGCGAGACCGTTGTTCCCGCGCACAGGCTGGCGGGTACGGGGCTGGCAGGGTGGATGCGCACGCCTTTGCCTGGCGCTGCTTCGACGCGGTTGACGCGCAGACCGGTGACTTTGCCTTCGTTGTCGAGCCAAGCCAGGCCGTCACCGTTGTTGAGCGCCACCGTGGCGTCGAGATCGAAGAAACGCCGCGCCGACTCGTCGATGCGGATGACCTTGCCGATGGGTTCGCCGGTGAAGGCGGGGGAGGTGAAAGCTTCGATGCCGTGTTGGCGACCCTGCGCAAAATAATCGGTATAGGCGCGGTTGAAGGTCTTTTCCGCCTGCGGGGTGAAGGTATACGTGCAACGTCCGCTGGAAGCGCGCCGCCAGGCGGAGCCGTCCGCCGCCGGGTGTTCGATCACCTCGTCGAGCAGGCGGCGGTAGTGGGCGGTGATGTTTTTGACGTAGGCCATATCCTTGTAGCGGCCTTCGATTTTGAACGAATGGATGCCGGCGGCGGCAAGCGCGGCGAGGTGGGCGCCCTGGTTGTTGTCTTTGAGCGAGAGCAGGTGCTGGCCACGCGCGACGATGCGTCCGTCGCCGTCGGCGAGGTCGTAGGGCAGACGGCAGGCTTGTGAGCATTCGCCGCGATTGGCGCTGCGTCCCGTGTGGGCGTGGCTGATGTAGCACTGGCCGCTGAAGGCGACACACAGTGCGCCGTGGATGAAGTATTCGAGTTCGCAGGTCGTGGCGGCGGCGATCTCGCGCACTTCGGCAAGCGAGAGTTCGCGCGCGAGCACGAGGCGAGAAAAACCGGCGTCTTGCAGGAAGCGGGCGCGTCCGGTGTCGCGGATGTCGCACTGGGTGCTGGCGTGGAGCGGCAGCGGCGGCAGGTCGAGTTCCAGCAGTCCCATATCCTGCACGATCAGCGCATCGACACCGGCCTCGAACGCCTGCCATGCCAGGGTGCGCGCGGTTTCTAGTTCATCGTTGCGCAGCAGGGTGTTGAGGGCGAGGAAGACGCGGGCGTGGTAGCGGTGGGCATGCGAGGCGAGACGGGCAATGTCGGCCATCGCGTTGCCAGCGGCGCTGCGGGCGCCGAAGGCGGGGCCACCAATGTAGACGGCGTCGGCACCGTGGGTGATAGCCGCGATGCCAATGTCGGCGGTTTTGGCGGGGGCGAGGAGTTCGAGTCGCTGGTGGGACATGACGGGGCCGCGCGGTGCGGCGGGCGGAGGCGGAACGGGCGTCATGATAGCCCTTCAGGCCGGGGTTTCGAGCGTAGCAACCTGGGAGGGGAAAGAAACTCCTCCAGGTTCGAGCGACAGGCATGAATGCCTGTCGTCGCGTTGTGCAGCGGGGGGCGAGTGCGCGTGCAGCCGTCGCCTACCCGAGCTTGAACTGGCCCACTATCGTCTGGAGTTGCTCGGCCTGGGCTGCGAGGCTTTGCGTCGCGGCGGCGGCTTCGCGCATCGCCGTGGTGTTGTCTTCGCTCATCGTTGCGATGCGCTCGACGTTGTTGGCGATTTCGGTGCTGGCCGTGGATTGCTCGGAGAGCGCGAGCGAGATTTCGCCTACGGCGGTGACGACCGCTGCCGAGGCGTCGTTGATCTGCCCGATATTGACGCCGGCTTGTTCGGATAATGACACCGTGGAGTTCACGCTTTCGCTCTGATGCTGCATCGTCTGTACAGCGCGCTCGGTGCCGGCGTTGATCAGCGCAACGATGCGGGCGATGTCCTCGGTCGAGGATGCGGTGCGTTCGGCGAGTTTGCGCACTTCGTCGGCGACCACCGCGAAGCCGCGCCCCTGTTCGCCGGCGCGGGCTGCTTCGATGGCGGCGTTGAGCGCGAGCAGGTTGGTCTGGTCGGCCACTTCCTTGATGATGTTGACCACTGAGGAAATCTCGCGCGACTGGCTGCCGAGTTCGGCCACGTCTTGCGCGGCGGCAGTCACTTCTCGCGCCACGCGGTTGATGTCGGCGACGACCGAGTGGATGGTTTCTGCGCCTGCTTGCGAGGCGTTGCCCGATTGCCGGGCCATTTTGTTGGCTTCGTTGGCCGAGTCGGACACATGGCCGACGGAGACGGTCATTTCTTCCACTGCGGCGGCCATTGAGGAGGCCGCCTGCGACTGGGATTCGCTGGAAGCTGCGATGTTCTTGCTGGTGGCGCTCAATTGCTCGCTGGCCGCAGCAATGTCGTCGGCGCTCTGACTGATGGTTTCGAGCAGAGTGCGCAGTTTGTCGACGGTGATTGAGACGGCGTAGAGCGCGCTCGTGGTGTCGCCAGAATGCAGTTCGACCCGCATGCTGAGATCGGCATTGCTGACGCGCTGCATCACTTCCTGAATGTAGGACGGTTCGCCGCCGATCTGGCGGATGACGGCGCGGAAGATCAGGAAACCGATGGCGACGCCGGACACGAGTCCAGCCAGCGACAGGATGGCGCTGATCATGACGGAGGTATTGGCCAGGCCGGCGGCTTCGCTGGCGGCCTGCTCCGAGAGCGTCGCCTGTCTCTGGGTGAGGTTGGTCAGGTGATCCTGCACCCGATCTGCAACGGAGGCGGCATCCAGAATGAGCGCCCCCAGTTCGCTTTTCACACGCTCGTATTCGTGGCTGTTGTTGGCGACCGAGGCCGTTGTCAGCATTGGTATGTAGTCATCCAGTCTGGAAAAGGCGCGGATGAAATCGTTCATGGACGAAGCTAGTTCGGTACTCAGGTGTTTCCCTTCTTCGGTTTTGTTCGGTACGTCATCGAGCTTTTTGCGCAGGCGGTCAACTTCCGCCCAAGAGGCGGCGCGCCCGTCGCGCAGTTTGTTGAGGCTTGCCGTCGTCTGCGCCGAAGGCGCGTCCAGGGCGGCCATCTGCAACGACTGGTTGTAGAGGGTGGAAAACTGATTTTCGATCATGCTGTAAGTGATAAGCGACGGGATACGGCGATCGGCGATGTCTTCGATGCTTGCCGAAATGCTGTTGCCGATGGCGATGGATAGCCCTCCCACGATGGCAAGCAGGAAAAGGATCAGGCCAAAGCCGAGTATCAGCAGGGGGCGTAGTTTCATGTGTGACATGTCGGTATGAATATGTATTGTCATTACTTGATTATGATAGGCATTCGATGAGCGAAAGCCACCACTCTGCTGCGGTAAAATCGCATGGCGTGAGCAATAGTCCACATCGACGCCCTCGCTGGACGGCATTTGATCCGCTTATCTCCTGTGCATGGACGCTCCAGTTGCGCCCGGCGATGCGGGGTCGGGCTCGGCATGGTGGGCATGAGGTTTTGTTGCAACCGGCGCGGGTGAAAGCCGTGTCCATCCGTGAGATGATTCACACTTTCGGTGCGTGTTTTCCCGCATCGGCGCCAACAGCAAGAATTACAGGAGACGCTTACTTAAAATGGTTTTCCACGCGACAGTCGCCCTGGTTTCCGCCCCGGTCGGGTTGTCACGCTTGCGGCGTTTCATCCGCCCGCTGGTTTGGGCCGCGCTTGCGTTGGCGCTTTACGCGGGACTGGGCTTCATCGTGGCGCCGTTACTGGCGCTGCATTACGCGCCGCGCGTCCTGGGCGATCTGCTCGGACGCGAGGTTTCGATTGGCATGGCGGGGTTCAACCCCTTTGCTCTCTCGGCTGAACTCCGGGGTGTGAAGATCATGCAGGCTGGCGGTAGCGAAGCCGGCCCGCCCGCTGTGGAGCTGGATCGCCTCGCGGTTAATTTTGAAATATCGTCGCTCTGGCGCGGCGGGCCGGTGGTGCGGGAACTGGCGCTTGAAGGCCCGCGCATCAGGTTTGTCCGGTTCGACGCCGGACGCTATGACTTTTCCGACGTGTTCGATCGTTTCGCCGGGAAGCCCCAGGCGGAAGACGACGAACCGTTTCGTTTTTCGATCGCCAACATCCATGTCGATGACGGCCTGATCGAACTGGATGATCGGGTCGCCGGCACAAAACACCGTCTTTCCGGGGTAAAGCTGGGCTTGCCCTTCATTTCCAACCTGCCGGTCACGGTGGATGTTTTCATCGAACCCGATCTGTCGGCGCGGCTCGACGATCACCCCCTGAACGCGAAGGGTCGCCTGATGCCGTTTTCCGCATCGAGCAGGAACGAACTCAACCTGTCGCTCACAGATTTCGATCTGCCTCCCTGGCTGGTTTACCTGCCTTTCGAGCCGACGTTCAGGCTGCCGTCGGGCAGGCTCAGCCTCGATCTGCACCTGGAGTTCGAGCAGGGTAAGGACGATGCGCCAGCGATCCGCCTTCAGGGCGAGGCGCGGGTCGATGATCTGGCGATCCAGGATCGCGCTGGCCGCCCGGTGCTGGCGGTGAGCGAACTGGAAGCCGAATTTGCGGACGTCCAACCTTTGCGTGGACGCTACTACCTCAGCAGGTTGCGTCTGCGGCAGCCGGTGCTCGATCTCGTGCGCCTGGCCGACGGAAGTGTCAACCTGTCCCGCCTGCTGCCTGCGAGCGCGCCGGGAACCTTGCCAAAGAAAAAAAACGCAAAAAAGAACACCGGTATGCCGCTCGACTTCCTGCTTTCCGCAGCGCGCATTCGTGACGGACTGATCCGTTACAACGACAACGCGGTGAAGGGCGGTTTCAGCACCCGGGTGGAAGCGATCAATCTCGACCTGCGCGACCTCGCCACCGGCAGCGATGTTCCCGCCGCGATCCGCCTCGATTACACAAGTGCGGCAGGAGAAAAGTTCAGCCATCAGGATAGCCTGCGTCTGAAAGCGCCTTTCGAATACACAGGCAACCTGGTGGTGGAAAGACTCCAGCCCGCGCTCTATGGCCGCTACCTGGCGCAGGCGCTGCCTGGCGGAGATATTCGCCACGGTCGCGCCGATGGCGTATTCCACTACTTGGTGCAGGCGTCGGAGGGCGGAGCCCCCCGTGTCGAGATCGGGGTCGAAAAACTCACCCTGGCGGATTTCGCGTTCGCCTTGGCCGGGCGCAAGGGCGAACTGCTGAAACTCCGGAATCTCACCCTCTCAGACACCGCAATCCTGCCCGGAATACGCCGGATACGGGTCGGGAATGTCAATGCGAACAACATATCCTTGGCCGTAACCCGTTTGGATAACGGAGAATTCGATTTCATGTCGCTGGCCGGCAAGCCCACGTCCGCCAGGGCTGCGGAGCCGCCATGGACGTTCCAGTTGGATGCCGCCGCCGTGTCGGACGCTTCGCTGCGTTTCGAGGATCGCGCCGCAGGCGCCCCCGTTTTGCTGAACGCAGACGACATCGAATTGCAGTTGAGCGGCCTGTCGACGGCGAAAGGGGCCAAGGCTGCGAGTCTTGTCCTGCATGGCCGCATCGGCAAGGATAGCCGTCTGGCCCTGAAGGGAACGCTGGCTCCCGAACCGCTGAGGGCCGATCTGAACGTCGATCTGCAAGCCATCTCCCTCGCGCTGGCGCAGCCTTACGTTGCGCGGCAGACGCGGATCGGCATCAAGGAAGGCCGCCTTTCGGCCAAGGGATGGCTGGCGCTGCGTGAGCGGCGCGGCGGCGTGAGCGGTTCGCTTGGCGGCAACGTCTCGGTCAGCAACTTTGCTTCCACCGACCACAACGACAACGCGGATTTCATGCGCTGGCGCGAAGTCGCGCTCAAACAGGCCAGAGTCGACCTGGAGCCTTTCGCGCTCGCCATCGGCGAGGTTGCCATCGACGGATTGCAATCCCGCCTGATTCTCGACGAACAGGGGCGGCTCAACGTGCGCGAGATTCAACGCTCGTCTGCTGAGGCCGGAAGCGACGCAGTAACGGAGGCAAGCGCCGAGGCGAGCGTGAACGCGCCAACGGGCGAAAGCGCCGGCTCCGCTGCGCCGTCCTGGCCGCCGGTAAGCGTGCAGCGCATCAGCATCCGGAACAGCAACATCGCGTTCAGCGACCACTTCATCCGTCCGAACTACAACGCTTTCCTGGGCAATCTTTCCGGTGAACTTCTCGGTCTGTCCTCGGATCAAGCCACGCTGGCAAAGCTCGATCTGCAAGGCAAGGTAGGGCGTACCGCGCCGCTGACGATCAAGGGCGAATTCAACCCCTTTCGACAGGATCGCCATCTCGACATCGCCGCCGAGGTCAAGGACTTCGACCTGCCTGCCCTTTCGGGCTATTCTGGGCGCTACGTCGGCTACGGCATCAGCCGGGGCAAGCTCTCGGCCACGCTCAATTACCGCGTCGAGGATCGCAAGCTCTCGGCGGAGAACCACGTTTTCCTCGATCAGATCACCTTTGGCGACGCCATCGACAGCCCGGACGCGACCCATCTGCCGGTACGGTTGGCGGTGGCGCTGCTCAAGAACACTCGCGGCGAAATCGACTTCAACCTGCCGGTGAGCGGCACCCTCGACGATCCCCAGTTCAGCGTCTTCGGCTTGGTGTTGCGAGCTATCGCCGGCCTCATCGGCAAGGCGGTCACGGCGCCTTTCGCCCTGCTCGGGCGGGAAGAACTTTCGCAAGTCGATTTCGATCCCGGCAACTCCCGCATCGGCGCGGAGCAGGAAAAGAAATTGCGAGACCTCGCCAAAACGCTGGAAGAACGTCCGGTGCTGAAGCTCGACATCACCGGGTTCGCCGATGCCGGACGCGATGCCGAAGGCATCCGGCGCGAGAAACTGCGCGCCATGGTCATGGGCGGGAAACGCAAAACGATGGGCGCCATCGAACCGGGCGACGAAGAATACGCCGCGCTGCTGCGCCAGGCATATGACGACGCCAAAATCAGAAAACCGCGCAACTTCATTGGCCTGGCCAAGAGCCTGCCGGTTGCGGAAATGGAAAAACTGCTCCTGGAGGGCATCGCGGCGAGTGGCGAGGACATTGCCGCGCTTGCACGCCGCCGCGAGTCCGCCGTACAACGCTGGCTGGCCGGTGAAGGCAGAATCGCTCCCGAACGTCTTTTCCAGCGCACCCCCACCGACGGTGAAATCAAGGAAAGCGCGGGCCAGTGCGGCGTGCGGTTTTCCTTGCGGTAAGTTGGGCAACATGGATTCCAGCGACGTTTTCATGCGCGAAGCGCTCGCGTTGGCGCGGGAGGCCGCCGCCCTGGGCGAAGTGCCCGTGGGGGCGGTTGTCGTGTGCAACGGCGACATTGTTGGACGAGGCTTCAACCGCCCCATCGTCATGCGCGACCCCTCAGCCCATGCGGAAATCATTGCGCTGCGCGATGCTGCGTACAACCTTGGCAACTACCGCCTGCCTGGCTGTGAGCTATACGTCACCCTGGAACCGTGCGCGATGTGTACCGGCGCGATCTTTCACGCTCGCATTGAGCGCGTCGTTTTCGGCGCGAGCGATCCCAAGTCCGGCGTGGCGGGCAGTGTGCTCGACCTCTACGGCGATCCGCGCCTCAACCACCATGCGGTCATTGTCGGCGGGGTGCTGGCCGGGGAGTGTGGTACGCTTTTATCCTCGTTTTTCGCCGCCCGTCGTGCCCGGACGCTACAGACATGAGGCGGCGGTGATAATACCATGCGCATACACATCGACATCGCTCGTCAGACGCTCGAACTTTTTGCCGCCGATGGCGCGTGTATCCGCTGCTACGCGGTTTCCACTGCCGCCAAGGGTGTTGGCGAGCACGAGGGCAGCGAATGCACGCCGCGAGGCCGCCACCGTATCCGCGCAAAAATTGGCGGCGGTGCATCGGCAGGCGCGGTCTTTCGCGGGCGCCGCCCGACCGGCGAAATCTGGACGCCGCAACTCGCGGCGGCCCATCCTGGGCGCGACTGGATTCTGTCGCGCATTCTGTGGCTGTGCGGCGAGGAACTTGGCCGCAATCGCGGCGGCGTCGTCGACTCCATGCGGCGCTACATCTACATCCACGGTGTCGCCGACGATCTGCCCATGGGCGTGCCCCATTCACACGGCTGCATCAATATGCGCAACCGCGACGTGATCGAACTTTTCGACTTGGTCGGGGTGGGGACGGCGGTTTATATAGAGGGCGGTTTCAAATCTGAAGTGCAACACGGCTTCGACACGTCGGGGCGGTTCGCGAACCGCCCCCCGTGCAATGTCGAAAGAGCTTGCCGCCCGCCCTTTTAGATTCCCGCTGCGGCGGCCAGTGCGGCGGCCTTGTCGGTGCGCTCCCAGGTGAATTCCGGTTCGTCGCGGCCAAAGTGGCCGTAGGCGGCGGTTTTGGAGTAGATCGGGCGCAGCAGGTCGAGGGTCTGGATGATGGCTTTGGGGCGCAGATCGAAGTGGCGGGCAATGAGTTCGGCGATTTTATCGTCGGCAATTTTGCCGGTGCCGAAGGTGTCCACCATCAGGCTCACCGGTCTGGCGACGCCAATCGCGTAGGCGACCTGGACTTCGCACCGATCCGCCAGCCCCGCCGCGACGACGTTTTTGGCGACGTAGCGCCCGGCATAGGCTGCCGAGCGGTCGACCTTGGACGGGTCTTTGCCCGAGAAAGCGCCGCCACCGTGGTGGGCCGCGCCGCCGTAGGTGTCGACGATGATCTTGCGCCCGGTGAGGCCGCAGTCGCCATGCGGGCCGCCGACGACGAAGCGACCGGTTGGGTTGATGAAATACTTGATTTCGCCCTGGATGAGTTCTTTGGGCAGCACGGGCTTGACGATTTCCTCGATGACCGCTTCCTTGAGTTTGTCATAGGCGATGTCGGGGGCGTGCTGGGTGGAAACGACCACGGTGTCGATGGCCGCCGGTTTGCCAGCGATGTATTTCACCGTCAACTGGCTCTTGGCGTCCGGGCGCAGCCAGGGAAGGCGTCCGTCTTTTCTCACTTCGGCCTGACGCTGCATGATCCGGTGGGCATAGTAGATCGGCAACGGCATCAGGCTCGGGGTCTCAAGGGTGGCGTAGCCGAACATCAGGCCCTGGTCGCCGGCCCCCTGGTCGAGGTCGATGCCTTCGCCTTCGTTGACGCCTTGGGCGATGTCGGGAGACTGGCGGTTGATCGCCGCCAGCACTGCGCAACTCTTGTAGTCGAAGCCGATTTCGGAATCGTCGTATCCGATGCGGCGCATGACTTCCTGCGCGACTTCGCGGTAGTTGATCTGGGCCGTGGTGGTGATTTCGCCCGAGATGACCACCAGCCCGGTCGAGACCAGCGTTTCGCAGGCCACGCGACCGCGCGGGTCGCTGGCGAGAATGGCGTCGAGCACGCCGTCGGAGATTTGGTCGGCAACCTTGTCGGGGTGGCCTTCGGAAACCGATTCCGATGTGAAGAGAAATTCTTTTGCCATGGAACGCTCCTGAAAACAAAAATCCCCAAAGTTTCGGCGTCGTGGCCGGCTCTTGGGGATTTCAGCGAGCAGCGGACGCTTTAGCAGTATTTCTGACCCGCCAGATCGAAGCGGAACCGCCCTGCAAGTTGTCGAGTTAACTCGGCGGCTGAGGCACAATTATAGATTACAGTCCCGTCTGGTCAAATTTTTCAGATTCTATCCGTGTTGTTCATACTGCATGGTCACGGCATGGGACGCCTGCCGTGATCGTCGATTTCCTTTTCCGTTCGTTCGCCCGCCTGCCGCTGTCGTGGCTGCATTGGCTGGGCGGTTGGGCTGGCTGGCTGGTTTACGCTTGTTCGCCTTCCTATCGCCGTCGCCTGCGCGCCAATTTCACGCAGGCCATGGGCGCGCCGTCGCGCGCGCTGTTGCATCGGGCCATCGCCGAGGCTGGGCGGCAGGCGCTGGAGGTGTGCTGGATATGGTTGCGTCCGCTGGAAACGGTGTTGGCGAAGGTGGTGGCCGTTCATGGGCTGGCGTTGGTCGAGGCCGCCCGCCGCGACGGGGCGGGCATTTTGTTTCTTACGCCGCATTTGGGCTGTTTCGAGCTGGCCGCCCCTTATTGTGCTCACGCCGGGGGGACGTCGCTCGCGGTGCTCTACCGTCCGCCGCGTTATCGTGACCTCGAACCCCTGATGCAGTCCGGGCGCGTGCGCGGCGCGGTGACGACTGCGCCCGCCGATCTCTCCGGCGTCAGGCAATTGCTTAAAACACTGCGCGCGCACGACATGGTGGGCATGCTGCCCGATCAGGTTCCCGGAGCGGGGGAGGGCGTCTGGGTGGATTTCTTTGGCCGCCCGGCCTGGACGATGACCCTCGGGGCGCGGCTCGCGGAAGTGCGCGGCGTGCGGACGATTTACGTCTGGGTCGAGCGGTTGCCGCACGGCGAGGGCTACGCGGTGCATTATTCGTTGCCGACGGAAACCTGCGATGGCGACCTTGCTGCGCGTTGCGCTGCGATGAACCGCGAGATCGAACGCCTGGTGCGGCAGTGCCCGCAGCAATACCTGTGGGGGTACAACCGGTACAAGCAGCCGCGAGGCCCGCGCGGCGGGCAGGCGGAAACGGAGGGAGCGTGACCCGGATACTGTTATTTGTTCTCTGGCTGTTGCACGGGTTGCCGCTGGCGGTGCTGGCGCCCCTTGGGCGGGGATTGGGTATGCTCGTCTATTGCCTCGCGGTGCGGCGGCGGCGGGTGGCGTTGATCAACCTCGGTTTATGTTTCCCCGAACTCGACGAGGCTGCCCGGCGGAAGCTGGCGCGGCGTCATTTTCAGGCGTTGGGATGCAGCCTGCTCGAACACGGTCTGCTTTGGTGGTCGTCCGCCGCGCGGCTGCAACGCCTGATTCGCTTCGAGGGCGAGGAGCGGTTGCACGCGCTCCTGCGCGCCGGAACGCCAGTGATTCTGCTCGCGCCGCATTTCATCGGTCTCGACGCGGGGGGCGCGCGGGTGGGTATGGCGTTCGATTCTGTCACCATGTACGCGCGCCAGAAAAACAATCTTGTGCTCGACCGCCAGATTTATCGCCACCGCCGCCGCTTCGGCGACCAGCTTCTGCTCTCGCGTCAGGACGGTGTGCGCGGTGTGCTGCGGGCGATGAAAGCCGGGCGACCGTTCTACTATTTGCCCGACATGGATTACGGGCGCAAAGACGCGATTTTTGTGCCGTTTTTCGGGGTCGAGGCGGCCACCATCACCGGCCTGTCACGGCTGGCGCGGCTCGCCGGGGCGCGCGTGTTGCCTTGCGTGACCCGGATGTTGCCGGGCAGTGCCGGCTACGTGCTGGAAATCGGCGAGGCGTGGGCGGATTTCCCCTCCGCCAGCGTCGAGGCGGATACCCGCAGGATGAACGCCTGGCTCGAAACCGTGGTGCGCACCATGCCGGAACAGTATTATTGGGTGCATCGACGTTTCAAGACGCGCCCCGAGGGACAAGCGCGGTTTTATTGATGAGAATGGATGCAAGACATGAGGACGGGCGGATGGTGACTATTTTGAAGCATGGCTTGGTTTTTTTCGCCGGGCTGTTTTTTTCCGCCGCCGCACTGGCGGAGGATGCGCCACCCGTGCCTGTCGGCGACAAGGATGCGTTCGAGGCGCGATATGTCAAATGTATCTTGTCGGGCTTGCAGGACAATTGCTTCATCACCGTGTTCGCCGGGCATTTTTTCTCGTCGCCCGGCGAGGGGGCCAAGCAGATCTACGATTCCATCAAGACGAAGATGCGGGGCCTGCGCGTGCGCAAGGTGCATGTGTTGGGGAAGGAGATCAAGGCAGATCTGGTGGACGTCCGGACTTACCTGCTCGAACTCGACCGGGATCAGGGCTTCGTCGGGTTTTACGTGGTGTTCAGGCGGGGGGGTGATGCTTGGTATGTTTATGAATTTGCCATGGATCAGTCCGAGGATTTCATCCGCGCCCTCCTGGGCCTGCCCACGCCGCCCGTCGGGGTGGGGCGGTGACGCACGTCTCGCGGGTCGGGACTTTCGTAGTGGACGAGGGCGAGATGCTGGGTGAAAATCGCCGGGTCGACATTACCTTTCTGCCGCGATGAAACTGCGTTTCACCAAGATGCACGGCCTGGGCAACGATTTCGTGGTCATCGACGCTACCCGCGCGCCCGTGGAACTGCGCCCGGAGCGGGTGCGCGCACTCGCCGACCGCCACTTCGGCATCGGTTGCGATCAATTACTGGTGGTCGAACCGCCCTCGGTGGCTGGCGCTGCGGCGGGCGTGGATTTTCGTTACCGTATTTTCAACGCCGATGGCGGAGAGGTGGAGCAATGCGGTAACGGCGCGCGCTGTTTCGTGCGCTTTGTCCATGACAAGGGCCTGACGGCAAAACGGGAGATTCGGGTTGAAACGCGCGCCGGCGTCATCGCGCTTCGCCTGGCCGACGATGGGCTGGTGACGGTCGACATGGGCGTGCCAGTGTTCGATCCGGAGAAAATCCCGTTCCGTTCGGATTCGGACGCCGTCGTTCAGTTGCTCGATGTCGACGGGCGGAGCGTGGCAATTACGGCGCTGTCGATGGGCAATCCGCATGCGGTGCAGGTGGTGGCTGACATTGCGGCAGCGCCGGTCGAGGAACTGGGGGCGAAGATCGAAATACATCCGAGATTTCCGGCGCGGGTCAATGCCGGTTTCGCCGAAGTGGTCGACGCGCACCATATCCGCCTGCGGGTCTACGAGCGTGGGGTGGGCGAGACACTGGCTTGTGGTACCGGCGCTTGCGCTGCGGTGGTGGCGGTTATCCTGCGCGGCCTCGCCGTCTCGCCGGTGCGCGTCGACACACGGGGCGGACGGCTCGACATCGCTTGGGACGGGCCGGGCGCGCCGGTTTTGATGACCGGGCCGGCGGTGACGGTGTTCGAGGGCGAAGTCGATCTGGATCGATTGCCGTCCGCCTGAGCTTTCCGACGATCCCGAACCTGTATCCTGACTGGAGCCCGATTTCGATGAATGCCGAAGAAGTCATCCGTTATCTGCGCGAGCATCCCGGTTTTCTGGGCGAACACAGCGATCTGTTGTCCGTGCTGACCGTGCCGCATCCGCGTCACAAGAAGGCGATTTCGCTCACTGAGCGCCAACTGCACGACCTGCGCGGTAAAATCCGGCAACTCGAACAGAAGCTCGCCGAATTGCTCCAGTTCGGCGATCAGAACGATGAAATCAGCGCGAAAGTGCATCGCCTTGCCATCGCCCTGCTCGAAGCGGAGGCTTACGATAGCGCGCGCCGCGCGCTTTTCGACAGCCTGCGGGACGATTTTTCGGTGCCGCACGCGGCCTTGCGTATTTGGGGTGCTGGGGCGGGGCGTGACGGCGAGGAATTTTCGCCAGTGAGTGAGGACGTGCGCCGCTACGCCGCCGATATGACGCGGCCTTGTTGCGGTGCGCCGGGCAATGCCGAAGTGCTGGAATGGTTTGGCGAAATGGGGCCGCACATCCGGTCGGTGGCGTTGATGCCCCTGCGCCGGGGCGGCGAGACGGCAGGGCTGCTCGCGTTGGGGAGCGAAGAAGCCGAACGTTTCTACAACGAAATGGGCACGCTCTATCTCGAACGTATCGGCGCATTGGCCGCGGTGGCCCTGCTCGGCGAGATTGAGCGACCGTGAGCGAGGCAAGCGCCCTCCCGCTCTGGGCCGATGTTTATCTGGCCTGGATGGCGACGCAGCGCCGCGCCGCGGCGCTCACGCTGGAAAATTACCGGCGTGACCTGTTGCGTCTGGCGGCGCTTGCCGATGGCCGTCCGCCGCAGGAACTGGAAGCGAGTGATATCCGCCGCTTTGTGGCGCGGCTCCATGGCGAAGGTCTTTCCGGACGCTCGATTGCACGTCTGCTTTCGGCTTGGCGTGGTTTTTACCGTTGGCTGATCCGCAATCGGGATGCGCGTCACAATCCGGTGGAAGGCCTCCGCGCCCCCAAATCGCCCTCCATGTTGCCCAAGGTGCTGTCGCCGGACCAGGCCATGGCGCTGCTCGATGCTCAGGCCGAATCGTTGCTGGAAGTGCGCGACCGAGCCATGTTCGAGCTTTTCTATTCTTCGGGACTGCGGTTGGCGGAATTGTCCGGGCTGGACATCGACAGCGGCAGCAGAAACGGGTGGGTGGATTTTGCCGAAGGCATGGTGACGGTGCACGGCAAGCGCGACCGCATGCGCACGGTGCCGGTGGGTGAACCGGCGCTGGTGGCGCTGAAGGCATGGTTGCAAGCGCGCACGAGCTTTCCCGATGCGGGCGAGCGCGCCTTGTTTATTACCCGCAATGGCCGGCGCATGAGCGCAGGCGCGGTTCGTGGTCGGCTGACGCGCTGGGCGCGGCAAAGCGGGTTGGGCCTGCACGTGCATCCGCACATGTTCCGTCACAGCTTCGCCAGTCATTTGCTGCAATCTTCGGGCGACCTGCGGGCGGTGCAGGAGCTTCTCGGTCACGCCAGCATCCGGTCGACGCAGGTCTATACCCATCTCGATTTTCAGCATCTGGCCAAGGTCTACGACGCTGCGCATCCGCGCGCGCGCAATAAATAAGGTTCAGGCATTTTCCCTATGGCGCGACTTCATCTTCATCCCGGCAAGGAACGCTCCGTCCTGCGCCGTCATCCCTGGATTTTTGCGGGTTCGGTGGTGCGTCTGGAAGGGCGTGCCCGCCCCGGCGACACGGTCGAGGTTGTGAGCGCCGACGGACGCATGCTGGGGCGGGCGGCATGGTCGCCCGCGTCGCAGATTCGCGCCCGCATGTGGACTTTCGAGGCCGAAACAACGATCGACCACGCCTTTTTCAAGCGTCGCGTCGCCGAAGCCGTGGCCTGGCGGATGGCGTATCCAGGTCTGTCGGGACAGGACGGCATGCGCCTGATCCACGGCGAGGCCGATGGTCTGCCCGGCGTGATCGCCGATCGCTACGGCCCGGTGGTGGTTGTGCAACTGACCAGCGCTGGCGCCGAAAAGTGGCGGGAGGCGATTGTCGGTGCGTTGGTCGCGGCCACAGGCTGCGAGGCGATCTATGAGCGCTCGGATTCCGATGTGCGTCGTCTCGAAGGGCTGGAGCCGCGCAGCGGCTGCCTTTTTGGCGATCTGCCCGCCGCGCCGGTGCTGATCGTGGAGCATGGCGTGCGCATGGAAGTCGATATCGTCGGCGGTCACAAGACCGGCTTTTATCTCGACCAGCGCGACAACCGGCTGTTGACCTCTCGGCTGGCGGCGGGGCGACGGGTGCTGAACTGCTTCTGCTATACCGGCGGTTTTTCCTTGCAGGCACTAGCGGGCGGGGCGCAAAGCGTGCTGTCGATCGACTCGTCCGGCCCGGCGCTGGAAATTGCGGCGCGCAACCTCACCTATAACCCCAGCCTCGACGCCAGCCGCGCGCAATGGCGGGAAGACGATGTGTTTGCCGCCCTGCGCGCCCTGCGCAGCGCCGGGGAGCATTTCGACCTGATCGTGCTTGATCCGCCCAAGTTCGCGCCTTCTGCCGCCCATGCCGCGCGCGCGGCCCGCGCCTACAAGGACATCAACCTGTGTGCGTTCCGGCTCCTGGCCCCTGGCGGCATCTTGATGAGCTATTCGTGTTCGGGCGGCATCGGGCTGGACATGTTCCAGAAAATCGTCGCGGGTGCAGCGGTCGATGCCGGTGTCGATGCATGCATCCTGCACCGGCTCGCGGCGGCCTCCGACCACCCGGTGGGACTGGCGGCGCCCGAGGGCGAATACCTCAAGGGGCTGGCGCTGCGGATCGGGTCGGCGGCGCAGGAACGGGTTCGGCCAGATCAAGAGCAAGACTGATCAGCCCCAGCGCCAGCACGATGAGCGCGAAGTAGAGTTTCTGTACCGCCGGGCCGGGTGGATGGCGAACTTCGGCGTAGTAGTGATGGCGCAGAAAAATTGCCGCCAGCGCCGAGATGGCCAGCAGTCCGCCGCCGAGCGTGCGCGCGGCCAGCGTCCCGAACTGACGCCAGTGCGCCGGGTCGCCACGGTCGGGCAAGGTGAATGCCGGTGCGGCGGTGAGCAGGTAAAGCCCACCAAGTGTGCACAGGACGAACATCATTACCGAAAAAAACCGCATGAAGGCTTCCGGGTTTCAGGACGTGAACAGCTCGCCGCCCCCGTCGGCCCTGGGCGGGACGAGGCTGAAATGCCGCCAGATTGCGGGCGTGGCGATGCGACCGCGCGGCGTGCGTTGCAGGTAGCCTTGCTGGATCAGGTAAGGCTCGATCACATCCTCAATGGTGTCGGAGGATTCGCCGATGGCGGCGGCGAGGTTGTCGAGGCCGACCGGGCCGCCGCCGAATTTTTCCAGCATGGCCAGGAGCAGCTTGCGATCCATGACATCGAGTCCGAGCACATCGACGTCGAGCATGGCGAGGGCGGCATCGGCCACCTGGGCGGTGACGTCGCCTCCGGCCCGGACTTCGGCGTAGTCGCGCACCCGGCGCAGCAGGCGGTTGGCGATGCGCGGAGTACCGCGCGCGCGTCGGGCGATTTCAAACGCGCCCTCGTCGTCAATGGCAACTTCGAGCAGCCGCGCCGAGCGGCGGACGATGAACGCCAGCTCGGAAGGCGAATAGAATTCGAGCCGCGAGACGATGCCGAAACGGTCGCGCAGCGGGTTGGTGAGCATGCCCGCGCGGGTCGTTGCGCCGATGAGGGTGAAGGGCGGCAGGTCGAGCTTGACCGAGCGCGCCGCCGGCCCTTCGCCAATCATGATGTCGATCTGGAAATCTTCGAGCGCCGGGTAGAGGATTTCTTCCACGACCGGTGACAGGCGGTGGATTTCGTCGATAAAGAGTACGTCGTGCGCGTCGAGATTGGTGAGCAGCGCCGCCAGGTCTCCCGCGCGCTCCAGCACCGGCCCCGAAGTCTGACGCATGTTGACGCCCATTTCGGCGGCAATGATGTGGGCGAGTGTGGTCTTGCCCAGTCCGGGCGGGCCAAAGAGCAGCACGTGATCGAGGGCTTCATGCCGTGCCCGCGCGGCGGTGATGAAGATTTCGAGCTGCTCGCGCGTCTTGGCCTGTCCGACGTATTCGGCCAGTTGGCGCGGACGCAGGGCGCGCTCCACGGCATCTTCCTGGCGATCCGCCATGGCGGGTGTGACAAGGCGGTTGTCCCGCGAGGGGATGAGCGCGTCGGTTTCTATCATGGGAACGAAGTGTAGCCGATGGCCTGCCGGAGACGCGCAAAATAAACGGTGGCAGACGATCAGGGCGACAGAGAGGCCGACTTCGGGAAACTACTTAATGTAATACTGGAAGTGTAAAAAATACCGACAAAAAAACAGCCCCCGACTCGGGGGCTGTTCTGCAACAGATACGTGTGTCTGGAATCAGTCGTGGATGTAGTTGCGACGGCGGCGCGCCACGATACCCATGATACCCAGGCCGGCCAGCAGCATGGCGTAGGTTTCCGGTTCAGGAACAGGGGTGGCGGCAACGTTGAACGCGAACTGGATCGGCGTCGTACCGTATTCCGGTGTCGTGAACCCGACGCAACCTGCTGCCTGACCGACCGCCTGGCATTGGCTCAGACTCAACTCGGTGAAGCGCTGAGTGTTCTCGAAGTAGTTGAAGGTGTACTCGTGACCGTCATAGGTGAAAGTTTCACCATAGCTGGGTATGCCATAGATGTTGCTGTTGGGATCCCAGGTGATCACGAAAATATCGCCATCCAGCAGGGGGTTGCTCGCGAGATTGGGCGTTTCCAGGAAATAGACGTTGAACACCTGCGTCCAGCTATAGGTGAAGCCAGAGCCGTCCGCCGCTTCCAGGGTGACGTCCAGCGCCATTTGCGCATGATTCAGCGTGTCGAAGGAACCTGCGACCGCATTATTGACATGAGAGAAGGCGTTGACGAACTGGGCATTGCCATTGCTTGTGACGGTGGAGGCAGCATGCGTCGGGTCGATGATCAGGCTGCTGCGCGCGTAGGCGCTGTTGAAGCTGATCTGTGTGTCGCTTCCGAACCAAGACCCCCAACTGAGTACCGAGTCGGTCTGCTTGTTATATCCAGTGCCTGGGTCGCCGGCATAGCGCTGACCCGGGGTGTATGAAGCGCTGCCTGTTACCCATGTCAGATCGAACGTGTAGTTCCAGTCGGTAGGAGCTGGGGCTGCATAAGCCGCACTGGCGGCGAACGCCACGATGCTGAGGGCAGTGAGTTTGCGAACTGTTCCGAGCATGATAGCTCTCCTTGTCTGTGCGTGTTGTTTCGAGCTCACACTGGTGAGCATGAGATGCTCTTGATAAGCATGAAGCGGGCCAATTTTTATATATATGTTTATTGGCGATTTTTTTTGAAACAGGAAGAGGTGTGTAAAGAAAGTGGACACCTGTCTGGTTGGGGCGACAGCATCGAGCGCGCTGGCGGCGAAGACCATGAGCGGTTTTGACGATGCCGGTTCGGCGACTTCCGCGTGTCACGCGAAGGGCGAGGTTTTTCGAGGTACAAACAAAGATGCCCCCGAATTGGGGGCATCTTTGCACACGAGTGCGCAAAAATCAGCCGTGGATGTAATGACGGCGACGACGCGCCACCACGCCGACGATACCCAGACCGGCCAGCAGCATGGCGTAGGTTTCCGGTTCGGGAACGGGTGTGGTGGAGGTGGGGGTGGAGGCGGAGGTGGAGACGCTGAAGGCGAATTGGACAGGTGTTGTGCTGTATTCATCCGTCATCAACCCGACGCAGCCTCCTGCCTGGCCCACTGCCTGGCATTGATCCAGGCTCAGCTCGGTGAGGTGTTGAGTGCTCTCGAAATAGTTGAAGGCGTACTCGTAACCGTCGTAGCTGAAGGTTTCGCCATAGCTGGGCACGCCGCTGACGTTGCTATCGGGGTTCCAGGTGATGACAAAAATATCGCCATCCCGGATGGAATTGCCCGTGAGATTGGGTACTTCCTTGAAGTAGACGTCGAACACCTGCGTCCAGCTATAAGTGAAGCCAGAGCCGTCCGCCGCCTCTAGGGTGACGTTCAACGCCATTTGTGCATGATTCAGTGTGCTGAAGGACGCTGAGAGCGCGTTATTGACGTGAGTGAAAGCATTGACGTACTGGGTATCGCCATTGCTTGTGACGGTCGAGGCGACCGTCGGGTCGATAATCAGACTGCTGCGCGCGAGGTCGCTGTTGAAGCTGATCCTGGTGTCGTTTCCCAAGATAGACCCCCAACTGAGCACCGAGTCGGTCTGCGTGCTCTGTCCAATGCCTGGGTCGCCGGTATAACGCGTGCCCGGGGTAAACGAAGCGCTGCCTGCCACCCACGTCAGATCGAACGTGTAGTTCCAGTCGGTTGGGGCGCTGGCGGCATAGGCCGTGCTGGCGGCGAACGCCACGATGCTGAGTGCGGCGAACTTGCGAACTGTTCCGGGCATGATAACTTTCCTTGTCTGTGCAATAAGATTGCCCTTGGTAAGCATAAAATGGGCTTATTTTTATATATATGTTTATTCGAGATTTTTTTTGGAACGGGGAGAGGTGTGTAAATAAAGTAGACACATGTAGAGGTGAAGCCGGGCATCTGCGCTTGCACGCACCGGGCCGGTGCGAGGCCGCATGAGCGGCTCGGCAACTTCCCGCGTGCCACACGGAGGGCGAGGTTTTTCGACGGACAAACAAAAAGGCCCCCGAATCGGGGGCCTTTTTGCACACGAGTGTGCGGAAATCAGGCGTGGATGTAATGACGGCGACGGCGCGCCACCATGCCCACAATGCCCAGACCAGCCAGCAGCATGGCGTAGGTTTCCGGTTCGGGAACAGGCGCGGCAGTGGCGGAGATGTTGAACGCGAACTGGATGGGCGTCGTGCCGTACTCCGGTGTCGTGAACCCGACGCAGCCGTTTGAACGGCCTGCTGCCGCGCACTGGCTCTGGCTCAGGTTGTTGAAGCGTTGAGTGCTCTCGAAGTAGTCGAAGGTGTAATCGTAACCATCGTAGTTGAAAGCCTGACCGTAGCTGGGGATGCCCTGGATGTTGCTGTCAGGGTTCCAGGTGATGACGAAAATATCGCCATCCAGGAGGGGGTTACCCGTGGTGTTGGGTGTTTCCTTGAAGTAGACGTCGAACACCTGCGTCCAGTTATAGGTGAAGCCAGAGCCATCCGTCGCCTCCAGGGTGACGTTCAACGCCAGTTGCGCGTGATTCAGCGTGGTGTAGGACGCCGGAATCGCGTTGTTGAGGTGTTTGAAGGCGTTGACGTACTGGGCGTTGCCATTGCTTGCGATGGTGGAAGCGGCATGCGACGGGTCGATGATCAGGCTGCTGCGCGTGTAGTCGCTGTTGAAGCTGATCTGGGTGTCGCTTCCGTATGCGGAACCCCAACTGAGCGTCGTGTCGTTTTGTTTGATGACGCCAATGCCCGGGTCGCCGGAATAACGCTGACCCGGGGTGTATGAAGCGCTGCCTGTTACCCATGTCAGATCGAACGTGTAGTTCCAATCGGTTGGGGCGCTGGCAGCATGAGCCGCGCTGGTAGCAAGCGCCGCAATGCTGAGGGCGGCGAGTTTGCGAATTGTTCCGAGCATGATGATTCCTTGTCTGTGGGGGGTGTTCCACGTGCTGTGGAGAGTACGTGACACGCTTGATAAGCATAAATCGGGCCATATTTTATCTATTTGATTGGACGTGATTTTTCCCGGTACAAGAGGGGAGCATGTAAAGGAATTGGACGCATATCAACGAGGCAGGCATCCCTTTGCCTTGCCTGTACGCACCCGGTCGGGGCGAGGCGGCATTGACCGCGCTGACCGCTTACGGCCTTGCCAGTTGTCTGAGCGCCTGCCGGATACCTGCGGCGACTTCCGTGTTGCCTGGAACTTCTTTCATGGCGGCGAGCGCTTCCCGCTCGTTGTAGCCGAGCGCGAGCAGGGCGTTGAAAATGTCGTCGCGGTTGTCGGGGGAGGACGTTCCCGTGCGGGTGTGCTCGGTCGTGGCCGTGGAGACGGGGGGATCGAGCTTGCCGCGCAGCTCCAGGAGCAGGCGTTCGGCAGTTTTCTTGCCGATGCCGGGGATTCTCACCAAGCGGGCGGCTTCCTGGCGCGCGACGGCTTGGGCCAGCTCACCAGTCGACAGCCCGGAGAGCACCGCCAGCGCCATGCGCGCGCCAATGCCGGAGATTTTGAGGAGCTTGCGAAAAACGGTGCGTTCCTCGCCGGTGGCGAAGCCGTAAAGAAAATGGCCGTCCTCGCGCACGAGAAAATGGGTGTGGAGGCTCACTTTTTCGCCGCAGGCGGGCAGGTCGTAGAAAGTGCTCATCGGCACGTCGAGTTCGTAGCCGATGCCGCCCACGTCGACGAGGATCTGCGGTGGTTTTTTTTCCAGCAGGATGCCGCACAGACGACCGATCATGGTGTTCATCCTTGTCCGGCGGCCCAGGCCAAGGTGATGGCGATGAGCGCACCGTGCAGGTTGGCGGCGAGGATGGTGCGGATGAGGGCCGAACGCAGGGCGGCAGGTTCTCCCGCGTGTTCGAGCAGGTCGCGCCCTGCCGTCAGGGTGAGCACCACGGTAAAAGCAGCGAGTCCCGTTTTTTGCGGCAGGATGTCTTTGCCGACCATGGCGATCAGCCAGGCGTGGGCGACGATACCGATCAGCAGATAACCCCATTTCGCGGTATCCGCGCCCAGGCGCACGACCAGGGTGCGTTTGCCTGCGGCGTTGTCGCCAGCACGGTCGGGAAACTGGTTGATGTAGAGCACGTTCACGACCAGCAGGGCGAAGGAAAGACCGGCAGCTACCGGTTGGAAACTGAAATTGCCACGCAGGGCGTAGTCACTGCCGGTTACCACCAGCAGCCAGCCGGCGGCGATGGCGATTTCGCCAAGGCCGCGTCTGACCAGCGCCAGCGGTGGCGCGGTGTAGGCCCAGCCGAAAAACAGCCCGGCTGCGCCGATGAGAAGGAGGCCAGGGCCGCTCGTCCACGCCAGCCATAGCCCGGGCGGGATCACGAGCGCGAGCAGAACGTGGCCGAAAATGCCGGTGCTGCGCTCGCTCAACACGCCGTTCTGGATAAAGCGGCTGCCGCCGGTGAAGGGAAATATCCGTTCATGGTTGGCTGCGTCCGCGCCGCTGCGGGCGTCGTGATAGTCGTTGACGACGTTGGTGCCTGCGTGGGCGACGAGGGCGAAAAGCACGACGATCAACCCCCGCAAGGGGTCGAACGTCACGCCGCTGGCGCAGGCGCTGGCCAGCCCGATCAGGCAGCCGACCAGCGTGACCGACAGGAAAGCCGGTCGGGTGGCGGCGAAATAACAGGAGAACGGCCTGCGAAAATGACCGGGCAGCGGTTCGGCGGGGTGGATGCGGGAAGAAATGGCGGGTTCGAGAGACATGGATCTGGGTGTGTTTTGGCGGAAGATGGAAGAAGATAAAATCGAAAAACAATCCGGCGAAGACCAGCGGGTTTCAGGAAGCAAACCCCAGCTAAGGATAAGTGGTCGCGGGGCAACTTTAACAGAGCCGGGCAAAGCTTGTCATGGCGACGGTTGGCGCTCAATTCGTTGTCATGTCGCATGCAAAGCGACGCACAATCAGGCGAAATCCGCCTACTGGCTCCGGATGTATGAATTAACTGTTTTTTCAAAAAAATCAATTTTTTAACGTGCTTGTGAGGTATGTTTGCTTTCCGATACCCGAAAATAAAAAACGGGCAACAGGCATGAAAGCCTGCTACCCGTCTTGTAGCGATGCTACGCAGAACAGTTTCGCTGTCGGTTATACGTTCCGATGGTGCCGGTGGTGACGCCTGTGCGCCTTGCGGGCGTGCCGACGGTGCTTGAGATGTTTTTTCTTCGCATGCTTCTGCTGCTTGGCGGCGACGCCGTGCTCGGGATTGGGTGCGACGGTTTCTTGCAGTTTGGTCTTGCCGTTGTTCCAGAAAACACTGGATTCGTTCCAGGCCGTTTGCGATGTTTCCACGTCGCTGGCGACGGCATGGCTTGCCGGGACGATGCAGGCAAGGGAAAGGGTTAGGGAAATCAGGCTTTTTCTCACGTCGATGCTCCTTGGTTATTGTTCAAGAGGAACAAACTCTGCTTCACAGCGGCGCACATTATGTTTTATGCGTTTAGAAAAGCAATCAGGATGGCAGGAGCGTTGCCGTGCCGCAACGCAATCCATGACGGGTTGACTTTTTTGCAGCGACGGCATTGGTGGGGCGCACCTTGGAAAATTCCACAATAGTCCAGTCCTGTCTTGTTACGACAAGGGATACAGAAGGTTTCTTACAGAAGAACGATGTCGAACTGCTCCTGCGTGTAACTAGCTTCGGCATGGAGCGTGATCTTCTTGCTGATGAAGTCCGACAGCATCGCCAGGGACTGGCTTTCGTCGTCGAGGAAGAGGTTGATGACTTCGGGGCTGGCAAGGACGCGGAATTCGCGGGCGTTGAACTGGCGGGCCTCGCGCAGCACTTCGCGGAAAATTTCGTAGGCGACAGTGCGCGCGGTCTTGATTTCGCCCCGCCCGGCGCAGGTGGGGCAGGGTTCGCACAGCAGGTGGGCGAGCGATTCGCGCGTGCGCTTGCGGGTCATTTCCACCAGCCCGAGGGCGGTGAAGCCGTTGACGCTCATTTTGGTGTGGTCGTGCGACAGCGCCTTGCGGAATTCTTCCAGCACCATGTCGCGGTGTTCGGCGCTTTCCATGTCGATGAAGTCGACGATGATGATGCCGCCCAGGTTGCGCAGGCGCAGTTGGCGGGCGATGGCCTGGGTTGCTTCGAGATTGGTCTTGAAAATGGTGTCGTCGAAGTTGCGTGCGCCCACGAAGCCGCCGGTGTTGACGTCGACCGTGGTCAGGGCCTCGGTCTGGTCGATGATGAGGTAGCCGCCGGATTTCAGGTCGACGCGGCGGGCGAGCGCTTTCTGGACTTCGCTTTCGACGTTGTAGATCTCGAACAGTGGCCGGTCATTGGAATAGAGTTCCAGCAAGGGCAGCACCTTGGGGGTGTATTCAGCGGCGAAGTTCTGGAGTTTGCGGAAGTTTTCCTGTGAGTCGATGCGGATGCGGGTGGTGTCGTCGGTCACGAGGTCGCGCATCGTCCGCTGGGCAAGGTTCAGGTCTTCGTGCAACAGGCACGGCGCTTCGGTGCCCTTGGCGGCATTGCCGATTTCGCCCCACAGTTTGCGCAAGTAGGCGATGTCGGCGGTCAGTTCGTTGTCGGAGGCGTTCTCGGCCATGGTGCGGACGATGAAGCCGCCCGGTTCATCTTCCGGCACGAGCCGGCCCAGGCGTTCGCGCAACAGTTCGCGCTCGCTTTCGTCGCCGATGCGCTGCGAAATGCCGATGTGCCTGTCCTGCGGCAGGTAGACGAGCAGCCGCCCGGCCAGGCTTACCTGCGTCGACAGGCGTGCGCCCTTGGTGCCGATGGGATCTTTGAGTACCTGCACCATGATGCCCTGGCCTTCGGTGAGGATGCGCTCGATCGGGCGCACCGCATCGCCGTTCTGGCGTCCGCTCCAGATGTCGGCGACGTGTAGGAAGGCGGTGCGCTCCAGGCCCACGTCGATGAATGCCGACTGCATTCCCGGCAGCACCCTGACCACCCGGCCCAGATAGATGTTGCTGACGATGCCCCGGCTTGCGGGCCGTTCGACGTGCAGTTCCTGCACCACGCCTTGTTCGACGATGGCGACCCGTACTTCCTGCGGGGTGAAATTCAACAAGAATTCGATGCTCATGCCATATTCCAATGAAAAATACGCAATGGCGGATGCGCCCGCCATTACGTATGGCCCATCGGACAAGCAGAGTTCCCGGGAAGAAAGTCCCGCCAAGTCTACAGTGGGTAGCCGAAGACTTCCAGCAGCGCCGCAGTTTCAAACAGCGGCAACCCCATGATACCGGAGTAACTGCCATGGATTTCCGCGATAAAGGTCGCGGCATGGCCCTGGATGCCGTAGGCGCCGGCCTTGTCCATGGGTTCGCCGGTGGCGACGTAGCGGCGGATGTCGTTGTCGGAGAGCGGGCGGAACTGCACGGCGCTCTCCGACAGGCGGCTGCGGGTGCGTTCGCCGTCGCTGACCGCTACGGCGGTCAGGACGCGGTGGGCGCGTCCGGAGAGTCTTTGCAGAATGGTACGGGCGTTCTCGGCGCTGGCGGGCTTGCCGATGATGTCGCCGTCGATCTCGATTGCGGTATCGGCTGCCAGAACGGGCTGGCGAGGCAGATTGCGCCAGAACAGGCGGCGTACGCCAGCGCTCGCCTTGATGAGCGCCAGACGCTGCACGTAACGCTCGGCGGGTTCGTTCGGCTCCGGCGTCTCGTCGAGGTCGGCGTCCATGCCACGCTCGCCGCCACGGAAACCGAGAACGTCGAATTGCACCCCGATTTGTTGCAACAGGTCACAGCGGCGCGGGCTGGTCGAGGCGAGATAGATATGGGAAGGAAGCGCCGACATGGGTCTCACTCGCGGTGATAGGGATGATTGCGGGTGATGCTCCATGCCCGGTAAAGCGCTTCAGCCAGCAGTGGCCGCACCAGAGCGTGAGGCAGGGTGAGGCTGGACAGCCGGATCGACTCGTGCGCCTTTGCCTTGAGCGCCGGGGCGAGACCGTCCGGGCCTCCGGCGATGAAGGCAACGTCTTCGCCGCCGCGTCGCCACTCCTCCAGGCGGCGGGCGAGCGCCATGCTGGTGAGATCGGCGCCGCGCTCGTCAAGGATTACCCTGCGGCAACGCGCGGGCAGAGCGGCTTCAATACGGGCGGCTTCGGCTTCCATCATCGCATCCTGAGTCTTGCCTGAATTGCGCGCTTCGGCCTTGACCTCGATCAGTTCGAGCGGCAGTTCCTGCCGCATGCGGCGGGCGTAGTCGTCGAAACCGGCATCCACCCAGGTGGGCATGCGATGGCCGATGGCGACGACGACGAGCCTCAATTCATGCTCCCGCAGCCTGGGCCGCAATACCCGCGCGGCGGATGGCGGGCGAGGCGCTCCAGAGTTCTTCGAGCCGGTAATAGGCGCGGATGGCCGGCTGCATGACGTGCACCACGATTTCTCCCAGGTCGACCAGAACCCATTCTCCGTTTTCTTCACCTTCGATGCCAAGCACCTTGCCGCCGGCTGCGCGCACCCGATCCAGGACGTTGTGTGCGAGAGCCCTAGTCTGGCGACCTGAGTCGCCGCTGGCGACGATGATGCGCTCGAACTGCGCGCTGAGGCGAATGGTGTCGATGATTTCGATGTCACGCGCCTTGACGTCTTCCAGGGCGTTGACGACGATCTGTTCCAGGTTGGGGGTATTCATTCGTGTTTAAAGTGAAGTGACAGGTTAATGTAGTCGACAAAAGAACTCGGCCACCATGATGGTTTACTCGTTACTCGTTGGGTTCCGTTTCCTGGAGTTCCTGCGCCTGTTGTTCCGACCGCCGCCGGTGTTTCCTTCTGCGGGGGAGCCCGAAAATGTCGCGTGCCGCGACGTAAAAACTGGCCAACAGAACCGGCACGATCAGCAGTACGTAAATGGCGCATGCCAGTGTGCCGAGTCCTTCCATGGTGAGATTGATGAAATTGATGACGAGCGCCGGCAGCATGCAGGCGAAAAAGAGAAAGCAGAAGGAATAGACGAGGAGGGGGAGCAGGTTGCGCAGGCAGCCCACGAAGCTGGAAGACAGGGCTCTGGATACCGGGAGACGCCACCAGCCAACGAGCTGCGACACGAACAGGAATGCGATACCCCAGGGAATGAGCAGGATGGCGACCGCGAGCAGCGCGTAAAGAAAACCGGGCGAAGACAGGGTAAGCGTGTCCGAAACTTCGGAGTTTTCAAGAAGTTTCCATAGAACGCCATCGTCGATCTGGATAGTGCCGAGCAGCACCAGCTTGATGACGGCGAAATTGCAGAACCCCGCCAGCAGCATATCGTAGACGCGGCGACGGAATCCCGAGAGCAGCAATTCCGGTCTGAGCTGGCGTCGCCGGTCGATGGCGCGGCAGCCGTTATAGACGCCCAGCGTCAGGCTCGGGTACAGGATCATGCAGAGCAATTCGCCGACATAGGGCACGAGCGCCGCCGCGAATGCCGCGAGAAAGCAGCCAAAGGTGAGAAAGCTGAGGAACGCAGGGTTGCGGAGCCATAGCGCGAAGCCTTCGATGAGCCAGTACCACCCGTGGAGCATGGAAACGCGCCGTATCCTCATGGGGCGGCCAGACGAGCGATGGTGATGCTCGCGGTGCTGTTGCGGGTCGGTCTGGTCTGGAGCAGGGGCGGTATCCGGATTGGCGGTGGTAGTCATCGTCTGGTGTCGGAAGCGGGTAGGGGAGGAACGGAATGTATGCGCTGACGCAGAATATCGCGGTATTCGGCGGGGTCTTTCACCAGCACCATCGCACCTGGGCGCGGCAGATGCCGATCCATGGCGCGCGAGAGCCAGAAGCGCAGCGCCGCCGCGCGCAGCATCGCCGGCCAGGCGGCGCGTTCAGCGTCGGTGAACGGGCGCGCGGCATGATACGCGACGAGCAGGGCATCGGCATGCGCCGGGTCGAGTTCGCCCGCAGGCGCGTCGCACCAATCGTTGACGGTGACGGCAACGTCGAAAAGCAGGGCGTCATGCCCGGCGAAGTAGAAGTCGATTACGCCGCCGATGAAATCGTCCGCCCACAACACGTTGTCGCGGAAAAGATCGCCATGGATCGCCCCGGCGGGTAGGCGCGAAAGGTCGACGACTGCCTGGAAGCGGAGTTCGTCGTCGAGCAGCGCCGCTTCGTCGGCGGGCAGGCGGGGGCGCAGCAGGTCGGCGGCCCGCGTGCGCCAGTGCGGGCCGCGCGGATTGGGCTGCCGTCGCCCGTAAGTGCGTCCGGCCAAGTGCAGGCCGGCGAGCATGGCGCCGACGCGGGCGCAGTGCTGGATGTCTGGGTTTGTTTCCGACGCGCCGTTCAGCCGCGAGACCAGCACTGCCGGTTTACCCGCCAGCGTGCCCAGGTATTCGTTGTCGCGGTTGGCGATCGGGGCCGGCGCTGGCAGCCCGTGGCGGGCGAGATGGGCCATCAGGTGCAGGTAATAGGGCAGATCGGCGCGCGCGATGTCTTCAAACAGAGTCAGGACGTAACGCCCGAGCGTGGTAGTTACAAAAAAATTGCTGTTCTGGACGCCGCTGGCGATGCCCTCGAAACCGGTCAGGTGACCGATGGCGTAGCCGTCCACCCAGCGCGCCAGCGCCTCTTCGGAGGGCAGGGTGAAAACGGACATGTGTGTCGGTCTACCAGGTCGTGAGCACCCAGGTGGGCACCGCCAGTTTGCGGGCGCTGTCGTCCCGCACCCATTGCCCCTTGCCTTCGCGGTCGATCAGGTAATACTCGGGCCCGTTCTCCGGCGTAACCTTGATCATGTAGAGTTTGCCGCGCAGACGGAATTCGGTCACGGTGTCGTCGGCGCGCTTGAAAATGGTGACTTCGGGCAGTTCCTCTTCCAGTGGCTCGGTGCTTTCCTGTTCCTGTTCTTGGGCAAGGAGCGGCGGAGCGGCCAGGAACCCGGTACAGAAAACGATGGCGGCGATGACAGCAAGCGGGGACAGGCGCATGGCGGATTCTCCATTCTGGGGTCTTAGAGATTCAGCATGATCTCATGTTCGGCGGGCAAGGGCATGAAGCCGCGCGTTTCGTAATGTTTGAATATGGCCTCGACCACAGCGTCGGGTTCGTCGATGATCTGAACCAGATTGAGGTCTTCGGGGGAAATCATGCGCTCGGCGACGAGGCGGTCGGCAAACCAGTCGAGCAGGCCGCGCCAGAACGGGCCGTGCACGAGGATGATTGGAATCTGTCGGCTCTTGTGCGTCTGCACCAGGGTCATCGCTTCAAGCAGTTCGTCGAGAGTGCCGAAACCGCCGGGCATGACAACGTAGGCGCTTGCGAATTTCACGAACATGAATTTGCGCGCGAAAAAGTGCTGAAAACTCTGCGAAACGTCCTGATAGGCGTTGGACTGCTGCTCCATCGGCAACTGGATGTTGAGTCCGACCGAGGGACTTTTGCCAAAGAACGCGCCCTTGTTGGTGGCTTCCATGATGCCCGGCCCGCCGCCCGAGATGACCGCGAACCCCACGTCCGACAGCAAACGGGCGATGCGTTCGGCAAGCGCGTAATAGGGATGATCCGGCTTGATGCGGGCGCTGCCGAAGATCGACACCGCCGGACGAATAGCGTTGAGCCTTTCGGTGGCCTCGACGAACTCTGCCATAATCCCAAAGATTCGCCACGACTCGCGCCCGTTGTAATGCGGCGCGGCAGAGGCCACGTTGGGTGGTATTTTTTCTTTCGCACTCATAAAAAGTCCGTTGTTTTTCTCATGCTTGCCTGCTGGATGCGGACGCCGCGTCCGGCAGCGAGGATCGTTCCCGATGACCACCCTGCTGCTCGTCGATGGCTCCAGCTATCTCTATCGTGCGTTTCATGCCTTGCCTGATTTGCGCAATTCGCGCGGCGAACCGACCGGCGCCGTTCGCGGCGTTTTGTCGATGCTACGTCGGCTGGCGGAGGACTACAAGGCGGATTATCGCGCCTGCGTATTTGATGCACGGGGTAAAACTTTCCGCGACGAATGGTATCCGCAATACAAAGCGCAACGTCCGCCCATGCCCGACGACCTCGCCGCCCAGGTTGCGCCGCTGCATGAAGCGGTACGGGCCGAAGGCTGGCCGCTTCTCTCGGTCGAAGGGGTCGAAGCCGACGACGTTATCGGCACCCTGTCCCGGCTGGCGGGCGAACGCGGCTGGGAAACGGTGATTTCCACCGGCGACAAGGATCTGACCCAGCTTGTGCGCCCCGGGGTGCTGTGGGTGAATACCATGAGTGACGAGACGCTCGATGCGGCGGGCGTGCGGGAAAAATTCGGCGTGCCGCCGGAGCGCATCGTCGACTACCTTACTTTGGTCGGGGACGCGGTGGACAACGTGCCGGGGGTGGAAAAATGCGGCCCCAAGACGGCGGCGAAATGGCTCGGCGAATACGGCAGCCTCGACAACCTCGTGGCGCACGCGCAGGAAGTGGGCGGCAAAGTGGGCGAAAACCTGCGCCGGCACCTCGACTTTCTGCCACTGGGCCGCCGCCTGGTAACCGTGGCGACAGATGTCGCCCTGCCTTGCGGTCTTGACGATCTCACCGTGCGCCCGCCCGACCGGCAGGCGCTCACCGCGCTTTACGAACGGCTCGAATTCCGGAGCTGGCTGCGCGAATCCCCCGGCGGCGCGGCGCACCCGGCGGACGGTCTGGGTCGGCGCTTTCAGCGCGAGGAAAGCAACCCGGTTGCCGCGAGCGCCCCCGACCGCTCCCGCTATGCCGCCATTGTTGACTGGCCGGCGTTCGATGCGTTGCTCATCCGGCTGACTGCGGCGGAACTCGTCGCCATCGACACCGAAACCACCGCCCTCGAACCGCTTACCGCACGGCTGGTGGGCATCTCATTTGCCTTCGCGCCGGGCGATGCGTTTTACGTACCGCTTGCCCATTGCGGCGCGGACATTCCCGAGCAACTGCCGCGCGACGAAGTCCTGGCGCGGCTCAAGCCCTGGCTGGAATCGAACGTATGCGCCAAACTCGGCCAGAACATCAAGTATGACGCCCATGTTTTTGCCAATCACGGCGTCGCCCTGCGCGGCATCGTCCATGACACCCTGTTGCAATCCTACGTGCTGGAAAGCGATCGCGCCCACGACATGGACACGCTCGCTCGCCGCCACCTGAATCTGGAGACGATTTCCTATGCCGAAGTCTGCGGCACGGGCGCAAAACGGATCGGCTTCGACGAAGTGGCGCTCAATGTCGCCACCGCCTATGCCGCAGAGGACGCCGACATCACACTGAGATTGCACCAGTCGATGTGGCCGCGCGTGCAAACCGTTCCTGCGTTGGAGGCGCTTTACCGCGACCTCGAATTACCTACCCTTGCCGTGCTGCTGGCGATGGAGCGTACTGGTGTGCTCATCGACCCCTTTTTGCTCGCGCAGCAAAGCGATGAATTGGGGCTACGCCTGCTTGAACTGGAGCGTGAAGCCTGGACGCTCGCGGGCGGCTCCTTCAACCTGGGCTCGCCCAAGCAGATCGGCGAAATTCTCTTTGGCCGCCTTGGACTGCCGGCGCGCAAAAAAACCGCTGCCGGTCAGCCTTCGACCAACGAGGACGTGTTGACCGAACTCGCCGAAGATTACCCCCTTCCCAAGCTGCTGCTCGAACATCGCGGCCTCGCCAAGTTGAAGAGCACCTATACCGACAAACTGCCGCGCATGGTCAACCCGGCCACGGGGCGGGTGCATACCAGCTTTTCGCAGGCCACCGCCGTCACCGGGCGGCTTGCCAGTTCCGACCCCAACTTGCAGAACATCCCCGTGCGCACGGCGGAAGGCCGCCGCATCCGCGCCGCCTTCATCGCCCCGCGCGGTCACGTCATCGTTTCGGCGGACTACTCGCAAATCGAATTGCGCATCATGGCGCACCTGTCGAGCGACGCGCGCCTGCTCGACGCCTTTGCGGGCGGCGAAGACGTGCACCGCGCCACTGCTGGCGAAGTCTTCGGCGTCGCGCCGCAAGCAGTGAGCGCCGAGCAGCGCCGCTACGCCAAGATCATCAACTTTGGTCTCATCTACGGCATGAGCGCGCACGGCCTCGCCCGCACGCTCGGCATCGAACGCGGCGCGGCGCAAGGCTGGATCGACCGCTACTTCGCGCGCTACCCCGGCGTCGCCGCCTACATGGAGCGGATCAAGACCCTCGCACACGAGCAAGGCTACGTCGAAACCGTCTTTGGCCGCCGTCTCTACCTGCCCGACATCACCGCCCGTCAGTACACCCGCCGCCAGGCCGCCGAACGCGCCGCGATCAACGCCCCGATGCAGGGCACCGCCGCCGACCTCATCAAAAAAGCAATGATCGCCGTGCATCGCTGGCTGCTCGACGAAGGCTTGCAGTCGAAGCTGGTATTGCAGGTGCATGACGAACTGGTGCTGGAAGTGCCCGACGGGGAAATTGACCTCATACGTGCGAAGCTGCCTGGCCTGATGGCGGGCGTCGCTGCGCTCGCCGTGCCGCTCCTGGTGGAAGTGGGCGTGGGGCAAAACTGGGATGAGGCGCATTGAGGCTGCGCGTGGCGGCGGCGAAGTCGGCGGGTGCGCTTTTGAAAGCGCTACGCAACTCGCTATTTTGAAATGCCCTTCGGGCACGTGGCCGTGACCAACCCGACGGCTAACGCCCCCTCGACCGGCTTGCGGATGACTTTTTTCCGTGGCCCCGGAAAGACGGCCACATAGTCAGACTCGGGCTGCGCTCTTTCAAAAGCGCACCCGCCGACTTTATGGGAACGCGCGGTATCAGCCAGATACTCCACCTGCCTAAGGCCGTCTGGGTCAGATGCTACTTCTGGCTGGCCGGGTCGGCTGCGTTCGACGAGTTGGGCAACAGCTCGAACGACGATGGAACTGGTTGATAATTGACTACGTCGGCTTTAGCCGCATTCCTTGTTTGCTTTGATGTCCCAACCACTACTAACCGCAGGGCACATGGAGCCGTCGGCTTTTTGTTCGCGGATCTCGATCTCTATCTTGGAATAGGACAAACCCACTGTCTCTATCGCTTGCCCCCCCGTTGAGCCACTTGGCCCCGCGTTGACTATCAGTACGTCCGTCATGATGACGCGCATGAATTCCTGTGATCCATCGCCGACTTTGCAGGATGACAGGACTGCTTTCGGAATATGCTTGCCAGCGGCACAATACTTGAACAGATTCGGGGAGGCCCTGTCGACGTAATGAATGAACGTAAAGGCTGGAAAGTCGGCTTTGCCAACGCCGCCGCCGCCGCCAGTAAACATCGAAGATGACTGTGAGACTGCGTAACTGAAGGAGAGTACATCAATCCAGCCCTTGTGTTTTGCCTGTTTTGATTCTCCGGTAATGCCGTCGAGTTGAATGAAATGTTCTTGTAGCATGGTGTACCTCCGAGACGGTGAGAAATGGTTGGTTCAGCGAGGGATGCGTTTCAGCCTAGCGTGGGGGAAAACCTTGCCCGATGATTTCGCCTGTTGTTGCATCTATTCTAAAGTTGGCGTTACCCCCCTTCATCATGGCGTTTGTCATTATCCAGTAACATGCGCCTTTTTGATAAGTTTCTAAAGAAACATGCACAGGCTCTTGGAAAGGCCAATCGTTTTGCAGAGCGCGTTCGCGGGCAATTTCTACCGCTTCTTCGCGGCTGATCCTGTGTTTTTCCTGCTTTGATCGAAATGCAATGCAGGTCAAACATGAGAATAAACGTGATAGTTTTTGTATCAAGATACTTCTCTTTGTATAGATTATTCCGGAATCTGGCCAATACTGACGCTTACCCAGAAAATATCGCCACCTAGGGTAATTGCACCAATTGATTGTCCTTCTGTCATCATTTGGGATACCGTTACATAACCTTCATTTATCGGGAATCTTATGGCACTTAAAGCTTCGGTAAGACCGTTGACACGAAGCTGACCGTAGCCTTCGGCCAAGGCTTCCTCTATATAACGCAGGAATGCGGATCGCTGGTACCCGGAGATGCCTAATTCCGCGCGAAGTTGCCGAAGCGGCCCAAAATGTGGCGAGAAAAACCGATGAACCAGTTCATGATAAAGGGTTATTTTTTGTTGCGTCAATGGCTGACGAAGATCAATCACTATATTACCGTAGGCGTCAGTCCATCCAACGTTGCCACCGCCCGAAATAGACTGCATATAAGTTGTGGTGGGTTTGACGCCTGAGGGGGGAGGTGGTCCCACTCTTATCCGTGGTGTTAACGTTGGCACGCCGCGCTTTGCAACAGCCTTTGCCGACCCACGCAACAGCAAGGCTTGAACCGTCGAAATGCCCAGTAACGTAACGGCGCGCGCAAAATGTTGCCCGGCCAGTTCCAGATCTTTCTCTTTTTTTGCATTAATGGCGACGTCCGCAAAATCATAAAATTCGCATGCACCTTCAAAGACTGCAAACCCCAGTACAACAAACCCAACTCCTAATAAAATTATATCGACGATTTCGCCAAATCCGAAGAAATGGGAACCCGCCCAAACGACCAATGTTCCCACGATGATCGCCAGGGTTTCGGGTTTCAGCAGGGATTTGACGATGTCTTGGGCTTCTTCCGGGAGATGAGGCAGGGATCGCTTCATGGCTTCGCCGATTTTTTCCGCATTTGTCATCTGCGCGACGTTCATGCCAGACGTATTGTCTTGCGTGGCCGACGCTTGCTGCTGCCCCGGATAGGTAGTCGCCGAAGAATAGTCCCATGTTATGTTCATGGTGTTGCTCCGGTTATTGATGAATTACAGCGTAGTTATACACGTTTTTGTGCTCCGGGGACGTGTCGACCAAACTCGCCGAGTGCATCGCTGGCTGTTCGACGAGGGCCGTCGAAGCGCGCCTGAAGCCAGGTTTGCCCGATACGTCAAGACGATCTCCCACCGACGGCGGCGCAGATTACAATCACCGGGCGCGTCGTGTTTGTTCAGTCCAATTTCGACCTGGTGATACTCATAACATGTTCCTGAAAATTTTCATGATGACGGTTTTTTTTGCCGTCACAGTCTACATCGGGTTTCGTACCCGGAAAAGCGCCACCGACGTCGATGGCTTTGTGCTGGGCGGTCGCAGGGTGGGGCCGTGGCTTTCCGCTTTCGCGTATGGTACGTCGTATTTCTCGGCGGTGGTGTTCGTCGGCTACGCTGGCCAGTTCGGGTGGAAGTACGGTATGGCGGCGGTGTGGATCGGGCTTGGCAACGCTTTCATCGGCAGCTTGCTCGCTTGGTACGTGCTGGGGGCGCGCACGCGGGCGATGACGCACCATCTGCGTGCGCAGACGATGCCGGAATTCTTCGGGGCGCGCTTTTCGAGCCGCTGGTTGCGCATTGCGGCGGCGGCGATCATTTTTGTTTTTCTCATTCCCTATACGGCCAGCGTCTATAACGGGCTGTCGCGCCTGTTTTATATGGCGTTCAACGTGCCATATGAGTGGTGCGTCGTCGCTATGGCGGTATTGACCTGCATCTACGTGGTGCTCGGCGGCTACATGGCGACCGTGGTCAACGACCTGGTGCAGGGTTTCATCATGCTGTTCGGCATCGTCGCCGTCATCGTCGCAGTGTTGAGCGGCTACGGCGGTTTTACCCAGGCGATGATCTCGCTTTCACAGGTGCCCAACGACGTGCCGGGCACGGCGGGGATGCAGGGCGCTTTCGTGTCGTTTTTCGGCCCCGATCTCTTTAACCTGGTGGGGGTGCTCGTCCTCACTTCGCTCGGTGTCTGGGGGCTGCCGCAGATGGTGCAAAAGTTCTACGCCATCCGGAGCAGCAACGCGATCAAGCGCGGCGCCATTATTTCGACCCTGTTCGCGCTGGTGGTGGCGGGCGGCAGTTACTTTCTGGGCGGTTTCGGGCGGCTGGCGGCGGATCAGGTCGCCAAAACGCCAGCCGGTACGCCTGTCTACGATTCCGTGGTGCCGAGTATGCTCGTCGGCATGCCGGACATTCTCATCGGCCTCACGGTGGTGCTGGTGTTGAGCGCGTCGATGTCGACGCTGAGTTCGCTCGTGCTGACTTCGAGTTCCACGCTGACGCTCGATTTTCTCAAAGGCAATTTCATCAAGGAGATGGACGTCAGGCTTCAACTCGTCACCATCAGGGTGCTGATCGTCGTCTTCGTGCTCGTTTCCGCCATCATCGCGCTCGTGCAGTACAACTCGTCGGTCACTTTCATCGCGCAGCTCATGTCGATCAGTTGGGGTGTGCTGGCGGGAGCGTTCCTGGCGCCTTTCCTTTACGGGCTTTACTGGAAACGCACCACGACGGCGAGCGTGTGGGCGTGTTTTGCCTTCGCGCTGGCGCTGGTCTGTTCCAACATGCTCTGGAACTACATTGGCTCGCCGGTCAATGCCGGGGCGTTGGCGATGCTGGCGGGGCTGGTGATCGTGCCGTTGTTGAGCCTCGTGACGCCGCAGCCCGATGCCGCCGGGGTCGATGCGCTGTTCCGGGAGTCGTACCGCAATCTGCATGACAACCGGATTGATGCGGACTGACGGCGCGGCAGCGTTGCTCAGTCGTCGTGGTGGTTCAGCGCCTCGTCGAACCGATAGATCATGTCGTCGGCGATGTCGTCGAGATCGGTTGGGACATAGCTGAGGCAGAGCGAGACCGCTTCGCGCGCCTTGCGCCATTCCCCGTCCTGTACCGTGCGCAGGTGGGTGCTGGCGACGTATTCGGCTATGACGTTGATGGCGATCAGCCGGTGCGTCTCGCTGTTGATATTGCGCGGGTCTTCGAGTTGAGTGTAATCGTGGTGGTTGAGAATGCCTTGGGCGACGGCGTCGGACAGGCCCCAGGTACGCGCAAGGTAGTAGCCGAGTACCGCGTGGCTGGTGTCGATGATTTCTTCCTCGATGTCGGTGAACACGCGCCCGGTGTCCTGATTGGCCGCGCGCAGGATGTTCTTGTATTCGGGATAGCGCTGCATGAGCAACGGAATGCCGCAGTCGTGGAACAGTCCGAAAGTGTAGGCGGTGTCGGGATTGATCCGCCCGACCACGGTTGCCAGCCGCTTGGCGGCGAGCGCCGTGTAGCGCGAACTGTCCCAGAAACGTTCGAGCGAAGCGGCATTGCCGCCGAGCGAGCTTTGCAGCAAAGCTTCCTGTACCAGATTGGCGAGCAGCCCGAAGCCGAGTATGTTGGTTGCGTCCGCGATCGAGGTGATGCGTTGGCCGCTACCGAACAGTGGCGAGTTTGCGGCGCGAATGACGGCGGCGGCGATGCCGACATCCTGGCTGATGAGGCTGGCGATTTTCTTGTTGTTGATGAGCGCACTGTTCAGCTCGGTCATCAACTGCCCAAGAATGGCGGGGCATGGAGGAATGGCGATGCCGCGCAACAAGGCTTTGGGGTCGACGCTACCCATCGTGGTCGCCTCCTGGTCAGGCGTGAACACTATGGTTAACTCTACTGCGCGGTGTCATGACGAGCCAAGACATACTGCACATTCGAGTATCCATCCCCATCAATACCCCGTCATGACAGGGTGTGGCGCGCGTGTTTCGGTAGAATGCGCGGCAATGAACGTTTGAAGGGATGAAACCATGGATCAACTGGAAACCTGGCTGACGAAGCTGACTGGCGGGGATGGGATCACGGCGCTTGGGCTGCATATCATGCTCGTCGTGTTCGCGGTCGTAGTCTTCAACTTTGTGGTGCGCCGGGTGTTGTTGCGCTTCGGTAAAACGGCCCGCGAGACGGATACGCCGCTGGAACTGTCCCTGGTGGCGGCCGCTCGCCAGCCGCTGTTCGCGTTGGCGTGGGTGGTCGGCATCTCGTTTGCGGGCCATCTGGTACAGGCGCGGACGGACGCCGCCATCCTCGCGTTCATCAATCCTGCCCGCACCATCGGCGTGATCGCCTGCCTGGGCTGGTTTCTGGTGCGCTTCATCGGCAACGCGAAAGAGGTGTTCGTCAGACGGCGGCTCGCGCGCGGCGATGAGGTCGACAGCACCACGGTCGAAGCCATCAGTCAGCTTCTGCGCATCGCGGTGCTGATCACGACTTTTCTGGTGGTCTTGCAAAGCCTGGGTTTTTCGATTGAGGGCGTGCTGGCGTTCGGCGGCATTGGCGGTATCGCCATCGGTTTTGCGGCCAAGGATCTGCTCGCCAACTTCTTTGGCAGCCTGATGATCTACTTCGACCGCCCGTTCGCCGTCGGCGACTGGGTACGCTCGCCTGACAAGCAGATCGAAGGCACGGTCGAGGATATCGGCTGGCGGCTGACCCGCATTCGCACTTTCGACAAACGGCCACTCTACGTACCCAATTCGATATTCGCCACCATCTCGGTCGAGAATCCGTCGCGGATGAGCAACCGGCGCATCAATGAGACCATCGGCGTGCGTTACGACGACATCGGCGAAGTCGCGGGCATCGTCGAGGATATCCGCGCCATGCTGCGCGCGCATCCTGAAATCGACTCGAATCAGACCCTGATCGTAAACTTCCTCCAGTTCAACGAATATTCGCTCGACATCATGATCTATACCTTCACCCACACCACGGTCTGGATCAAGTTTCACGAAGTCAAGCAGGACGTGCTGCTGAAGATTGCCGACATCATTGCCCGGCACGGTGCGCAGATTGCCTTCCCGACCCGCATCAGCTACAGCACGCCCCTGCCGCCAGACCCGCCCAGGGACGGGCAGGCGCCTTCCCCCCTGGCGGCGCGTGAAGCGCCGCAGGGTGTGCGGTGAGCGCCACGATTTTCGTGGCAATCGGACTCGGGGCGGCTTGCGGCGCGTGGTTGCGCTGGGCCTTGGGCGAATGGCTCAACCCCTTGGGGTTCATGATGCCGCTCGGAACGCTGGCGGCCAATCTGGGCGGTGGTTTCCTGATGGGCGTGACGCTGGCCGTGTTGCAAGCGAATCCGGGGCTGTCTCCTGCCTTGCGGCTGGCGATCACCACCGGGCTGCTCGGTGGGCTGACCACGTTCTCGACGTTTTCAGCCGAGGCGTTCCACCTGGCGCAGCGCGGCGCGTGGGGCTGGATGGGAACGCACATGGCGGCTCACGTCGCCGGGTCGATTCTGATGACCTGGGCGGGTTATAGTCTGGCGCAGGGATTGCGGGGCTGAACGGAGATATAGCAATGGACAAGGCACGGTTGGTGGCGAATATCGAAGCTGCGGAACCGACGGCCCGGCTGGCGGTGCTGATCGACGCAGACAACGCGCAGGCGGCGGTGATCGACGAACTGCTCGCGGAAATCGCCCGTTTCGGCGAAGCCACGGTGCGGCGGATTTACGGCGATTTCACTTCCAATGCGAGCGCGCAATGGAAGAAAGTGCTGAACTTTCACGCCATCAAGCCGGTGCAGCAATTCGCCTATACCACGGGCAAGAATGCCACCGACAGCATGCTCATTATCGACGCCATGGATTTGCTCTATACGCGCCGTTTCGAGGGTTTCTGTCTAGTGTCGAGCGACAGCGATTTCACGGGGCTGGCGCTGCGGATTCGGGAGGAGGGGCTGACGGTCATCGGCTTTGGCGAACAGAAAACGCCGGAAGCGTTCCGGAATGCCTGTCACAAATTCGTGTTCACAGAATTTCTGCGCCAGCCGAAACCGCAATCGACCGCCAAGGATGCCGCCAATGCCACGCCTTCGGCCCAGGCGGCCCTGGAACAGCGGCCAAAGTTCCCCCGCAAGTTCGTTCTGGAGGCGCTGGAAAAAGCCGGTGACGATACGGGCTGGACGCACCTCGGCAGTTTCGGCAGCTATCTGGCAAAACTGCAACCGGATTTCGACTCGCGCCTGTATGGGTTCAGGAAGCTCAGCGATCTCGTCAAAGGCAAGCCTGATCTGTTTGAGTGGGAAGAAAGGCCGATTCAAGGCTCCAGCGCGAAAACGCTTTACGTCCGGGCCAAATGAACACACCCGTCACGCCGCCAGCGCGATGAGGCGTTCAATTGCCGCCACGACCGACTGGCGGCGAACGGCTTCGCGGTCGCCGGGAAAATGATGCGTTACGACGATGGTGTCGCCGTGCCGCTGGCTCCAGGCCAGACATAGGGTGCCCACGGGTTTGTCGCTGCTGCCGCCGCCAGGGCCGGCGATGCCGGTAACCGCCACCGCGATTTCGGCGTGACTGTGGGCGAGCGCCCCGGCAGCCATCTCCAGCGCCGTTTCCTCGCTCACGGCGCCATGGCGGGCGAGCGTTACGGGCGATACGCCAAGAAGTTCGACTTTCGATTCGTTGGAATAGGTGATGAAACCGCGCTCGAACCAGCCTGAGCTTCCCGCCGTGGCGGTGACGGCTTCGGCGACCCAGCCGCCGGTGCAGGATTCCGCCGTGGCGAGCATCCAGTTCCGTGCGGTCAGGACTTCGCCCAGGCGGGCGGCGAGGTTGGCGAGTTCCTGGTTCATGTCAGCCTCCAGATGGCAGCCGGTAGAGTTCAACGAGCGCGGCAAGGGCCAGCAGGGTATAACCAGCGGCGAGCAGGTCGTCAAACATGACGCCGAAACCGTTCTTGAACCGGGCGTCGGCCTGACGGATCGGCGGCGGTTTGACGATGTCGAACAGGCGGAAAAGCGCCACCGCAATCGCTTGCCAGATGAGGCCCGGCGGTGTGAAGAACAGCACCAGCCAGGTTGCGACCATCTCGTCCCAGACGATCGCGCCATGGTCGGGTACGCCGAGCGCCTGCCCGGTGCGCCCGGTGACGTAAACGCCAGCCACAAAACAGATGAGGATCAGTACCAGGAAAGCCGTTTCCGAAAACGGCGCGCGCAGCAGCGGGTAAAGCAGCCATGCCGCCAGCGTGCCGGCGGTGCCGGGGGCGACCGGCGAGAGACCGGAGCCGAATCCGAGCGAAACCAGGTGGATGGGATGACGCAGGAGGCGGGGCGAGGGGGATGTCATGGCGTCGAAACCGGGCGGCCAGTGGGGAAAGAAGCCGCTCGACCGGAGGGTGGATGGTTGCAGGTTTCAGGATGTTATCAAGCCTATTCCCGGAAAACGAATATTCTTGTATGTGGCTGGCCGTTCTGACAGAATCGCGCCGTCGATACGGCGCGAGGATATTCCCGCAGTTGCCGTGTTGTTGCTTCTTTTTACCAAGACGAGGAACCCGCGATGAAGAAAAGTCTGCTTGCCCTGCCGTTTGTTGCCGCATTGTGTTTTCCCGCCGTCAGTCAGGCGCGGGATACGCAGCACTTCCTCGATTTTCAGAGCGTCGTCGATAAGGCCGTTGCCGATGGGCAACTCGACGGCACGGTCAAGTTTTACCTGAAAGGGCAAGCTGTTCCGGGCAAGATCGCCCAGAGGTTCCCGGAAGCCTCTTCCAACAAAAAGACGAACGCGGCCAATAAAAGCGATGAAGCCGCTTGCGAGTGGGCATTGCGTTCCGTGCTGATCGCCTTCCAGGACAATGCGAAGAGAAATGGCGGCAATGCCGTGGTCGATATGGTGAGTTTCTACAATAGAAAAGAGTACTCGGATCCGGCGAAATTTGAATGTCATGCCGGATCCATCATGGCCGGCGTGGTGATGAAGGGAGCCGCTGCCATTGTGAAGTGAGTTTCGCGGCGGTGCCCCGGATGTATCGGGGTATCGCCGGGCAATGAGGTTTGCCGGTTTTTTTGTGGGATTGTTTCTTTTATTTATTTTTTGGATTGCATGCCCGGAATGAATTTGCGCAACTGGGTGGCCTGGATGCCGGGCCGCGAGACGGCGGCGGCGTGGCGGCAATGGGCGCGTACCGGCGCGCCGTCGCTGCCCGGGTCGGACGCCGGGCAAACGGTCGCGCCGCCGCCGGTCAAGGAAATTCCGCCGCTTCTGCGCCGACGCGCCGGTACGATGGGTCGCGCCGCTCTCCATGTGCTGACCCGCCCCGAGTTGCCATATGGGGGACAGTCGATTGTGCTGTGCAGCCGCTATGGGGAACTCCAGCGTTCGTTTGAGCTGCAAGCCGAACTGGCGCGCGAGGGCCGGGTTTCGCCGCAACAGTTCAGCATGGCGGTGCATAACGCAACGGGCGGCCTGTTCATGATGGCGCAAAAGGCCAGTGCGCCGCTTACGGCGCTGGCGGCAGGCGAGGAGGGGGCGCTTGCCGGGTTGCAGGAGGCGTTTGTCGAACTCGCGGATGGCGCCGAGGCTGTATGGCTGCTGTATTGCGAGGAGCCTTTGCCCGTGGAATATTGTCCATTTCTGGATGATGCCGCGCAGGCGTGCGGCAATGCTGGCTATTTTGCTTTTTTGCTTGAATGTGTGCCCGGCGACGAATTTCGCCTCGCGCCCGGGGTGGGGGAGGGTGAGGATTGCGCTGTGCCCCGTGCCGCGTCGCCGCTGGATTTGTTCGCGTTTTTTCTGCGTCCCGAAGAAGAAAGCATTTGTTTGTCGCCGCGCGGCAACTGGATGTTGCGGCGCACGGCGGCGACCGGGGCATGAGGGGGGGCGTGCGCGCACGGTTGGATCGTCTCTGGCGCATCGCCGCCACCGGGTTTTGCTTTGTGGTTTTCGCGTTGTTCGGGCTTTCGGTGCTCTGCGTGTTCTTTCCGCTGTTCCGGCTTTTTTCTTCCAATGATGTCGATTCGCGTCTGCGCGTGCGCTCGCTCGTCCATCGCGGTATGGGCTGGTTCACGCGCATCATGGTTTTTTGCGGCACCATCAGCTACGAGGTGCGCCACGCCGAAAAACTGGATCGCCACGGGTTGCTCGTTGTCGCCAACCATCCGTCGCTGATCGACGTCGTGTTGCTGCTCTCGCTTCTGCGCCAGCCCAATTGCGTGGTCAAGGCCAGCCTGAAGGCGAACCTGTTTACGCGCGGCCCGGTGCGAAGCGCCGGGTTCGTCGTCAATTCAGATGGGCCCCAACTCATTGATGAGTGCGTGGCGTCGGTGCGCGCGGGCGACAATCTGATTATTTTCCCGGAAGGAACGCGGAGCATCAGCCACGATGGCATTCTGAGTCCCATGAAACGCGGTGCAGCCAATATTGCCCTGCGCGGCAGGCTCGCGTTGACGCCGGTGGTGATTACGGTTTCCGAACCCATGCTTGGCAAGGGCCAGCCCTGGTATCGCGCGCCGCAGCGACGACCTCATTTTGTGTTGACGGTGATGGACGATGTTGCGCCGCCACTTTTCGAGGGGCATGCGACGGACGAAGGCGAATCGGGGGAAACGGGAATGCAGGGCCGGATGGCGCGCGCGCTCACCCGTGAACTGGCAGCGCTTTTCGAGCGGGAGATTTGCTGGGCCATGCCGGAACCCCGTGCGCCGGGCGAGCGAGCGGCGTCCTGCGTTTGAAAGACGTTGCGCGCCCGCCGTCAGGGGGCATACTTTTGCGGGGTTTACCTGAAGTATTGGTATCATTTGCGCCGCGCAAAACCGCGCGGGAGCGTGTTTTTGTAACAATATGTTTTTACGGGGATAAAATGACAAAGCTCGACGAATTGATACACGAAATCAAGGTGTTCATCATCGAAACGCTCGACTTGGAGGATGTTTCTCCTGAAGACATCGACGCGGATGCGCCTTTGTTCGGCGATGGTCTGGGGCTCGATTCCATTGATTCGCTGGAACTGGGTGTGGGGCTGCAAAAGCGTTACGGGCTGAAGATTTCCGCCGAAAGCGAGGAAACGCGACAGATTTTTTCGTCGACCCGCGCCTTGGGCGAATACGTCGCCGCGCACCGCACGGTTTGATTTTCGGCCTTCATGAGTATCGAAAAAATGGACAGAGACGCTACTTACGCCCTGATTTCCAGACTTCTCGGCGAGCTTTTCGAGATTGCGCCGGAAAAGATCACCCTGGAAGCCACTCTTTACCAGGATCTTGATATCGACAGTATTGATGCGGTCGATCTCGCGGTCGAGTTCAGAAAGCAGACCGGGCGGCAATTGACGCCGGACGAGTTCAAGAAGATTCGCACCGTGGGCGATATCGTCGATGCTGCTTGTGCGTCGGCGGGGAATGCCTGATGCCCGGGTGGTTCGCGTTTGCGGCAGGGCTTTTTTTGCCGCTTATGTTCTGGGTTTGCCGCTGGCAGGGCTGGCCGTTCTGGTGGTGCGGCCTTGTCCTGCTGCCGTTGGCTTGGCCGCGTCGCGCCGGAGGTGGGGTTTCCATCGCCGCCGTTGCGCCGCGCGCCGCAAGATGGTTGCCGGGGGTGCTGGCGGCGACGATCGGCGTGGCAGCGCTTGTTTTCCGCAACGGCTTGTCGCTCCAGTATTACTCTGTGCTGATCAGTCTGTTTTTCCTCGCCGTTTTCGCGGGCAGTCTCACGCAGGAACAGAGTATTGTCGAGCGTCTGGCGCGGCGGATGGAGCCTGATTTTCCTGAATCCGCCGTGCGTTATACGCGGCGGGTGACGCAAGCCTGGTGCGTGTTCTTTGTGGCGAACACGGTTATCACCTTGTTGTGCATCCGGGTGGGGGAAGAGGCCTGGGCGCTTTATAACGGGCTCGTTTCCTACCTTCTGATGGGGTGCATGTTCGCGGGGGAATGGCTGATTCGACGCCGGATGAAACGGCGCGGCCATGGCGCGGGCCATCCGGTTTTTCAGGAGACGCCCCATGTCTGATCCGTTTTTGCGAAATCTCACGCGCCATTGGGCGCTGCCCGCCGATGACGGGCGACCGGTGGCTGTTCGCGGCGGACAGCCGATAGGGCGCGCCACGTTTCATCTCGACCTTGACGCGGCCTGCCGTACGCTGGCGGGCATTGCGCCCGGCGAGGTGGGCGGGCGGGCCAGCATCGCGCTGTTTGAGCTGGATGCCTACCGCTTTGCGGTGTGGCTGCTGGCGGCTTGGTCGCTCGGGTTGTCCGTTGTCCTGCCGGGCGATGATTTGCCAGCGACGCGCAAGGCGCTGGCGTTGCCCTGGATCGGGCGCGGCAATCCGGCGAACGCCCTGACGGCGTGGGACGCTGCCGCGCCGGCAAACGATGTCGATCATGGCTGGCCCAGTGTCCTGTTGTTTACTTCCGGTTCCACTGGCAAGCCGACGCTGGTCGAAAAAAGCCTGCGCCAACTGCGCACCGAAGCGGAGATGTTCGAGCAGGCGTTCGGCGGCGAGCTGACGGTCGATACCCGCTTCGTAACCAGCGTGCCGCACCAGCACATGTACGGACTGCCGTTCTTCATGCTGTGGTCGCTGACGGGGGGACACCCTTTTGTGGTGGAAAAACTCCGTTACCCGGAAGACCTCGGGAGATTGCCGCCCGCCGATTATGTTTTTATCAGTGCGCCGACTTTCCTGAAACATCTGGCGGATGCGCCAGCAGTGGGGGAGGGGGTGCGCTGGCGCATGGCGACTTCGGCGGGCAGTCCGCTTGCCCTGGACGTGGCGACAAGCGGCGCGGACTGGCTGCACGCGCCGTTGTATGAAATCTATGGCAGTACGGAAACCGGGGCGGTTGCCCGACGCCGGGGCAATACGCCGTGGCAGGCCATGCCCGGCGTGCGCCTGAGTCTGGAGGAGGCGTCTTCCCGCCTGCTCATTCATTCGCCGCTGCTCTCCGAGGCCGAAGGCGAAAGCGGTTTTCTGTCGGGTGACGTCGCCCGTCTGGACGAACGCGGCCTGGAACTGCTGGGGCGGGCCGATCGTCTGGTCAAGATCGGCGAAAAACGGATTTCGCTCACCCAGATCGAACAGGAACTCGCCTGCCTGCCGGAGGTGGAAAGCGCGCGCGTTATTCCGCTATCCCATGAGCGTGAGAGTGATCGCCTTATTCTGGGCGCGGTGGTCGTCCTGGGGCCGCAAGGGCGTGTTCGCCTCGGAAGGGAGAAAAAGGCGCATTTCGACCAGAGCCTGCGCAACGGGCTGCGCGATCGGCTCGACCCGCTGGCCCTGCCGCGCCGTTGGCGTTACGTGGCGGCGTTTCCCTGCAACGAAATGGGCAAGATTACCCGGCAGGAACTGGAACGGCTGTTCGTGCCCACCCTGCCGCATGCCGAGCGTCTGCCCTGGCCGCGCGAGGACGGCGCGGACGGCGAAAAGGTGTTGCTGCAATTGCGCATGCCGCGCGATCTGGCCTGGTTCGAGGGCCATTTCCCCGGTTTTCCGCTCCTGCCCGGCGTGGTGCAGATTGATTGGGCGGCGCACTTCGCGCGTCTCTATTTCGGTTTTGACGCCATGGCGGCGGGTGTTTCCGGCCTCAAGTTCCAGGGCATGATCCGGCCCGGCGATGCGCCGCAGCTGGAACTTGTCCTGAAACCGGAGGGAAAGGTTGCATTCGCTTTCATCCTGGACGGGAAAGTCAGTTCGCACGGCGTTTTTTCGCCGGGCGGGGCATGAAAACCGTCGCCGTCGTCCCGGTGTTCAATCACGGTGAGACCGTGGGCGAGGTTGTGCGCGGCCTGCGCGCTCACGGCCTGCCGGTCATTCTGGTCGATGATGGTAGCGACGCCGCCACGGCCCGGACACTGGATGCGCTTGCCGCCGAAGCGGCCCCGGAGGCGGTCGCGCTGCTGCGTCACCCGGAGAACCGCGGCAAGGGCGTGGCGGTGATGAGGGGGTTCCGCCATGCGTACGAAGGCGGGGCCAGCCACGCTTTGCAGGTGGATGCCGACGGTCAGCACGATCTCGATGCTGTGCCCGCTTTCCTGAGCGCTTCGGCGCAACATCCTGCCGCTGTCGTGGCCGGCTGCCCGCGCTACGACGCCAGTGTGCCCAAGGGGCGGAAATACGCGCGCTATCTCACTCACGTCTGGGTAGGGATCAACACCCTGTCGACGCGCATCGCCGATTCAATGTGCGGCTTTCGCCTCTATCCGCTCGCGCCGACCGTGGCGCTTTTGCCCGCGTTGACGCATGCTCGGCGCATGAACTTCGACACCGAAATCCTGGTGCAGCTGGACTGGGAGGGCGTGCCGGTGGTCAATCTGCCGGTTGCGGTGCGGTATCCGGCGGGCGGCATTTCGCATTTCCGGCTCTGGCGCGACAACCTGCGCATTTCCGCGATGCACGCCCGGCTTTTTTTCGGCATGCTCCGGCGGCTGCCACGGCTCATTGGCCGCCACTTTGGGACGTCGCACTGACATGCACTGGGCGCGAATCGGCGAAACTGGCTTTCTCGGGGGTATCCGCTTTCTGCACTGGGTCTACCGGTATGGCGGCATCTGGCTTTTCCGCGCCGTGCTCTGCCTCGTCATGCCGTGGTTTTTTCTGAGCAACAGTGTGGCCCGCCGCGCGTCCCTTGAATATCTTGCCCGCCTGCGCGAGACGAGCGGCGGTGCAACCCCGGCGGCGAACAAGTGGAACGCCTTTCGTCATTTCATGAGTTTCGGTGAGAATGTACTCGAAAAACTCATCGTGGCGGACGTGCGGGAAAACGTGCGGAACCCCGTCGGCGCCGAAGGGCTGGAATCCCTGCACCGTCTGGTCGACGAGGGACGCGGGGTGCTCGTCGTGAGCGCGCATTTCGGCAATCTCATGTTCCTGCACCGACTCTGGCGCAACCAGCGCGCCCACGTCCGGTTCACGTTGTTTGCGCACACCCGCCACGCCGGGCGCTTCAACCGGTTTCTGCACTCCCTGAACCCGGAGATGGAAATCGACCTGATTCAGGCTGACAACGTCGATGTCGGCACGGCCATGCTGTTGTCGGAGCGCGTCGCGGCGGGCGGCATCGTGGTGTTCACTGGGGATCGCGTGCCGGTCACGCTGGGTAGCAAAGCGACGGTTGCCGCGCCCTTCCTCGGCAGGGAGGCCCATTTTCCGGCGGGGCCGTACGTTCTCGCTGCTGCGCTCGGCTGTCCCATGTTCATGGTGTTCAGCGCTCGTTGCCGCGAGGGGTTTTCCGTCACAGCGCGGCAACTCGCCGAGCGAGTCGTGCTGCCGCGCCGGGAGCGCGAGGCGGCTATCCGGACGTATCTTGCGACCTACGTCGCCGCGCTGACTGAAGTCTGCGTCAAGTACCCCCTGCAATGGTTCAACTTCTACCCGTTCTGGCGCGACCCCGCCGGAGAGCCGAACCCCGCACCCGATGAGAAACCGTCAAAGCCGCTGGCATGAAAGTGTGGAACTGGAAATTCCGTTCCACGACCTCGATCCGCTGGAAATCTGCTGGCATGGGCATTACGTGCGCTATCTGGAGATTGCCCGCACGGCGCTCCTGCGCTCGTTCGGCTACGACTACCCGGATATGCGGGATTCCGGCTACGCTTGGCCGGTCATCGAACTGCACATCCGCTACGCGCAGCCCCTGCGCTACCGCCAGCGCATCGTGATCGAGGCTGCCGTCGTGGAATGGGAAAACCGCCTCAAGATCGACTACACGATCCGCGATGCCGCGAGCGGCCAGCGCCTCACACGCGCCTATACCGTACAGGTGGCGGTGGATATGCGCACGCGGGAAATGTGTCTGGTCAGTCCCGCTGTTCTCGCCGAAAAACTGGGAGTGAAATGAAAACGTCGCCGTCGTGGTTTGCGAAATGCCTTTTCGCCGCCTTGACCCTATGCCTTGCCCTGCCGTCGCAGGCCGCCGATCTGCTCGCGGAGGTGCGCGCCCGTCTTGTGCTGACGCCAGTGACGCAAGGGGAATTCCAGCAGACGCGCCAGCTTGCGCGCATCAAGAAGCCGCTCATCTCGACCGGGCGCTTTCTGGTCGTGCGCGATGCCGGTGTGATCTGGGAAAACCTCGCGCCCATCGAGCAGACGATGCGTCTGACGAAAAACGAAATCCTGCAAACGGGCGACGGCGGTACGCTCATGCGGTTGTCGACCGACAAGGAACCCGTGGTCGGCATCATCAATGACATTCTGTTTGGCGTGCTGGCGGGCGAGTTTGAAACGCTCGCGCGGCGTTTCACCTACGACGGCAAGGTGGAAGGCGACACGTGGCGGCTCGGTTTCAAGCCCAGGGACGCCAATCTTGCCCGCCTGATCGAGACGCTTTCTCTTGCGGGCGGGCGCGACATTGAGCAGGTCGAGATCCGGAGCGCTGCGGGCGATGTGACCCGCATTGAATTCAAAGCGCAAACGCATGCCAACGAAGTTTCCGCCGAAATCAGGAAGCGTTTTGAGTAATCCGCATCCGTCGCCGGGCTTCGTGCGCATGCATCGGTTGCTGGCCATGCTCTGGCTTGCTCTGTTACTGGGGGCGGCCTGTTACCTGATCGCTGGCTGGCGGGATAGCGCCGGGCGCGTCGATACCGATCTGCTGGCCTTGCTGCCTCGGGACGAACGCCGCCCAATGCTGGAGACCGCCCTGAAGGCGCTTGCCGCGCAGGGCGAAAGGCAATTGGCCTTGCTGGTTTCCGCCCGCGACGACGCGACGACGCGTCGGGCCGCCAGCGAGGTGCGCGAGGCGCTCGCCGGACTGGGTCTGACGGAGCAGGGCGCAGGCGCGGTTTTCCCCGGCGATTTTTATTTTCCGTATCGGCAAGGGCTACTGACGGTCGCCGACCGCGAATGGCTCGCCACGGCAACGCCGGAGGCCGCCACGGCGCGCGCCCTGAATCTTGCCTATGCGCTGTTTACGCCCAGCAACGTCCCCTGGCAGAGCGACCCCTATGGCTTTTTTGGCGACTGGCTCAAAAGCCTGGGTGAAGCCACGCCTTTGCGCCCGTCCAACGGCGAACTGATGCTCGAACACGATGGACGGCCTTACGTTGCGCTGACCTACGCCCTGCCGCAAAGCGCCTTCGCTGGCGATTTCCAGCAAAAACTGGTCGCCCGTCTCGACGCGGCGCGGGATCGCGTCCACGCCCTCGACCCACAGGCGCATTTCCTTGCTGCCGGCGTGGTGTTGCATGCGGCGGCGGCGGCGCGGCAGGCGGAAGGGGAAATGAGTCTCATCGGGCTGGGATCGCTACTGGGGACGTTTTTCCTGATCGGCTTCGTCTTCCAGAGTGCGCGCGCTCTGAAGCTCATCGCGGTTTCGCTCGTCTCCGGCACGGTGGCCGCGCTGTTCGCCGCCTTCCTGCTGTTCGAGCGCGTGCATGCCGTCACCCTCGTTTTCGGTGTCAGCCTGATCGGCGTCGCCGTCGATTACGCCATTCTTGTGTTCGCGCAGCACTTGGGCAACGAGGAGCCGGTGTGGGAACGCTACCGCAGGCTGTTGCCGACGCTGGGCATGGTGCTGCTTACGCCCGCGCTCGCTTACCTGGCGCTGGCCCTGACGCCTTTCCCTGGCCTGAAGCAGATGGCGACGTTTGCTGTGTGCGGCATTTTCGGCGCCTGGGCGAGCGTTGTGTGTTTTTATCCCTACCTGCTGCCCGCGACCCTGCCGCTGCCCGGCAACGCCGGCCCGGTAATGCGCCTGCTCGCGCGCTGGCCGCGTTGGCGCAACACTGGCAAGTGCTGGGGGCTGGCGCTTTGCCTCGCCGCCGCCATGGCGGGTGGACTTGCGCAATTGCGGACGAACGACGACATTCGCGGCCTGTTCAGCGGCAATGCTACGCTGATGGCCGAACATCGGCAGGTTGCCGACATCCTGCATCTGCCCAGTCCGGCGCAGATGTTTCTGTTGAGCGCCGACACGCCGGAAGCCTTGCTGCAAAACGAGGAAGCCCTGATTGAGCGCCTGCGCCCCTTTGTGGCGGCAAACCGGATTGGCGGCTACGAAGCCGTGAGTCGCTGGTTGCCTTCCGAGGCCAGGCAGCGGCAGGCGCGCGTTTTGCGGGAACGTTTGCGGGTGAGCAACGCCCGCATCGGCGAAGAACTGGAATTGTCCGCAGGCTGGGACGAGGAAGCGTCTTCCGATGGCGTCCTCACTGCCGATGCCTGGCTTGCCTCGCCTGTCAGCATGCCGTTTCGCGCGCTTTGGCTGGGCGCGATGCCGGACGGCGAGGGCAGTGCGCCGCGTCATGCGAGCATGGTGCTGCTTAAGAGTCTGGCCGACCGTGACACGGCGGCGGCGCTCGCCGGGTTGGCGCACGCCATTCCTGGGGTGGAATGGGTAGACCAGACCCGTGAAATCTCTGCGCTGATGGCGCGTTACCGGGAACTGCTGACCCAAACCCTGCTGTTTGCCTGCCTTGCCGTGCCTTTTCTGCTTTATCCGTTTTTTGGGCGACGCGTCTGGCGCATTGTTGTGCCGGTGCTGATTGCCGGCGGGGCCACGCTCGCCGTCATGGGCTATCTGGGCATACCTCTCCAGTTGTTGAGCATCCTTGCGCTTTTGCTGACGCTTGGCATGGGCATTGATTACGCCATCTTTTTGCAGGCGCGCCAGACCCATGCGCACACGCTGCTTGCCACCACGCTGGCAGCTTCGTTGACGCTGCTGTCTTTTGGTCTGCTGGCGCTTTCCGGCACGCCAGCGCTGCATGCGCTGGGGCTGACCGTCACACTGGGCGTGGCGTTATCGTGGTTACTGACCCCGGTATTCATGCAAAAAAACTGAAGATACTGGCATGAAACGCCCCCATGGCATCAGAGACGGCGCTATTCAAACAGTCGCGCGATGCTTTCCAGTCCTACGTAATCGAGGCAGCAGTCCGCCGCTTCGCGCAGCGCCGGTTTGGGGCGGTAGGCCACGCCGAAGCCGGCGGCGCGGAACATGGGGATGTCGTTCGCACCATCGCCCGCGCACAGGACTTCGTTGGGGGAGAGACCCAGTGCGGTGCGCGTCGCAATGAGGTGATTCGCCTTGGCCTGACCGTCGACGATGGGGCCGCTCAGCCGTCCGGTGAGGCGGCCAGCAACGATTTCCAGTTCGTTGGCCCAGGCGTAGTCGAAGCCGAGTTCGCGCTTCAGGTGTTCGGTGAAATAGGTGAAACCGCCGGAGACCAGCGCCGTCTTTATGCCGACCGCTTTCAGGCGCGCCATCAGCGCCTCCGCGCCGGGGTTCAGGCGCAGGCGCTTGGCGTGCACTTTCGCCAGCGCTTGTTCTGGCAAGCCTTCCAGCAGCGCGACGCGGCGCGTGAGCGAGGTGCGGAAGTCGATTTCGCCACGCATCGCCGCCTCTGTGATTGCCGCCACGTTGGTCTTGACTCCCTGCATGTCGGCGATCTCGTCGATGCACTCGATGTTTATCAGGGTGGAATCCATGTCGGTGACGAAAAGGCTGAAATCGCCAAGCCGCAGCCCTGCGGGCACCCAAGCATGGTCGAGTTCTGCTTTTGCGCAAAAGGCGGCGATGAGCGGTTCGTTGCCGCGCCCGACGTTGCCCAGGCGGAAGGCATGCCCGTCGATGATGCGGATCTCCGGGGTTCCGGCCAGGACGGCCAGATGGCGTAGTTCCGCCGGGGTGATTCGTTCCCCCTGGATGACCAGGTTCATGCAGCGGCGCTCCGGCGCGGTAGCGCGTCGCGCAATACCGCGTCCGCGCCGCAGATCATTTCCACCGTGGTGTCCCAGCCGACGCAGGCGTCCGTCACCGAGCAGCCGTATCTGAGCTGGCCCAGATCGGCGGGGATCGGCTGGTTGCCGGCGACGAGGTTGCTTTCGATCATCAGGCCCACGATGGAGCGGTTGCCGTCGCGGATCTGGTGGATGACGTCCTTCATCACCAGTGGCTGCATTTCGGGCTTTTTCCAGGAATTGCCGTGCGAACAGTCGATGACGATGTTGCCGGGCAGTCTGGCCTTGGCGAGCGCTTCTTCGGCGAGCGAGACCGAGACGGAATCGTAGTTGGGCCGCTCGCCGCCGCGCAGCACGAGATGGCCGTAGCGGTTGCCGCGCGTGCGTACGATGGCCGACTGGCCCTGGCCGTTGACGCCGAGAAAACTGTGCGGATTGGCCGCCGAGACGATGGCGTTGACGGCGGCGCTGACGTCGCCGTCGGTGGTGTTCTTGAAACCGACCGGGGTCGACAGGCCGGAGGCCATTTCGCGGTGCGTCTGCGATTCCGAGGTGCGCGCGCCGATGGCCGTCCAGGAAATGAGGTCGCCGTAATATTGCGGCGCGATGGGGTCAAGCGCCTCAGTGGCGATGGGCAGGCCCACGCGCGCGACTTCGCGCAGGAAATGACGCGCTTTTTCCATGCCTTCGTCGACGCGGAAGGAATCGTTCATGTACGGGTCGTTGATGTAACCCTTCCAGCCCGTCGCGGTGCGCGGTTTCTCGAAATAGACGCGCATCGCCAGCAGCAGGGAGCCTTTCACTTTCTCCGCGAGCGCGGCGAGACGATGGGCGTAGTCGAGTCCGGCCTGGGGGTCGTGGATCGAGCAAGGGCCGACCACCACGAACAGGCGGGGATCCCTGCGGTCGAGTATGTCGATGAACGCCTTGCGTCCGGCCACCACCGTGGCTGCTATCGCGTCGTCGAGCGGCACGCACGCCTTGATTTCCTCGGGCGAAGGCATGTGGTCGATGGCGAGGATGTTGAGATTTTCGGTCTGGACGACGGTCATCGCGGACTCCGCCGGGCGTGGCCGGCAAAGGCGGGGATTGTACGCTCAAAGGCCGGCGCAGTCGCAGTCGGGGGGGAGAGGAGGCGGGTCAGGGTGCGGTGTCGTAATCGACAATGAGCGGCGCATGATCCGAAAACCGTTGTTCCTTATAGACGCTGGCCCGCCGCGCCCGCGCCGCGAAACCGGGGGTGGCGACCTGATAGTCAATGCGCCAGCCGACGTTTTTCGTCCACGCCTGACCGCGATTCGACCACCAAGTGTAGCTTTCGCCGCTCGCCTCGGGGTAAAGACGGCGGTAGACGTCGACCCAGCCCAGTTCGTCGAACACGCGCGTGAGCCAGGCGCGCTCCTTGGGCAGGAAGCCGGAATTCTTTTGGTTGCTTTTCCAGTTTTTGAGGTCGATTTCGCGGTGGGCGATGTTCCAGTCGCCGCAGATCACGAATTCGCGTCCGTCTGCGGCGAGTTGCCGCAATTTTGGCAGGAAGCGTTCCATGAAATCGAATTTGGCCGCCTGCCGTTCCGGCGAACTGGAACCCGAGGGCAGGTAGAGCGATATTACCGAGAACGCAGAGAAGTCCAGTTGCAGATAACGGCCCTCGATGTCGATGCCGGGTATACCCAAGCCTTCGATGATGCGTACGGGGCGATGACGGCTGTATATCCCGACGCCGCTGTAACCCTTCTTTTCGGCGTGGTGAAACCAGCCCGTCAAGCCGGCGGGGTTGCGCATGGCGCCGGTGAGATCGCCGGCCTGCGCCTTGAGTTCCTGCACGCAGATGAGATCGGCATCGATGCTGGCGAGCCAATCGAAAAATCCCTTGCCGCTCGCCGAGCGGATGCCATTCAGATTGGCGCTGACGATTCGCGTCATGTCGATCCATTTCCTTTTTGGATACTTTCCGGAACAAAGCGCATAGGTTGATTCCCCGGATTCGCGGCGGGAAGAACTTGATGGTAATGTAGCTCGCCGGATAAACATTTGGATTGAAATGTCTCTCAGCCGTGACTTCATCGTGTTCGCCTGCCGGAGAGGCGTGCTACGCTTTGGCTCCTTCGTGACCAAGGCAGGGCGGACATCGCCTTATTTCTTCAATGCTGGCCTGTTCGACGATGGTGCTTCCTTCGATGCCCTGTGCGGCTTCTATGCCAAGGCGATTCTTGGCTCCGGGGTGGCTTTCGATATGCTTTTCGGCCCGGCCTACAAGGGCATCCCTCTGGCCGCCGGCACGGCGATGCGCCTGGCCGGGGAGGAAATGAACGTGCCGTTCGCCTTCAACCGCAAGGAAGCCAAGGATCACGGCGAAGGCGGCGCCCTGATCGGCGCGCCGCTCGCAGGCCGCGTGCTGATTCTCGATGACGTGATTTCGGCGGGAACCTCAGTGCGCGAATCGGTGGCCACCATCCGCGCTCACGGGGCCGCGCCAGCGGGCGTGGCAATTGCGCTTGACCGCATGGAACGCGGCCAGGGAAGCATTTCGGCGGTGCGGGAAGTTGAAGATACTTACGGCATTCCGGTGGTGGCGGTGGCGACGCTCGACGATCTTGTCGCCTACCTGGCCAGCAACGCGGAATTGGGATCCAATCTCGCGGCAGTTCAGGCATATCGGGATGTTTATGGAACGCATGCGGCCTAGTATTTTTCTCTTTCTGCTCGCTGTTCTGGCCTTGCCCGCGAACGCGGGCCAGCCGGGCGTGGCGCGGGTGTTCAGTTGTGAAATCAATGGCCGCCCGGTGTTCGGCGATACCTTGCCGAAAGAATGTTATGGCCACGCCTGGGTCGAGAAAGTCAACGGCGTGACGATCTACCGGGAAGTGGCGCAGCCGACTGCCGCCGAGAGCGCCAGTCGCCGGGAAAGGGCGCGCCAACAGGAAATGACTACCCGGGAAGCCGCCAGGCAGCGGCGTCAGGACGACGCTTTGCGCGAAAGATATCTTTCGCTCGCCGATCTTGACGCGCGCCGCGACTACGAGGTGGCGCAGTTCGATGAAGCCATTGCCGAATTGCGCGCCACTGAGCGCGATCTGACCATGCGCCGCAAAAGCCTCGACAGCGAGGTGGAGGCCCTGAAGGGCAAGCCGTTGCCTGAGGGGCTTGCCAGCGCCATTGCTTACGCAGACGAAGAACTGTCGCGGGCGCGGGCGGCAATCGAGAAGAAGGTGAAGGAACGCGACGATCTGCGCCAGCGTTTCGATGCCGACCGCAGCCGTTACATTGATTTGACGTCCACGCCCAGGGCTGCGAACTGAACGCCGCGCCCTGGCCAATGACGAAACGATGAACGAACGCTCTCCCGATGCCGTGCTCGATGCGGTCGCCGCCGCGCTTGCCCGTGCAGAACGACCGCTTTTCATCACCGGCGCCGGTATTTCAGCCGACTCCGGCTTGCCGACCTATCGCGGCATCGGCGGCCTTTACAATGGCCGCGCAACCGAAGAAGGTTTCCCGATCGAAGAGGCGCTTTCCGGACACATGCTGGCGCGGCGGCCCGAAATCACCTGGCGCTACATTGCCCAGATCGAGAACAATTGCCGCAACGCCGAACCCAGCGCCGCGCACCGGCTGATTGCCGCGCTCGAAGACGAAAAGCCTGGCGCCTGGGTGCTCACACAGAACATCGACAGCCTGCACCGCAAGGCCGGCTCGAAGAACCTGATCGAAATCCACGGCACAGTGCATCGGCTGCTCTGTACTGCCTGCGACTACCGGCGCGACCTCGCCGATTACGCCGGTCTCGCGCTGCCGCCGGCCTGTCCACAGTGCGGTCGTCCATTGCGCCCCGATGTGGTGCTGTTCGGCGAAATGCTGCCGCAGGCGGCGCTGGCGCAACTGGCGCGGGTCATGGACGCTGGCCCCGATCTGGTGTTCTCGATCGGCACCACCAGCGTGTTTCCCTATATCGCTCATCCCGTGTGGTGGGCGCGGCAGAACGGCGTGGCTGCGGTGGAGATCAACCCCGGCGAAACCGAAGTAAGCGCACTGGTCGCGCATCGCCTGAAGATGGGCGCGGCGCAGGCGCTGATGGCGCTATGCTCGCGTCCGCATTCCTGAGCCGGTGCTTACCAAGCGTGGTCCGTGACCAGGGTTTACCAATCCCGCAATGAAAAATTTTCGCCTGTCTTTTTTTGTCACAATCATCTGTCTGGCGCTCGCCGGCTTTTGGGGCGCGCGCAATGGTATGGGCGCGCTGCCGGCCATGCTTCTCGCCGCGCTGCTCGGCGTGCTGGAAGTCAGTCTCTCGTTCGACAACGCAGTCGTCAACGCTTCCGTTCTCAAGGAAATGGACGAGAAATGGCAGCGGATATTTCTGACTGTCGGCATACTCATTGCAGTCGTCGGCATGCGCCTGCTTTTCCCTCTGGCGATTGTCTCGATAGCGACGGGGCAGGGCATCGTTGCTGTCGCTCACATGGCGCTGGAGCGGCCTGACGAATATTCGCGCCACCTGGGTGCCAGCCATGCCGGCATTTCCGCTTTTGGCGGCATGTTTCTGCTGCTGGTCTTTTTTTCTTTTCTTTTCGATGCACGCAGAGAATTACACTGGCTGGGGAAAATCGAGAAAAAACTTTCTCAATTGGGCAAACTGGATTCTATAGGCGTCATGGTGGCGTTGCTCGCGCTTTTCGCCATTTATTTATGGATGCCGCTCGATACTGGTACGAAACTCACGGTATTGAGCGCCGGGATTGGCGGCGTGATTCTTTTCATTGCCGTGAGCAGCGTCGACAGCCTGTTCGAGCACAAAGAAGAAGGCGAAGCGGCAGTACGAACCGCCAGGCGGAGCGGCGTTGTCGGCTTTCTTTACCTTGAAATGCTGGACGCATCCTTTTCCTTCGACGGCGTGCTCGGCGCGTTTGCCGTAACCCGCGACGTGGCGCTTATCATGCTTGGGCTGGCGGTCGGCGCGATGTTCGTGCGCTCGCTTACCGTGCTGCTGGTGCGCCGGGGAACGCTGGACGAATACGTGTTCCTCGAACACGGCGCGCATTACGCCATCGGTTCGCTGTCCGCGCTCATGCTGGCGGGGATCGCCATCCACATCCCGGAAGCCATCACCGGCCTGATCGGCGTAGTGTTTATCGCGCTGGCATTGCTTTCTTCCATTCGCTACAAGCACCGGAAAGGGGGCGTGCGTTTAGACGGCAGCAAAGCAAAAGGAGGTGCGTTTCCGTAACCTCCTTTAACTGCCGCATGAGTTGGAGGCGATGATCGACAGGGGGGCGACGTTTCGTGTCATCGGCACTCGCAAGGACATCTCTGGGCGGCCTATACTCCGGTGCATACTGGAGAAAAAATAATGGTCACACTCCTCAAAACCCTGCCGCCGCTTTCGTACGAAGTCCCGCAAAAGCTCCTTGACGCCATTGCAGACGGCATAATCGTGGTGTCTGACGACATCCTCCCAGACATCAACGACCCGGAGATTCTCGGGCGCGTCCCGGCAAGCGTTGATAATCTGGAGTTCTCAAAGAAGCACGTCGAGAAAGGGCGCTATATCTGCTCGGAGACATCGCTGGGCGTGAGTCGATTTGCAGAGCATTGTTGGTGGACTGAACTCGAACCTGAAGACGACTGAAAACTTCCCTCCTAGGGCTGTTGCCATGGTGTTTTCCTGCGCGAAAATGTTTGACTTTTTGTTAGCTTCTTGCTAACATAAGTCCATGTACCAGATTGAATACACGCACGAAGCCTTAAAAGTCCTGCGCGCCCTGCCGCGCAACGTTTCCGATGGCCTGCGCGGGAAAATCAGGCAACTGGCCGACAATCCGTTCGCCGCCGCCAACGTCAAAAAACTCGTCGGTCGGGAAGGCTACCGGCTGCGCGTCGGGGATTGGCGGGTTGTCTACCAACTTGACTGTCAGCGGCTTGTCGTGCAGGTGCTGACCATTTCACCCCGAGGAGGTGCTTACAAATGACACAAATTCAATTCATCGAACGTGACGGAAAACGCCAGTTCGCCGTTATCCCCATCGAGCTGTTCAACCGCATGGCCGACTACGCCGAAGACGCCGAAGACGCGGCCCTGTTCGATGCCGCCATGGCCGCGGATGACGGCTTCCGCATCCCCGCCGCCGTCGTTGATGCCATCCTGGAAGGCGCGCACCCCGTCAAGGCTTGGCGAGAACAGCGCACGCTCACGCAAGAAGCGCTTGCCGCGCAGGCGGGCATCAGCAAAGCGTATCTGTGCCAAATCGAAACCGGCAAGCGTCAGGGCGCAGTCAAAACCCTGCGCGCCCTGTCCCGTGCGCTCGATGTCCCGCTTGATGCGTTGCAGGAATAGGGTTACGCCTTCGCCCGCTCCCAGCGCCGCCGGTATTCTTCCTCTTCGTCCATGGCCTCATGGAAGTCGGCCAAGGCGTGATCTCCAGATACAGCCCGCCGCTGTCGCTGATTTTTTGTTTTTTGTCACTGGCTTTCGCGGCGCGGATGGCGGTGTCTGTCAGCATGTGAGGATCTCCGGATTGCGGGTAGCTCGTGCCGAAGGATGTCCATGGACAATCGCGGAGGATTACGGACAAGAAAAAGGCCGGAAGCCCTGATTTTCTTGGGCTTCACGGCCTTCTACGGATGACTACGGATGCTATTGTTATGGGCCCAGCAGGACTTGAACCTGCGACCAACGGATTATGAGTCCGCTGCTCTAACCAACTGAGCTATAGGCCCGGAAGCGTGGTTGCGTCTCAGGCGTCGCTGTCGAGGAAGCTGCGCAGTTTTTCGGAGCGGCTGGGGTGGCGCAGTTTGCGCAACGCCTTGGCTTCGATCTGGCGGATGCGCTCGCGGGTGACATCGAATTGCTTGCCGACTTCTTCCAGGGTGTGGTCGGTGTTCATTTCGATGCCAAAGCGCATGCGCAACACTTTGGCCTCACGCGCCGTGAGCGAGTCGAGCACTTCGGCGGTGGCGTCGCGCAGACCGGCGTAGGTGGCTGCGTCGGAAGGCGCCAGCGTCGCGGTGTCCTCGATGAAATCGCCGAGATGGGAATCGTCGTCGTCGCCGATCGGAGTCTCCATGGAAATGGGTTCCTTGGAGATTTTCATGATCTTGCGGATTTTTTCCTCAGGCATCTCCATGCGTTCGGACAGGGTGGCGGGATCGGGTTCCTGCCCGGTTTCCTGGAGGATCTGGCGGCTGATGCGATTCATCTTGTTGATGGTTTCGATCATGTGCACCGGGATGCGGATGGTGCGCGCCTGGTCGGCAATCGAACGTGTGATGGCCTGGCGAATCCACCAGGTGGCGTAGGTGGAAAACTTGTAGCCGCGCCGGTATTCAAACTTGTCGACCGCTTTCATCAGGCCGATGTTGCCTTCCTGGATGAGATCGAGGAATTGCAGGCCGCGGTTGGTGTACTTTTTGGCGATGGAGATGACCAGCCGCAGGTTGGCCTCGGTCATTTCGCGCTTGGCGCGGCGCATTTTGGCTTCGCCGGTGGACATCTGGCGATTGATATCCTTGAGTTCCTTGAGCGGGATGCCGATTTTTTCCTGCATCTCGATCAGCTTCTGTTGTTCTTCAAAGATGGCAGGATGGGCGCGCCCGAGCGCGAAGGCGTAGGGTTTGCTCAGGGCAATTTCGCTGGGCAGCCAGTTGAGATCGGTTTCGTGGCTGGGAAAGGACTTGATGAAGTGCTGGCGCGGCATGCCGGCGCGTTCGACACACAGGTTCAGGATCTGGCGCTCGTGACTGCGCACTTTTTCGACCATCCGGCGCACGGAGTCGCACAGGCGCTCGATCGACTTGGCGGTGAAGCGGATGCCGAGCAGTTCGTCGGAGATGGCGTGCTGGTGCTTGAGGTAGGTCTTGTTCTGCGAACCCCCCTTGCCGAGCGCCTTCATCATCTTCTTGTAGTCGTCGCGAATGGCCTCGAAGCGGGCGAGCGCATCGGCCTTGAGCTGCGCCAGCGTGGCGGCGTTGGCGGCGGCTTCGCCGTCCTCGTCGTCGTCGCCGTCTTCTTCTTCTGCGGCTTCTTCCTCGTCGCTGTCGGCTTTTTCGACTTCTTCCTCGGCGGCTTCCTGCTCGGAGGCATTGGGGTCGATGACCGCGTCGACGATTTCGTCGACCCGCATTTCATCGCGGGCGACCTTGTCGGCGGTCTCCAGCATTTCGGCAATGGTGGTCGGGCAGGCGGAAATGGCCTGCACCATGTGTTTGAGCCCTTCCTCGATGCGTTTGGCGATTTCGATTTCGCCTTCGCGTGTGAGAAGTTCGACCGTGCCCATCTCGCGCATGTACATGCGCACCGGGTCGGTGGTGCGCCCGAATTCGGAGTCGACGGTGGAGAGCGCCTGCTCGGCTTCTTCCTCGGCGACATCCTCGTCGACCGGGCTGGCGACGCTGTCGGTCATGAGCAGGTCTTCCGCTGCGGGGGCAGCGTCATAGACCTGGATGCCCAGGTGGTTGAAGGTGGAGATAACGTCTTCGATCTGTTCGGCGTCGGCAACGTCGTCGGGCAGATGGTCGCTGATTTCGGCGTAGGTCAGGTAGCCGCGTTCCTTGCCGAGCGTGATCAGGGTCTTGAGCTGGGTTCGCCGGACTTCGGCGTCCAGTTGGGCGGCCTCGGGACTCTGGATGATCTGTTGCGCGGCCTTGTCCCTGGCTTCCTTGGTTTTGGTGCTGCGCCCTTTGGCGGCGCTGGTCTTGCGGGGATCCTTGGCTTTTTCGCGTGCCATGGCACTCCTCGGGCGGCAGATGAAACAGTAAATTATACTACAGATCGGAGGGTTTTGTAAGCGTAGCGAGCGTGCTTCTTTTCCTGCGCAGATCCTCTTTTTCCGCCTGTAATTCCCGTACGCGCGCTCCCAGGCGAAGCTGGGCGTCGCTTGAAAGCGGTGTTCCCAACTCGGCCCTGGTTTTGTCAAATTCCTGGGTAACGGCGTCGATTTGTAATGCCAGTAGTGTGTCCTCGAACAGCGCTTCGATTACGGCGGGGTCGAATTCGTTGTCGATGAGTTCGACGCCGACCCGGGCCAGCGTGTCACCGTGAGGGGCGTCGCGGAAGCGTTCGATCAGGGCGCCGAGACCGCCGGGCTGCTCGCCGAGGTCGATCAGGTCGATGATGGCGATCAGGGCGCGTCCTTCTGCGCTGTCGTCCGGGATCAGGCCGATCGGCAGCCGTGCGGCGAGGGCCGGGTGCTGGAGGACGAGGCGCAGCAGGGTTGAGACCGTGGACGGCGGCGGACGGCGGGCGGGCGGGCGGCGCTGGTCTGGGCGGGCGGCGTTTCCCGGCGGTGTCGTGGCGCGCGGGCGGGCATCGGCGGGCGCGATGCCAAAGGCGTGTTCGACTTCGCCCTGGGTGAGGTGGCTCATGCCGGCGATGGACTTGACCAGTTGCAGGCGCAGAATCGCCGCCGCTGCCGGGATGCGGGTGATGAGCGGTTTTGCGTCGTGCACCAGGCGTGCGCGGCCTTCTGCGCTCGCGGTGTCGCAATCCTGCGCGATGCTGTCGAGCAGGAAGCGCGCCAGCGGGGTGGCGTGTGCTGCGGCTTCGCGCAGGGCGTCGATACCTTTTTCCCGGATGAAGGTGTCGGGATCGTGCTCGGGCGGCAGAAACAGGAAAGACAGGGTAACGTCGTCGCGCAAGGCTTCGAGGGCGTTTTCGAGCGCCCGCCAGGCGGCGTGGCGTCCGGCCGCGTCACCGTCGAAGCAGAACACGATGCGGTCGGTCTGGCGCAGGAGCGCCTGGACGTGGTGCGGCGTGGTCGCGGTGCCGAGGGTCGCCACCGCGTTTTCCAGCCCGAACTGGGCGAGGGCGACGACGTCCATGTAGCCTTCGACCACGAGGACGAAGCCGGCTTCGCGGATCGCTTTCTGGGCGAGGAACAGGCCGTAGAGTTCGCGCCCTTTTTCAAAGAGCGGTGTTTCGGGTGAATTCAGGTACTTGGGTTCGCCACTGTCGAGGATACGTCCGCCGAAAGCGATGATGCGCCCACGCCGGTCGTGAATCGGGAACATGATGCGGTGGCGGAAGCGGTCGTAGCGTCGTCCTTGGTCGTTGTCGATGACCATGCCGGCGGTGGTGAGCAGTTTGTCCTGATAGTTCGGGAAGACCCGTTGCAGGGCTTGCCCGTCCGGTGCGAAGCCGATGCCGAAGCGTGCGGCGATATCGGCGGAAAGGCCGCGCCGCTGGAGGTAGGCGGTTGCTTCTGGCGAGTGTTCCAGCGCCTCGCGGTAGAACTTCGCCGCCGTGGTCATGATGGCGATGAGGCGCTCGTGGCTGTCGTCCTGCCGCCGGGTGTCGCGTCCGTCGTCGGGAACCTGCATGCCGGCGTTGTGTGCCAGCTCGCGCACCGCCTCGACGAACGACAGGCCGTTGTGGGCGATGAGAAAACCGATGGCGGTGCCGTGCGCGCCACAGCCAAAGCAATGGTAGAACTGTTTGGAGGGGCTGACGGAAAAGGATGCCGATTTTTCGCCGTGGAAAGGGCATCGCGCAAAGTAGTTCGCGCCGCTTTTCTTGAGCGTCAGGTAGCGTTCGATGACATCCACGATGTCGATGCGGGCGAGCAAGTCCTGGATGAAGGATTGAGGAATCATTGGTCGCGCAAAACATCGCGCCGTGTAAGCACCCATTGGATACTTACACGGCGTCGTCCGCTCACGGGCGGCGGCGGTTGCCGCCGCCAGAATCGTTGGCTGGGAGTGCTTGCTTCAGAACAGCTTGGGCGGCAGCGTCTGGCTGCGCAGGCGCTTGTGATTGCGCTTGACCGCAGCGGCGAGCTTGCGCTTGCGCTCGGCGGTGGGCTTTTCATAGAACTCGCGCGCGCGCAGTTCAGTGAGTACGCCGGTCTTTTCGATCGTGCGTTTGAAGCGACGGATGGCGACCTCGAACGGTTCGTTTTCCTTGACGCGGATACCCGGCATTGCCTGCTTCCTCAAGTTTCTGGACGGTGAAAGACGCGAAATATAAGCGAAGTACGGACGGCAGGCAAGGTTTCCGTGTGAATTTTTTGGGTTCCATGCCGCAGATGGGTAGAATTTCGCCCTTTGCACCTTCCCCCCGGGGCGGGACGTCGAGCCGGAGCCAGTCGATGAAAGTGTTGGGGATCGAATCGTCGTGCGATGAAACCGGCGTCGCCATTTACGACAACCGGGACGGGCTGCTCGCGCAGGCATTGCATACGCAGGTCGATCTTCACGCTGTCTATGGCGGCGTCGTCCCCGAACTGGCTTCGCGCGATCACATCCGCCTGTTGCCAGCCCTGATTCGACAGACCCTGGACGAAGCCGGTCTGGCCGTCGCCGATCTCGACGCAATTGCCTATACCGCCGGGCCGGGTCTCGCGGGGGCGCTGCTGGTGGGAGCGAGCGTGGCCGAGGCCATGGCCATGGCGGCGGGCATTCCGGCCTTGCCCGTGCATCATCTCGAAGGACATTTGCTTTCGCCGCTGCTCTCTGATGATCCACCGGCTTTTCCGTTCGTCGCGCTCCTGGTGTCGGGTGGGCACACCCAGTTGATGCGGGTGAGCGATGTGGGCGATTACGAATTGCTCGGCGAGACGCTCGACGACGCTGCTGGAGAGGCTTTCGACAAGACGGCCAAGATACTCGGCCTCGGATATCCAGGCGGGCCGCAGTTGGCGGCGCTCGCCGCGCGTGGGCGGGGTGGGCGGTTTCGGCTGCCCCGTCCGCTCCTGCATTCCGGCGATCTCGACTTCAGCTTCAGCGGTCTGAAAACGGCGGTGCTCAACGTTGTTTCGTCGCCGGACTGGCAGCCGGACTGGTGCGCCGATCTGGCGACCGACTTTCAGCAAGCCGTGGTCGATGTGTTGACGGCGAAAGCGGCGGCGGCGCTCAAACGAACCGGACTGCGCGCCCTGGTGGTGGCGGGAGGCGTTGGCGCCAACCTGGCCTTGCGCGCCACGCTCGACACCGCTGCTGGCCGTCTTGGCGCCCGCACGTACTACCCGGCGCCGGCGCTGTGTACCGACAATGGCGTGATGATCGCGTTCGCCGCCGCGCAGCGTCTGGCGCGGGGAGAAGCGCCGCGCGGAGATGCCGTTATCCAGGTGCGCCCGCGCTGGGCACTGGCCGGGTTGGCCCGTCCGGGTGCGTCCAAACCCGGGGCGGACACGTAGGTTTGCCTCTACCGCTGTTTGCCACGACCGATCTTTTCTTCCGTGCCGGACAGGAGCCGTCCGATGTTGGCGGCGTGACGCCAGATCAGTATTGCGCTGAGCGCCAGCACGATGGCCGGGAAGACCATACTGCGCGTTACCAGGCCGGTGACGATGGGCGCGACCGCCGCCGTAGTGAGCGCAGCCACCGACGAATAGCGGCTCGCCAGCACAACCAGCAGCCAGATGCCGAGGCAGGTCAGCGCGATGGCGGGGCCGATGCCGGCCAGCACGCCAAGGGCGGTGGCGACGCCCTTGCCGCCCCTGAAGCGCAGAAAGACGCTGAAGACGTGGCCGACGAAAGCGACCAGCCCCGCCAGCGCGGCGATCACGGCGTCGAAGCCGAGCGCGCTCGCGGCCCATACCGCCAGCCAGCCCTTGAAACAATCGCCCGCCAGCGTCAGTGCAGCGGCGGCTTTGCTGCCGCTGCGCAAGACATTGGTCGCGCCGGGGTTTCCGGAGCCGTAACTGCGCGGATCCTTGAGGCCGAACAGGCGGCTCGATACGACGGCGAAGGGAACAGAACCAACGAGATAGGCGCCGATGAGCAGCGGTATGAGAGATGGGATGTCCATCGTTTCTCCGTGAGTTGTGCGCGCCCGGTCACGGGCGGCTAGAATTGCAGCGATTTTATTGGGAACCGCGATGAATTTCATCTTTATCGAAGCGCTGCGTGTCGATGCCCGGGTGGGAATTCATTCCCGCGAGCGCATCGCGCCCCAGATCGTTGAATTCGACCTGAACTTCGGCTTGCCGGAAGCCGCTGCTGCCCGTGACAATATCGCTGACACCATCGACTATGCCGAGGTGATCGAATATATCCGGCGCGAACTCGCGGAGCGTCATTTCAATCTGATCGAGACCCTGGGCGAATTCGTCGCCGACCTGCTATGCAGGGAGTTTGCCGCGCCCTGGGTCAGGGTTCGAGTAGCGAAGCTAGGGGTGATGAAGGGCGTGCGGCGGGCCGGCGTGTATATCCAGCGCGGAACGGTAGAAAACGTTTCCGCCGGAATGGATGGCGATCTGGCCGGGATGGGGGAATGATAATGCGCCAAAATGCGGAATACGTTGGGACTCGTCAGGCTGCATAAAACGAAAAAGCCCGGAATCGGGCTTTTTCGTGGTTGAGAAGCCAACCTTCAAGCCGCGAGCTTGTCCAGCGTGCCACCATTGGCGAGGTACTCGACAACCCAGCCTGGCTTGCGGCCATGGCCCGTCCAGCCTTGGCTGGGATTGACCGGATTGCGATATTTGATCGCGGTACCGGAACGGGAAATTGTCGGAACTTCGCCCGTGCCGCCAGCGACGGCGATGAGTTCATTGAGGGATAAGCCTTGATCGGCAGCCAGCTTTTGTACGCGCTTGATTAGACGTTGCGTGGCGGAACCACGACGGCGGATTTCTGTTTCGACTTGGGCACGCAAAGTGCGTAGTTCAGGCAGGGCCAAGGTTTCGAGGTCGATCATTTTTGCTCTCCATGAGTTGTCTGGGATTGATGTTACCGAAAACGCCACCGCAATGACGTCACAGATATGCGATGGCTGTTGCCGCTCCAGGATGCGAATGCAACAGCGCAGCACCGAAAAATGGCATGGGTTGCATTTTGCCAGCATTTGTTTTTCGATGCAAAACTTTTTTGTTTTGGCAAGAGCAACTGAGAAATATCAACGCCCCCGGTACGGTTAAAAGAGATAACCGTCAGCAAAGAAGGTGGTGTGTGATGCGTATCCAGGTTTACTGCGTGACATTGACCGGGATGGTTTGCAGAACCCTCGTCGTGTTGGTGCGCGAGTTGCGCGTGAAAACTTTGCAGTCTCCGTGCATCGGGACGATCAGGCTGGGCGTTTTCATCGTAACTGACTCCGGTTTGAACCCCGCCCTTCAGGGCGGCGCGGAGCTTGAGACCCCGGCCTGAAGGCCGGGTTTCGACCGCAGGGGCGTTTCGAGAACCGCCCCTGATGGGAGGAGATGCAAACCTCTTTCAGGTTCATTTTGAGCGACAGGCATGAATGCCTGTCGCTAATGAGTTGCGCTCACGCCGTGCCGCTGTGCTCTTGGTATTTGTTAAAGATGACGTGAATAATCGGCCTTGTGTTGCCGCAAAAAGCGTGTCGCTGGCGTTTCGGACGCATGCGCGTGTTTTTGCGTTTGCTCATGATTTTTCAGGCGCGCGGATGATGTTTCTGGTGTAGCTGTTTGAGGCGCTCGCGGGCGACGTGAGTATAGACCTGGGTGGTTGAGATGTCGGCGTGCCCCAACAGCATTTGCACCACGCGCAGGTCGGCGCCATGGTTGAGCAAATGAGTGGCGAAGGCGTGACGCAGCACGTGCGGTGACGTCAAATGCGGCTCGATCCCGGCGTCGAACGCATATTGTTTGACGATGGCCCAGAATCTCTGCCGGGTCATGCCAGCGCCCAGGCGGGAAACGAATAGTTCGTCGCAGCTTCGGCCATTGAGCAGCGGCGGGCGCGCTTCGGCGAGATAGCGTTTCACCCAGTCGGCGGCGATTTCGCCGAGCGGCACCAGCCGTTCCTTGCTGCCTTTGCCGAGGATGCGCACGGTGCAGTCGCGGGTGTCGAGTGCAAAAATCTTGAGTCCGGTCAGTTCCGATACCCGCAGCCCGCTTGCGTACATGACTTCGAGCATGCAGCGATCACGCAGCCCGAACGCGCTGTCGGTGTCGGGCGCGGCGAGGAGCGCTTCCACCTGCGCCTCGCTCAGGGTGCGTGGGAATCTTTGTGTCGGCAATGGCGAGTCCAGTTTCAGGGTAGGGTCTTCGCTGATGCGCCCGTTGAGGCGGAGGTAGTGGTAATAGCGCCGCCATGCCGACAGCAGCCGGCGCTGGCTCGCCGGTCTGGCGCGCAGGCTGAATTCGGCGAGATAGGCGGCGAGGTCTTCGTTGGCGGCGTCGTCGATGCTCTTGTTGCGTCCTGCGAGCCAACGCCCGAAAAGCATCAGGTCGCTGCGATAGCCGGCCAGGGTGTTGCGCGCCAGGCCGTGTTCGAGCCATATCGTGTCGACGAATGCATCGAGTTCGCCGTGCAGGGCAGGGGACGTTTCGGGGCTGAACGGTGCCGTCATGGCTTTCCGGTCAACGCCGAACCTCGCCGTTGCCGAATACGATCCACTTCTGGCTTGTCAGTCCTTCAAGGCCGACCGGGCCGCGCGCGTGGATTTTATCGGTGGAGATGCCGATTTCGGCCCCGAGTCCGTATTCAAAGCCGTCGGCGAAGCGGGTTGAGGCGTTGACCATCACCGAGGAGGAATCCACCTCGCGCAGAAAGCGCATGGCGCGGGTGTAGTTTTCGGTCACGATGGCTTCGGTATGCGCTGAACTGTAGGCGTTGATGTGGGCGATGGCTTCGTCCAGCCCGGCGACGACCTTGATGGCGATGATCGGGGCCAGGTATTCCTCGCGCCAGTCTTCTTCGCGCGCGGCGACGAGCTTCGCGCCGGCGATGGCCGCCTGGCGGATGATCGCCAGCGATTCTTCGCAACAGCGCATTTCCACCCCTTTGCCCGCCAGCATGGCGGCGAGCGCGGGCAGCGCCGACTGGGCCGCAGCGCGCGCCACCAGCAGCGATTCGGTGGTGTTGCAGGTGCCGTAGCGTTGCGTTTTGGCGTTTTCGACGATGGGCACGATCTTGGCCGGATCGGCCTCGTCGTCGATATAGACGTGACAGTTGCCGTCGAGATGCTTGATGACCGGCACCCGAGCCTCGTTGGCGATACGCGCGATCAGGCCCTTGCCGCCGCGCGGAACGATAACGTCGACGTATTCCGGCAGGGTGATGAGCGCGCCGACGGCGGCGCGGTCGGTGGTGTCGACGACCTGAATCGCGTGCTCAGGCAGCTTTGCTGCCCTGAGACCGGCGTGGACACAGGCGGCAATGGCCCGGTTGGATTCGATGGCCTCGCTGCCGCCGCGCAGGATCGCGGCGTTACCCGCTTTCAGGCACAGCGCGGCGGCGTCGGCGGTCACGTTGGGGCGGGCTTCGTAGATGATGCCGATCACCCCGAGCGGCACGCGCATTTTGCCGACCTGAATTCCCGATGGACGCTGGCGTACATCGGTGATTTCGCCCACCGGATCGGGCAGCGTGGCGACCTGTTCGAGTCCGGCGGCCATCGCCTCGACGCCTTTTTCGTTCAGGGTCAGGCGGTCGAGCATGGCAGGCTCGATACCCGCTGCGCGCGCTGCGGCAATATCCTGACCATTGGCGGCGATGAGCGCATTGCGCCGGGCGCGAATCTCCGCCGCCATGGCGGCGAGCGCCGTATTTTTTGCGCCGGTCGAGGCTGCCGCGATCAGACGTGAGGCGTCGCGCGCCTGACGGCCAAGGGTGTGCATGTAATGCTGGATGTCCATTTTGGCGTGTTGCGGGTAAAAAAAGGATTAGAGCACCGAACGCGGATGTCGTGTCCCGGATGGGCGCGAAATATGCGTTGCGGGGCACAGCGCCGTCCCTGCGGGAGGCGAGCAATTCCGGAGTGCGCAGGGGCCTTTACTCGTTGTCCGGCTTGCCGTACAGAAGTTTGTCGACCTGTTCGGTGATGTGCTCCGAAAGCCGGGGCAACAGGGTTGTGCGCAAGTGCACGAGCGCCTCGGTGCGCAGACGCTCGTTGAGCTTGGCGATTTCGCGCATGAGCAGCGATGGCAGCTCCTCGCGCATCCAGGTTTCGACCGCGCCGACGATGAAGGTGTCGAGCTGCCTGAGGTCTTCAGCGATGGCCTGCACCCGCGTTTGCGTGATGACCGGTTCGGCTGGCTGCGGCGCGGATGCCGCCGTCTGCGGCGGTTGCAGCGACGACGGTCTCGGCTGAGGCGCAGGTGGACGGATGGCGGGCGTGGTGGCCTGGGTTTGCGACGCGAGGATGCGCGCAGCCAACCCGGTTTGCAGTGCTATTGGCGGGGGCGACACGATCGACCGCACGATGGTGGCGGACGGGATGAGCGTCGTCAGTCCGGCTTGCGGCGGCGGTGCTGCGGAACGAGGCGGAACGGCGGTGACAGGCGTCACACGCGGGGGCGGTGCGGTTTGTGGTGTCACACGCGGGGGCGGTGCGGTTTGTGGTGTCACACGCGGGGGCGGTGCGGTTTGCGGCGTCACACGCGGGGGCGGTGCGGTTTGCGGCGTCACACGCGGGGGCGGTGCGGTTTGCGGCGTTACACGCGGGGGCGGTGCGGTTTGTGGCGTCACGCGCGGGGGTGGCGTGGCTGCGGGCGGAACCCGTGGCGGGGAGGGCTGCGGTGTCAATCCCGCGCGCGGCGGCGGTGCGACCGGGCGGGTGGGTTGCGCGACGGGTGTTTCCGGGGCGGGGGCGGGCGGCGCGGCGGATTCGCCAAGGTCGAAGATGACTTCGGTCAGGACGGGCAGATCGTCGCCGGTGCCGTCGTTGTCGGGGTCTTCGCCATGCAGGCGCAGCAAGGCGTTGGCCTCGTTGATCAGGGTGTTGGCGACGTCCAGTTCGTTTTCGCCAAGGGGAATGCCTGGCGGGCGGGAGCGGGTAATCATAGGGTGATCCTACGCTCGGCATCGAACGCTTTGAGCGGAAATTGTTGTTGTTTGTAATGTATCCAGCGTGCGCGCGCGGGTGCGCGCTCGTTTTCGCTATTGCCGATGATTTCGATCAGCATGCGAAAACGCTCGCAGGCGACGGGAAGCGCAGCGGCAAGGTTGAAGAGCAGGTCGGTGTGCGGCCATTGGGTTTCGCCAGCAACGGCGATGAACACAGGGGTTTCCGGCGTCAGCGGCGAGCCGCTCAATACGTGCGGGATGAAGCTGCCAGGTTCCGCTGTCCAAAGCTGGCGGTCGAGCTGCTGCGCCAGGGCTGCGTCCGGGCTGACGACGACCACCCGGCGACCGCCGCGATGCGCGTTGCCGATGAGTTCGCAGGCAAGGGCGAGCGGATCGCGGGCGTTGTGGTAGAACTGGACGCTCGTCACAGTATTGCCCGGTGTCAGTGCTGTTTGCGCGCATTGGCGCGCGCGAGCAGAAATTCGGCGAGCAGCGGCAGTGGCCGTCCGGTGGAGCCTTTGGCTTCGCCCGATAACCAGGCGGTGCCCGCGATGTCGAGATGTGCCCATTTGTACGCTTTGGCGAAGCGCGACAGAAAGGCCGCCGCCGTGATCGCGCCGCCGTAGCGCCCGCCGATGTTGGCCATGTCGGCGAAGTTGCTCTTGAGCAAATCCTGGTATTCCTCCCACAGCGGTAGCCGCCAGAGGCGATCGCCAGCGTCGATGCCGCGTTGTGTCAGTTCGTCGGCGAGTTCGTCGTCAGTGGCGAACAGACCGCTCGGAATTTTGCCCAGGGCGACGACGCAGGCGCCGGTGAGGGTGGCGATGTCGATGACGCAGGCGGGCTTGAAGCGTTCGGCATAGGTGAGGGCGTCGCACAAAATGAGACGGCCTTCCGCGTCGGTGTTGAGAATTTCGATGGTCTGGCCCGAGAGCGAGCGCACGATGTCGCCGGGGCGGGTGGAGTTGCCGTCGGGCATGTTTTCGGTGGCGGGGACGATGCCGATGACGTCGAGCGGCAGCGCCAGGGCCGCGATGGTTTTGAAGACGCCGATGACGCTTGCGCCGCCGCACATGTCGTATTTCATTTCGTCCATGTCGGCCCCCGGTTTGAGGGAGATGCCGCCGGAGTCGAAAGTGATGCCTTTGCCGACGAGCACCACCGGGTGCGATTTTGCTTTGCTGCCTTTGTTTTTGTGCGGTTTGTCGCCTTGGTAGCGCATGACGATGAAGCGCGGGCTTTGTTTTGCGCCGCGCGCGACCGCGAGAAAGGCGTCCATGCCGAGCTTTTCCATGTCGTCGCGTTCGAGGATGTCGACTTCAAATTTGTATTGTTTACCCAGGTCATGCGCGACGTCGGCGAGGTGGGCGGGTGTGCAGATATTTGCGCCGAGGTTGCCTAGGTCTTTCGCCAGGGCCATGCCTTCTGCAATGGCCTGGCCTTGGCGCACTGCTTCTTCCAGTGTTTTGTCGGCGGCGGGGAGGATGAAGGCGACTTTGTCGACGCCGTGCTTTTTTGGGTGTTTTTTTTCGGCGCGGGCGGGTGCGAAATGGTATGCGCCGTCGGCAACGATGCGGCTTGCCTGCCGCAGCGCCCAGGCGGTGTCGCGCCCCGGCGGGAGGGTTGCTTCGTCGAACGCAATGGCGGCATCTTTTGCGGCGGTTGCCGCCAGTGCCTTGCCGATGGCGGTGAAGGCTTCGCGCCAGGGTTTGTCGCCGAACACATCGGGCGGGCCAAAGTTGACCAGCAGCACCCGTTCGGCGGCGACGCCGTCGAGGCCGTGCAGGAGCAGGGTAGAGCCGGCCTTGTCGCCGAGTTCGCCGCCGGAGATGAGCCGGGAGAGTTTTCCCTGACTGGCTTCGTCTACGACGAGGCTGGCCGGGGGAAGGGGATTGCCGGTAAAGGCGGGGAGAATGAGAAGTCCCGTGCGGAATCGCTCGGGGGGCGTGGTCTTTATGGTAGATTCCACGGGCTTCGCTCCTGAAAAACCTGGCTGGCGCGAGACCGTACGATATGTCGGGTGCGCCGGGCGGAAATGGGTTGCAATTATGTTCCGTTCCAGCGGGTTCCGTCAAAAAAACACCGCCTTTCCCCTGAACTTTCATTCGGTTATCGAGCAATGATCTTTCGCCGCACCCTGCAACGGGAATTTACGCATGCAGCGGGGGCGGTGTTCATCGTGCTGTTCATGGTGTTGATCACCATTGTGCTGATTCGTTTGCTCGGGCAGGCCGCCGGGGGGAGGGTGCCCGCCGATGCGGTGCTGGCGCTGATTGGTTTCGGTTCGCTGGTGGATTTGCCCATCGTCCTGACGCTGACGGTGTTTCTTGGCGTGTTGTTGTCGTTGTCGCGCGGTTACCGCGATTCCGAGATGGTGGTGTGGTTTTCCGCCGGTATGCCGCTGACGGCCTGGATTGCGCCGGTGATGCGGTTTGCGTTTCCGCTGGTGCTGGTGATTGGCGGCGTGACGATGTTTCTCGGCCCTTGGGCGAATCAGAAAAGCGCCGAATACCGCGTTCAGCTTGAAAGCCGCGACGATACCCAGCGCATCGCGCCCGGCGTGTTCCGCGAGTCTTCCGGCGCGCGGCGGGTGTTTTTTGTCGAGATCGGTGCGGGCGGCGACGGCAAGGTGAGCAATGTTTTTGTGAGCGAGGAAAAGGACGGTCGTCTGACCGTGGTCGTGGCTTCCCAAGGCTCACTCCATACCGACGCAGAAGGCAATCGCTACGTGGTGCTCGAACGGGGGCGCCGTTACGATGGACGTCCAGGAACGCCCGAATACCGGGTGATGATTTTCGACCGCTATCAGTTGCGCATCGAGTCGAACCAGCAGTCCGTCGGCCCTTCCAAGATGCGTGCGAAGCCGACGCTTGAATTGCTCCGCACGCCTATTCGCGCGCGCGCGCTCGGCGAGCTGACTTTCCGTGTCAGCACGCCGCTGGCGGCGCTGTTTCTGGCCTTGCTGGCGATTCCGCTTTCTTTCGTCAACCCGCGAGCGGGGCGCACTAGTAACCTGTTGTTGGCGATTTTCATTTATCTGATCTACAACAATGCCATTCTTGTGTGCCAGTCCTGGGTGTCGCAAGAGCGCATGCCGTTCTCGCTCGGCCTGCTGCTGCCGCATTTGCTGGCTTTCGCATTGTTGGCGCTGCTTTTCTATTGCCGTCTTGCGGTGACGCCGATCTGGCGTCGTCGCGCAAATAAGACGCCGCCGGAGCCGTCTGCGTCTGTGGAAAGCGCCGAACCGGAAAGGGGTGAGTCGTGAATCGCATCCTGCTCGGGTATTTCGCGCGCGAAATTTACGGTGCTACCCTGATGGTGCTGGTGGCCTTTCTTGGGCTATTTGCTTTTTTCGATTTTGTCAACGAACTCGACAACATCGGCAAGGACGGCTATCAGATCTATCATGCGCTGCTGTATGTAGCGATGATCGTGCCTGGCCGGGTGTACGAATTACTGCCGGTGGCGGTGCTGATCGGTTCGCTTTATGCCCTGACGACGCTCGCCCGCCATTCCGAAATTACGGTGATGCGCGCTTCCGGCCTTTCGACGACGACGATGTTGTGGATGCTGGGGCTGGTCGGCTGTGTGCCGGTGGTGCTGACCTTTATCGTCGGCGAATACGTTGCGCCGCCCGCTGAGAGCGCGGCGCAGCAATGGCGGCTTACGGCGACCAATTCGACGGTTTCGCAGCAATTGCGCTCGGGGTTGTGGGTGAAGGATGGCCGTCGCGTGGTGAATGTGCGCACGCTGCAACCGGATCGCAGCATGGAACGGGTGCGAGTCTACACTTTCGACGACGACGGCGCGCTAAACTCGATTTCGGAGGCCGAGCACGGTGAATACGTCAAGGAACTGGAAGGTGATGGTTATTGGCGTCTCTCCGGTGTAACGCAGACGGCGTTTTCCGACGACCACGCGACGCTGACTTCGCCGCCCGTGCTGATCTGGCAATCTGCGCTGACCCCCGAGGTGTTGAGCGTGCTGATGGTGCAGCCCGAGCGGATGTCGGTTGCCAATCTGTGGGCCTATATCCGCCATCTGCGCGACAACCAGCAAAGTTCGGAGCGCTACGAGATTGCGTTGTGGAAAAAGCTTATCGCGCCTTTTGCTTCCCTGGTGATGCTGGCGCTGGCGCTGCCGTTTGCGTTGACCCATGAGCGTAGCGGCGGTGTGAGCGTCAAGGTGTTTCTGGGGGTGATGCTCGGCGTGGGTTTTTACCTGCTCAACGGTTTGTTTTCCAGTCTCGGTCTGATCAATTCGTGGACGCCGCTGATGGCGGCGGTCACGCCCAGCCTGTTGTTTCTTGCGGCGGCTGCGGTGATGCTCTATATGGTGGAGCGGCGGTAAGAAAATGGGTCGGTCATAGTTTCAGGGTCACGTTTTCATGGCAACAAAAAACGGGGCCAGCGGCCCCGTTTTTTGATGTTTCCGGACGAAATCAGTTGCCGGCAGTCTGTTTCCGGCTGGCGGCGGCCTTGTAGTCGAGCTTTTCCTTGATCCGCGCCGACTTGCCGGAACGGCTGCGCAGGTAGTAGAGCTTGGCGCGGCGCACGTCGCCGCGGCGCTTGACTTCGATGGAGGCCACCAGCGGGGAATAGGTTTGGAACGTCCGCTCCACGCCTTCGCCGGAGGAAATCTTGCGCACGATGAAGGATGAGTTGAGGCCGCGATTGCGCTTGGCGATGACCACGCCTTCATAGGCTTGCAGACGCTCGCGCGTGCCTTCCTTGACCTTGACCTGTACGACCACGGTGTCGCCGGGGGCGAACTCGGGTTGGGGCTTGCCGCCGGTCAGACGGGCGATTTCTTCCTGTTCAAGTTGCTGGATCAGATTCATGGTGCGATTTTCCTATCGTTCAATGGCCGTTGGCCTGGCGCGCAGAGCAGGCAAATGAGCAGGCAAATGCCTGATGCGCGCGGTTTATGCAAGTTCCTCTGGCCCAAAGGCTGAGGCTTGCGCTTGATGCTCCCGCTGGAATTCTTCCAGAAGGCGCAATTCTTCCTTATCCAGTCCCCGTTCGGCAAGCAGATCGGGACGGCGCAGCCAGGTGCGGCCCAATGCCTGCTTGTGCCGCCAGCGGCGGATCAGTGCGTGGTTGCCGGAAAGCAGCACTTCCGGCGCCCGTTCGTTTTCATAGACTTCTGGCCGCGTGTAGTGCGGACAGTCCAGCAGGCCGGCGACGAAAGAATCTTCTTGCGCCGATCCGGCATCGTTCAGCGCGCCCGGCAACTGGCGCACCATGGCGTCGATGAGCGCCATCGCCGCCAGTTCGCCGCCTGAGAGGACGAAATCGCCGAGCGAGATTTCTTCATCCACGGCGCGGTCAAGCAGGCGCTGGTCGATGCCTTCGTAGCGCCCGCAAAGCAGGATCAACCCCGGCTTGCGCGCCAGTTCCATCACTTTGCCGTGCGTGAGCGGCACGCCTTGCGGCGACAGATAGATGAGCGGCCCGGTGAGGCCGAGCGTCTCATTTTGTCGTCCGCGCGCCCGTGCAATGCCCTGCGCCAGCGGTTCAGCCAGCATCACCATGCCGGGGCCGCCTCCGTAGGGGCGGTCATCGACGGTGCGATGCGGGTCGTTCGTAAACTCGCGCGGATCATGGAAGGCGATGTGGTACAGCTCGCGTTCCAGGGCCCGCCGGGTGATGCCGCTGCCGGTGAGGGCGGCGAACATTTCGGGGAAGAGCGTGATGACGTCGTAACGGCGTGCGCCATCGGGCATCGGCGTCACTTCGTTGGTGTGCATCGCGCTTTTCACCAGTCTTTTTGCCATGCCGTGCGTATTGTTCGCTCGGTAATGTCGATGTCGTTCACATAGGCGGCCACGAACGGAATCAGGCGTTCCGTGTCGCCGTCGCGCACCTGGAGCACGTCGTGCGCGCCAGTGGAGATGAGTCCGGCGACTTCGCCCAGCATTTCGCCCGCTTCGTCGCGCACTGTCATGCCCACGAGGTCGCCCCAGTAGTATTCGTCGTCCCCGGTGTCGGGCAGGGCTTCGCGCGGCGCGGCGATGTACCAGCCGGCGAGCGCCTGCGCCGCGTCGCGGTCGGCGATGCCTTCGAGGCTGGCAACCAGACCTTTGCCATGCGCCTGACTGCCGTGCAAGGCATACTGCTTCCATTCGGCTGCGGGGGTTCCGTCCGTGGGGGCGATCCACCAATGCGACATCTTCTGCCACGACAGCGAATCGTCACCAAACGTTTGCAGCTTGAACCAGCCCTTGACGCCAAAAGGGGCGGCGATGCGCCCCAGTACGATCATGCGGTTCAGACGGCGATCTGTTGCTGTCCGGCCTTGGCGTTTTGCTTGACCAGACGGGCGACCGTTGGTGACAGGCGCGCGCCGTGCTCTTTCCAGTAGGCGAGGCGTTCGCTGTTGATGGAAAGCGATTGCGCGTTTCCGGTGGCGACCGGGTTGTAGAAGCCGACGCGCTCGATGAAGCGACCATCTCGGCGGTTGCGCGAATCGGCGGCAACGATGTTGTAGAAGGGGCGCTTCTTGGCGCCGCCACGGGCAAGGCGAATGACGACCATCTGGATGTCCTGACGTATTGATGCACGAAAAACGGCGAAGTATAGAGAGTTTGTCTGGCTGCGGCAAGAGGCGTAGTTGGCTGTTGGTGCGCTGGCCGGTGGCGGGTGTGCTTTTGAAAGATCTGCGCAACTCGCTTGTGTGAAATGCCCTTCGGGTGCTGGCCGTAACCATTCCGACAGGCAAAACTCCCCCGGCCAGCTTGCGGATGGTGATCAATACAGGTTGTCTGTGCATTGACAAATGAATGAGGAGGATGCTTGGGTTATGCAGAAGTTTCCATTGAATTATCCCATTTCGTGACGTGGTTATCGGTGCTGATTGTCCGTGCATTGACCAAGACATGGCCGGAAGCACTAAAATAATTAGAACGATTAGCATCTTTCTGTTTTTGTGGAAAATTTCACATGTTAGCATCCAGAAAACTTGACGTTTCCACGGCTTGTCGCATGCTTTTTGCAAGCAAGCAAGCAAGCAAGCAAGCAA